>NZ_JBEPNK010000034.1:0-31616 GCF_040546245.1 Arthrobacter sp. UYEF3
GCAGCGAGGCCGGGAATCCGCCATGCCCGAAACCAAGAACCGCGGCCGCCCCTGACAAACAGTCAGGACCAACCGCGGATCGGTGGATCAAGGCTAAGTCAGGCCATCCGATTCGTCGACCTGCAGGATATCGGTGCAGCGGAATGCTGAGTAGCGTTGCCTCATGCAAACAACTGTGACCCCTGACACCTCACCCCGCACTCAAGGGCGTGTGTTGCTGAACTCCGATATGGGCGAGGGCCTGGGCCTCCACGAATTCGGCAACGACGAGGACCTCATGCGCATCATCGATGTCGCGAACGTGGCCTGTGGTTACCACGCGGGCGATCCCGACGTTATGAACCGGACCGTGGCGCTAGCCGCAGCGCACGGGGTGGCTGTCGGATCGCACCCCGGCCTCCCCGACGTGGTGGGCTTCGGGCGGCGTCGAATGGTGCTCAGCCCTGACGAAGTCGAGTCGATCATCCTCTACCAGACCGGGGCCTTGACGGCGTTCCTCGGTAAGCACGGGCTGAAGCTGAACCACATCAAACCCCACGGCGCCCTGTATGGGATGTTGGCTGGTGACGAGGAGCTGATGCAGTCAGCCGCCGGAGCAGCGCTGCAGTTCGGGGTTCCGTTTTACGGGCTCGCCGGGACCGCCCACGAAGTCGTATGCCGGGCCATGGGCGTGGAATTCGTGCCCGAACTCTATGTCGACCTCAACTATGGTCCGGCCGGAGAGCTGTTGATCCAGCGCCGCCCGGTTCCCACTGATCCCGCAGCCGCCGCCGAGCGCGTCCGCCGGGCCTTGGCCGGCGAGCCAGTGCTGGCCGTTGACGGCACCGAATTGAACATCCCGTTCCGGAGCATCTGTGTGCACTCCGACGCGCCCAACTCAACCGCCGTCGCCAGCGCCGTGCGCGCGGTACTGGGCTAACCCAACCAAATCCAAACCATCTGAAAGCGAGCATCACGTGGCAAACATCATTTCCCCCCTCCCCGGAGTCTTTTACCGCAAGCCCGGCCCGGGCAAGCCGCCGTTCGCCAACGAGGGCGACACCATCGAGATCGGGCAGACCGTCGGCATCATCGAAATCATGAAGCAGTTCACCGAAGTCCAATCCGATGTGGCAGGGACCCTCGAATCCTTCGAGGTCAATGAGGGCGAAATGGTCAATCCGGGTGACACCATTATCGTCATTCGAGAAGGATAGCCATGAAGAAGTTACTCATCGCCAACCGCGGCGAAATAGCCGTGCGGATCGCCCGGACCGCCCGCGAGATGGGCATCGAGACGCTCCTGGTGGCCAGCGAACCTGACGCCGATTCCCTGGCCGCGCGCACAGCCGATGGCTTCGTTGTGGTCGGACCGGCGCCCGCCCCCGCCAGCTACCTGAACCAGGACGCCATCCTGGCTGCAGCTGTGGAGAACGGCTGCGATGCCATCCACCCGGGATATGGATTCCTCTCCGAAAACGCGGTGTTCGCCCGGAAGGTCGCAGAGGCAGGCCTGACCTGGGTGGGTCCGGACGCTGATGCGATCGAAATGATGGGCAACAAGTCCATGGCCAGGGAATCTGCCCGCAAGGCGGGCGTCCCGGTGCTCCGTGGTACGGACGGTCCGCTCGACCCCGAAGCCGATGCCCTGGAAGCGGCCCGCGGCATCGGTTATCCGCTGGTCGTCAAGGCCTCCGCCGGCGGCGGGGGCCGGGGCATCCGCTTTGTGCACAAAGAAGACGAACTGCTGGAAACCATAGAGATGGCGCGCGGCGAAGCGGCATCGGTGTTCGGAGATCCGACCGTCTACCTGGAGCGCTTTGTGCAGCATGCCCGGCACGTGGAGGTACAGATCCTTGGCGATGGAACCAACTTCATCCACCTAGGAGACCGCGACTGCTCCATGCAGCGACGCTCGCAGAAAGTCATCGAGGAAGCCCCTGCGCCGGACCTTCCCGACGCCGTCCGCCGGACCATCCGGGAATCGTCCGTGGAGCTCGCCCGGGAATGCGGCTACAGCGGCGCCGGAACGGTCGAATTCCTCTACGACCCGGCCGGCCACGAGGCCGCATTTATAGAAATGAACACGCGAATCCAGGTTGAGCACCCCATCACGGAGCAAATCACCGGCGTTGACCTGATCCGTGAACAGCTGCTCATTGCCTCCACCGGATCCATGTCCATCGGGCAGGAGGACATCCGATTCAGCGGCCACGCCATCGAGTGCCGCCTCAACGCCGAGGACCCGGACAACAATTTCTTCCCCAGCCCGGGTGTCATCACCGCCTTGGAATGGCCCGCCGGCGACTGGGTCCGGATTGACACCGGGGTGGAGGTCGGGTCGTCGGTCAGCCCGTACTACGACTCCATGCTGGCCAAGCTCATCGTCCATAAAGACACCCGCGAAGCCGCCACTGAAGCGATGCTGACTGCCCTGGATGAGACACGAATAGAAGGGGTCAAGACAACCGTCCCGGTGCTCAAGAAGCTCCTTAGACGGCCCGAATTCGCTGCCGTTAGCCACCACTCGAAGTTCATAGAAACCGTCACCGACCTGATGGAGGCAACATGAGTAGCCCGGAACCCGCCGTGTTGGAGGCCCGTTACACCTGGGGTGGAGACGAATTCCTGTTCGTCGAAGTCTCTGAGTCCATGAGCTTGGCCGCCAATTTCCGGGTCATGACCCTTGCCGAGAAGCTTTCAGACCTGATACTGCCGGGCATTGTGGACGTATGCCCTGCCAACGCCTCACTATTGGTGAGGTTCGATCCCGACGTCCTGCCGCCGTCGACCCTGGAACAAACTCTGCGGACGATTGAAGGGGACCTTGCCCACCATCAACAGCAGGCGCTCGAGACCCGGATCATCGAGGTTCCTGTCTGGTATGACGATCCCTTCACGGCCGAAGTGGCAGAGCGCTTCCGCGAGGGTTTCCATCAGGAGCCGGGCGGCAGCGACATTGACTACGCGGCGAAAGTCAACAATCTCAAGGACGCTGGGGAGTTCATCAAGAGGCACCACGAGCAACCCTGGCTTGTCTCCATGGTCGGATTTGTCGCCGGCCTGCCGTTTCTCTTCCAACTGGTTGATCGCGAGAAACAGCTTGAAGTGCCCAAGTATCTGAGTCCGCGCACCGATACACCCGCGCTGACTGTGGGCCACGGGGGCTGCTTCGGCTGCATCTACTCCGTGCGCGGAGCCGGCGGGTACCAGATGTTCGGAGTCGCAGCCGCGCCGATCTTCGACCCGGCGCAGTCGCTGGCCGATTTCAAGGACTTCATGGTGTTTTTCCGGCCGGGCGACATCGTGAAGTTCAAGCCGGTGACCGAGGCCGAATACAACAGCATCCAGGCCGAGATTTCCGCAGGGACGTTCCGCTACCGGCAAGCGCCCGTGACATTCGATCTGTCCAAGGCGCTGGCGGATCCCGAAGGCTACAACCAGGCTCTCATGGAGGCCCTCAATGGCGTTTGACATCAAGAGCCCCGGCCTTGCCACCACGGTCCAGGACCAAGGACGCACCGGCCACTACAACGTCGGCATCCCGCAGAGCGGATCCATGGACCAGTACTCGGCCGAACTCGGCAATGTGCTGGTGGGCAACACCGCCAAGGAGGCCGTCCTTGAATGCACCTACATGGGCCCGGCGCTGACCACCGATCAGGATGCCCTCATCGCCATCACCGGAGCACCGGTTGAAGTGAAGGTCAACGGCGAACCCCGGCACCAATGGACCCGCCTGCAGCTGAGCGCAGGGGATGAACTCAGCTTTGGAGTCATTCAGGGTGGCACGCGCTACTACCTCGCCGTCCAGGGGGGTATCGATGTTCCCGAGGTGCTGGGAAGCCGGTCCACCTACAGCCTCGGAGCGATTGGCGGATTCCACGGCCGCAAGCTGGAGGCCGGCGACCAGGTTCCCTTAGGCACTGCGCTCTACCGCGGAGCGGGACCCGACGCCGATACTGTTCCGGAAGAATTCCGTCCGCTCTTCGCAAGAGAGCAGACTGTCAGGATCGTGCTGGGCCTGTATGACCACCGGCTCACGGCCGAAGGGCTGGGCAACCTCCTGAACAGCGAGTGGAAGGTGACCCCCGTGGCCGACCGAATGGGTTTGCGATACTCCGGCCCCGGCGTCACGTGGAAAGAACGGGAGCAGCCTTTCGGTGCCGGTTCCGACCCGTCCAACATTGTGGATGCCGGCTACGCCGTCGGGTCCATCCAGATCCCCGGCGGCACCCAGCCCATCATCCTGCACCGTGATGCCGTCTCCGGCGGCGGCTACGCCATGGTGGGAACAGTCATCAGCGCCGACATGGATCTGCTGGCCCGCGCCGCCCCCGGTACGTCCACAAGATTCGTCGCCGTCACCCTGGATCAAGCCCTCGCGGCGCGCAAAGAACTCACCGAACTCAGACAGAACGCGCGTACAGCACTCGGCTTCAGCGGTTAATTCGCCGCTATGCAGCCCCGCCGGCATGACGCGGGCAGGGCGCTCGGCGGACTCGACGTCCTGATCAACGACGCCGGCATCGCCTGCCCGCCGTCGCGGCCGGGTTGCTGGTGGCAGCGGTCGGCATGAACCTGACCACGACGGGTACGGAACCCCGCTGGTGACTGCCGTTCTTCCGGTCCTGGTCATCGAGCTATGCCGGGCCGGCCGGGGACCGCGTCTGACCTCTCCTGCCCGCCTCGCGCAGTAATCCGCGGGTCTGGGCTACCCACCCGCACGGCTTTTTATTGCCTCACAGCGGCCTCAGCCGCCGGGCACACCGCCGGGCACACCGCCGGGCACACCGTCAACAAAGGGGAACCGACACGACCGAATCCTCGTCCCTTCAACAGCAACTGGCCAGCGGCTGGCGGCTGGCCAGCTGGCGGCTGGCGGCTGGCGGCTGCGTACCTTCATCGAGGTGCCGGTGGACGGATCCAAGCCCTCGTACCCCATGGGCGAGGAAGTCCAGGGCATGATCATGTCCACCCCGGACGGATTAATGTCCACCCAGCTGATAAGCAGCGGGCGAGGTACCCCGGGCTGGAGACGGCGGCGGAGTCTAGGGCAGAGGAACTCTGCCCCTGACGCCGGCGGCGCAGCCGTGACGCGCGAGACGAGGCTTAGGCTGCCAGCGGCAAGTCAAAGAGCTGTTCGGCCAGCCGGATGAGGCGGAAGGGGACGTTTGCTTCTTCGCCCCGGGGTCCGTGGCCGAGGAACACCACCCTCCCGTTGATGAAGTCGTCGAGGTCGACGCCCGCCTCGCGGATAAGCACCTCGGCCCGGTCGTTCTGGGGCAGCCGGTATCCCTCGTCATTGAGGTAGGCATGCCAGTTACTGCCGGCGATGGCTTCGATGTTCCCCGCCACCAGTTTCTGCAGGACGGGCACGGCGGTGTCCACGCACTCGATCCGGACCGGTTGGATGAGTTGGGCCGGAACAATCAGGGCGTTGTAAATGGCGTTCATGGTTCTTGTCCTTGTGACTGAAACGAAGGGCTGCGGTTCCAAGGGTGCGCGCCATACCTGGCACGTCAGGAGTGGTGCGGGCGGCCGATGGGGCTGGAGTCTCGCATCCGGCCGCCCGCGGCATGTTAGCGCTGGTTTTTGCGCGGTTTTGCGAACAGCCCGTCGCCGGACTCGTTTTTAGCTCTTTTTTCGGCCCGCTTTTCGATAATTGTTTTCCCCGTTTTTTTGGCGCTGCCGCTCTTAAGCGATTTTCCGGACAAAGGAATCACACCTTTCTGTTCTTGCGTGTACCCAATACCATACACACTTATATTTTTTATGCCAGTTCCCAAAAGGACGGCCATAAAAGTGCGGTGAAACACGCCGTGAAGCACGCCATGCACGCGTGGCGCCGGGCCGTATCCCCCGCCTACTAGCGCCTCAGGGCCGTGATAACAGTCCTTGCGCGATATCCGAATCCACGGCTGAGGCGAAATCGAAGAGGGTTCGCACCGCCGTCGAAATTGTCACTAAGAAGCCAGAGGAAACACCACAGGATTTGCAAAAAACAAATTAATTTGACGATGCCGGCGCCGAAGCTGACTCGCAAGGATTCTGGCCCAGCCGACACCTGTGCCTGCCGCAGAATTTCCGGTGTGTTCAACTCGCCAAGCAAATTTGGACTTTACGGACGAACTCTCCGAGGTGCTGGAGTAGGAATGCGTACCCGGCGTCGCTGTAAAGCACAAGCTTGGCGTGGGGTAGTTCCTGCATCGCCGCATAGGAGCTATAGGCGTCAATCATGACGTCGTGGGCGCCGCCAGCGAAGAGCACTTGGGCGTCTATGGTGGCCAGATCCCGCCGCCATGTCCTCCCAGGGAGCCTGACCCCGAGCGGCCCTGGCGGCGCGCGTCCCTCCTAAGCCTCCGCCAGGCATGTCAGCGAAGTTGGCTCCGTACTACCGGCAGGAGAATGGCAACCCGCGCGTAAGCGTCGCACAACCTGCTACCCAAGATCCCTTGACCCTCGATATTCGGAGATATATCGTTAAGTATCGCCGAAGGATCGGCAAGAACCAGAGCACCACCACCACATTGGAAGGACGATGCCGCTATGAAAGGCATTAACGACGATATATTCACCGAGGGCGGACCTGCCGAAGGACGATTCGGACGCGGCCGGTGCCGCCGGGGACCGCACGGCCACGGCGGCTTCGGGGGCGGCCGCGGGTTCGGGCCAGGCTTCGGCCCGGGTTTCGGTCCCGGGTTTGGTCCGGGCGGGCCACGCCGGGCCAACAGGGGCGACGTGCGCTCGGCGATTCTCTCCCTGCTGGCCGAGTCACCCTCGAACGGCTATGGCCTGATCAAGACCATCGCGGAAAGGACCTCCGGTGCGTGGCGTCCCAGCCCGGGCTCTGTATACCCCACGCTGCAGCAACTCGTTGATGAAGAACTTATTGCGCCCGTCGGCGACGGCCGGCGCACAGAGTTCACACTCACGGACGCGGGCAAGGCCTACGTGGCCGAGCACGCCGAAGAGCTGGGGAACGCCTGGAACACCGACCCGCAGGGATCCGGCCCGGCGTTCCATCAGAGCGTGGGCAAACTGATGGGAGTCATCCACCAGTTCCGCTTCTCGGCCACGGAGGAACAACGGACGGCTGCGATGGAAAAGATCGATGAGACCCGCCGCGCGCTCTACCAGATCCTCGCCGACTAGGCCCGTGATTCCGGAGCCAGCGCAGCCGGCGTACAGGCACGACGTCGAGATCCTGCACCTGCTCGTGTCGCCGGCGCACGCCTACTTCGGCCGCGCCCGCGAGGGTGCGGCCGACGTCCCGACCACAGATGCCGAGCACGTGGAACTGGTCGCCGGCAAGGGCATCGTCGGTGACCGGTTCTTCGGCAAGGCCGCGCACATGGATGCCGCAGTCACGGTGTTTGCCGTCGAGGCTCTCGAAGCCATCGCGACCGAGCTGGGCACGGCGCCCCTTGACCCGCTGCTGACGCGCCGCAACGTGGTGATCCGAGGAGCCGAGCTTGCGCCGCTGCTCGGACATGACTTCGCATTGGAATCCCGTGCGGGGCTGGTGCGGCTCAAGGCCGGCCGGCCTGCGCACCCTTGTGCCTGGATGGATGAGATGCTCGCCCCGGGCGCCCATAATGCCATGCGCGGACGCGGCGGCGTGCGCTGCCAGGTGCTGTCCGACGGCGTCCTGCCCCGAGGAGCGGCGGTCCTGATCAGCCCGGTGCCGCTTGATCCGGACCGTGCGGGCGACGCGACCGTCCTGCGCCCGTCCCGGCTGCCCTAGACCGAGTCCGCGGGGGCCGCTAATCCCCCGGAACTGCAGCAGGAACGGCCCGACACGGCCCCTGCAGGCCAAGCCGTCCAAGACCTTCGTAAACTCTAGGGAGATCCGACCCGTCTCCGCTGTGGAGGCGTGCCCGCCACAGGAAGAGCCGTCAATGAAGATTATCGTTTTAGTAAAGGAAGTCCCCGACACCTACGGGGACCGAATACTGAACCTTGAAACAGGCCTCGCCGATCGCGAAGCCAGCGAAACAGTCATCGACGAGATCGGCGAGCGTGCCTTGGAGCTGGCACTGAAGTACGCCGACGCGAACGAGGGAACCGAGGTCGCGCTCCTCTCCCTCGCACCCGAGAGTGCGACGGCGACCATACGTAAGGGGCTTGCGATGGGCGCGGGGAGCGCCACCCACATCTGTGACGAGGCGCTCCGGGGCGCCGATCTTGGACTGACCGCTGAAACCCTCGCAGCAGCGATCCGTCGCACGGAGTTTGACCTGGTCATCACCGGCAACGTCTCCACGGATGGATCCGGCGGCATGATTCCCGCGATGCTTGCAGAATTGCTTAACGTGCCGCATGCCACCGGCCTCAGCGTCGTGGAGATCAGCGACGGCGCGGTGTCCGGCTCCCGGCCGATCGACGCCGGCGTGCAGAAAGTATCAGCACCCCTGCCCGCGGTGATTTCCATTACCGAGGCGCTTCCCGGGCCCCGCTTCCCGAACTTCAAGGGCATCATGGCCGCGAAAAAGAAGCCCCTGGAGACGCTGACCCTCGCGGACCTGGGGGTCACGGCAGAGGACCCGGACGCGGCGCGGTCGATCATGCTGACGGTGGCAGAAAAGCCCCCGCGCGCGGCGGGCGTAAAGATCGTTGACGAGGGTGATGCCGGCGAGAAGCTGGCTGACTTCCTGACCGAAAACCGACTGGCGTAAGGATCAAACGACATGACTGAATTCCCTCGTGACGCCATCCTCGTCGTCGTCGAAACCGGGGCAGCCGGTGAACTCGAGAAGGCTGCGGCCGGGCTCTTCGGCGCTGCCGCTGCGGTCGGCACGCCAATTGCCCTGGTCCTCGCCGGTCCCGGCGCAGGGAGCGCCGCCGCGGAGGCCGCGGCCCTGGGTGCCGCGCACGTCCTGATCGCCGAGACACCGGATCCTGCCGCGCTCGGAGTGCCTGGCGTTGACGCCCTTGCCGCCGCCGTGGAGCAGGTGCAGCCGGACGCGATCCTGATTTCGCATTCCCTGAATGGGCGCGACCTTGCCGGCCGGTACGCTGCCCGTTCGCGTGCCGCGGTGTCCGTGGACGCGATCGGCGTGTCCCGTGATGATGAGGGCGTCGTGGCACACCATTCGGTCTACGGCGGTGCGTACAACGTGACGTCAACGTCCACATTCGGGGCGCCGGTGATTACGGTTCGCCAGGGCTCCATCGAGGCCCGCGCCACGGCGCAGCCGGAGGCGTCGGAGACCCTGGCCGTGGCGGCTTCCGGGAAGCCGGCTGCGCGGATCGACTCGTTCGAGGAGATCGTGGCCGCCGCCTCGCGGCCGGAGCTGCGTGGTGCCGCGAGGGTGGTCGCGGGTGGACGCGGCCTCGGGTCGGTGGAACAGTTCGCCCTGGTCGAACAGCTCGCCGATGCCCTGGGCGCCGCCGTTGGTGCTTCGCGGGCCGCGGTGGATGCGGGCTTCGTCCCGCAGTCGCAACAGGTGGGCCAGACCGGGGTTTCTGTGTCCGCGCAGCTGTATATCGCGCTGGGCATTTCCGGGGCCATTCAGCACCGGGCCGGCATGCAGACCGCCAAAACGATCGTCGCCATCAACAAGGATGCGGACGCGCCGATCTTCGAGATCGCCGACTTCGGCGTGGTGGGCGACCTCTTCAAGGTTGTTCCCCAGCTGATCAGCGCGCTTGAGGCCCGGAAGAAGTAATGATGGCAGCTCAGTCTCGGTCCATCCGGCGGGGCCTGCCGCGCGTGCCGGGCGGCGAGTCCTGGCCGGCAGCAGGCGAGGCACCCGCACTTTTTGCTGCTGCCCCGGCCGATCTCTCCGCCCCCGTTCAGGAAACGGCAACGCGGGCGACGGCGGTGTCCGCTGCGCCGCCTGCCGTGAACGCCGATGCCGGGCCGCGGCAGCTCCGCCGTGGCCTGCCGCGGGTGCCGGGCGGCGAGCCCTGGCCGCCAGCCGGCGAGGTTTCAGCAGCAGTTGCCTCGGTACCTCCCGCACCGGCCGCTCCTGTTACTGCTGCCGCCCGGACGGGAGTGCCGGCATCGACGTCGCCAGCAGCTGCCCTGGCCACCGCACCGGCCACACCGACGACGACGGCGGGAACCACCCGGCTTCGTCGCGGCCTTCCTCGCATCCCCGGAGGTGAACCCTGGCCGCCCGAAGGATGCTCGCCCGTACCTGCTACAACGGCTGTCGCCCCGGCAGTCACCACGGCTGTCGCTGAGGCACCTGCTGCGGTGACTGCCGAAACTGCAGCACCCGCTCTTGCCTCGTCTGAAGCACCGGCCGTGGTGAGTGAGGCACCCTCCGCACCCACCGCCGTCGTGCCTCCAGCACCGGCTGTCCCGCAGGCAGTCGCTGCAGATAAACCGGCGAAGGCCGCAGCCAAGGCACGGCTCTACGGTTCGCGCTCCCTGGGCCAGTGGATCAGGTTGGTTGTGCTCCTCGCGGTCGGTGCCATGGCCGCCGCCGGGATTCTGTTGCTGGCCGCGCGCGGTGTGACGACGCTGCCGGGCGTGCCGGAGTTCCTCAAGAGGTACCCGGGCGCGTATGACCTGCCCGATAGCGCCGAGCCCGGCTTCCCGTGGTGGG
Organism: Arthrobacter sp. UYEF3; assembly: GCF_040546245.1. Classification (NCBI taxonomy): domain Bacteria; kingdom Bacillati; phylum Actinomycetota; class Actinomycetes; order Micrococcales; family Micrococcaceae; genus Arthrobacter; species Arthrobacter sp. UYEF3. The sequence goes on from NZ_JBEPNK010000034.1 coordinate 10,539, forward strand.
CGCAGTGGGCTCACTTCCTGAATATCTTCCTGATGGTGCTCATCATTCGCTCCGGCTACCAGGTGCGCACCCAGCAGAAGCCGCCGGCATTCTGGACGCCGAAGCGCGGCGGCAAGAAAATCAGCATCAACCTGTGGCTGCACCAGTTGCTGGACATTTTGTGGCTGACAAACGGACTGCTCTTTGTGGTGCTGCTGTTTGCCTCCGGCCGCTGGGTGCGGCTGGTACCGACCAGCTGGGAGGCGTTCCTGAATGCGCTGTCGTCGCTCCTGCAGTACATGACCCTTGACTGGCCCGTTGAGAGTGGCTGGGTGAACTACAACAGCCTGCAGCAGCTCATGTACTTCATCGTGGTGTTCATCGCGGCCCCGCTCGCGGCGATCACGGGGGTGCGCATGAGCGAGTTCTGGCCCAAGAACGCGAGGACGCTGAACAAGGCCTACCCGTTGGAGGTTGCCCGAGCGGTCCACTTCCCCACGATGTTGTTTTTCGTGCTCTTCATTGTCGTCCACGTGTTCCTGGTATTTGCGACCGGTGCGCTGCGCAACCTAAACCACATGTTCGGCGGCACCGACGAGGTGAACTGGGTGGGGTTCTGGCTCTTCGCGGCGGCCATCGCCCTTACAGCGGCCGGGTGGTACGCCGCCCGCCCGCTCGTGCTCGCACCCATCGCGAAGCTGTCCGGCCAGGTGAGCAGCCGGTAGGCGCGCACGGGTCCGGGCTGTCATTTCTCCCTACTACCGCCGCTTCCGGGGCCGTGGTACGTTCAGCGTGATCAGGATGTCCAGACGCGGCCCCTTGACCAGCCCGGCTCCTGGCACAGTCCCAGAAAGCAGAGGCAAACGATGCCAACACTATTGATCTTCCATGAAGTCGACGACGTCGAACACTGGCTCAGTTCACCCAAACGGGAAGAAGTCTTCGGGCCTCTGGGCATCACGGTTCGAACCTTCACCGACCCGGCAAAGAGCCACCGTGTAGGCCTGATCGTCCAAGTCCCCGACATGGAAACTTTCCAGCGAGTTATGGAGTCGCAAGAGGTAGCCGGGGCGATGAAATTCGACGGCGTCCGCCCGGAAACAATTCTGACGCTCGTCGAGCCCTAGTCATCTCCGGGGACTGGCCCTGATGCCGAAAGCGGCGGAGACGACGTAGCCCGCCAGGTCCGGTCCAAGTTGCCGGCCGGGCATGCGGGCGGCAATGGCGCTGATCGGCGGGTACCGCAAGGTCACCCCCTGGTGGCCGCGATTGGCGCAGGGCTGGTCCTTCGAATAGTCCTGTGGATCACAACAATAAATGGCGGTATTTTAGCAGCGCTAAAACGTCACTACTTTGGGGCTGGACCCGCTGGAACTCGGTAGGCCGGGGCACGGGGAACGTCTAACAGTTCAGCCAACTTGTTTTGGGACACCCATCGGACCTCTGCCACTATGAGGGCTTGGGCCGCGCGCGTACGTGCATCCGCTCGCCCTGCTGTACAAACAAACTGATGAATACTACGGGCTCCCGTCAGCGCTGGCGAACCAGTGCGCTGTGTGGGTGTCGAATTCGCGGCTTCGTGGCAGCCGACAACAACGACAAGCACGCTCTCGACTCCTACCGGGCACAGGGAGCGGCGGCGTCCCTGTGACATTCTCTGCCCTAACCGCCCGGTAAGGGTTCCTCAAAAGGACGCTCCCGTCCTAGGGATGGAACGTCGCTTTTCGTTCGGGGAGCATCGGCTGGGCGGCAGCTGACTGGACTATGTTTAGAAGGCCGGTGAGTTTCGGTCCACCACTTCTTCGCCCCAGAAGAGCTTCTCATTGAAGTACCAGCCCAAGCGATCGTAGGTGGTATTTTCGAATTCGATCTGGTTGGTCCGCAGTCCCACTCCATCTAGTGTCGTACGGATCCGCGGCCAGCTGTCGGGCCCCCGGTGGAAGCTAGGGTAGGCACATGAGGAACAACCAACCGCCCGTAACGGCGGTCCTCCTGGCCGCCGGTGCAGGCACGCGGCTGGGGCGCGGCCCGAAGGCACTGCTGCCGTTTAGGGGCAGCGCCCTCGTTGAGGTGCTTGCCGATGTGCTGCTCGACGGCGGCTGCCGCGAAGTGGTGGTGGTGCTCGGTGCGGACGCGTCCGTAGTCAGAGCAGCCACCGACCTCCGGCGGCACACAGTGATTGAGAATTTGGGCTGGGCCAACGGGATGGGCGGCTCGTTCCGGCTGGGGGTGGCAGCCGCCGCCCCCAATGAAAGTGTGATGATCGCCCTCGTGGACCAGCCCGGGCTCACTCCGGCAATCGTGGCCCGGCTCCTGGCCGGCCACCGACCCGGCCGGGTGACCGCGGCAGCCTACCGCGGTGCGGACGGCAAACTCAGACGAGGCCATCCCCTGCTGCTGGACGCCTCCCTGCGTTCCGGTGCCGCGGAGTCGGCAACGGGCGACGTCGGCGCCCGGCTGTTCCTGCAGGCACTCCCGGAACTTATCGATTTGGTGGACTGCAGCGATCAGTCCGGCGGGGAGGACCTCGATACTCCCGACCAGCTGCCGCTGCTGGACTGACCCCGTGCCGCCGGCTACCAGCGGGGATGGGTTGATTCGCTGAAGCGGCGGTTTTAGATGTCGCGGACGCCGGCGTCGGACGCTGCGTCGGTGACCGTACCGGCGGCCACCGACGCAGTCAGAATAGCCCGGGCCTGCTCCGGTCAACGTTGCCCCGGTTCGCGCCGAGCTGCCAGGTTTCCAGCCCGACGTTGGAGACGGTCCGTCCGGACTTGCCAAGTATGCCTTTCCCATCATCCGGCTACAGGCGGTTAGCGCCCCCAACAGCAGGGACCAGCCCCGCTTCCTTTAGGCCCAGATAGATCTTGTCCCGGGCGATCGGCAGCTCCGCGAAGCGCACGCCGGTGGCGTTCCGGATGGCGTTCGCGAGTGCCGGTGCCACCGGGTTGAACGGGCTCTCGCTCATGGACTTCGCACCCAGCGGCCCTAGTTTGTCGCTGGTTTCGGCGAAGTACACCTCGCTGCGCGGCACATCCGCGAAGGAGGGGATGTGGTACTGGCGCAGGATGTCCGTGGTGACCCTGCCGCCGTCGTCCACGCGGACTTCCTCATACAGCGCGGCGCCCAGCGCCTGCGCGATGCCGCCTTCGATCTGGCCGCGGCACTGCCTCGGGTTGACCACTACGCCGGCGTCCGCCGCCTGGACGCTCTGCAGGATTCGCAGCTCACCAGTCCCCGTGTTGACCGCAACGCGGAAACCCTGGACGTTGAACGCCACAGAGCGCGGCGTCCCGCCCCAATGGCCTTCGGAGGCGAGTTCGACGCCGGCCTGCACCGCGGCGTCGTGGATTTCGGTCAGCGGTACCCGGATTCCCTCGCAGAGGACTGCGTCCTCCTCCAGCTGGCAGCCCGAAGACTGAACGCCCCGGATTCCGGCGGCAAAGCCGAGGATCCGTACGGCGAGGTCCTCCGCCGCGGCGAGAGTGGCCTTGCCGGCCACCACCGTCCCGGCCGATCCGAACGCGCCCGAATCGTGCTCCACGAGGTCCGTGTCCGACTGGCGCACGGTGACGCGCCCCGCCGTGGAAGACAGTGCCGTGGCCGCGAGCTGGGCGTGGACCGTGGTGGTGCCGTTTCCGAATTCGGCTGTTCCGACGTCGGCAGCGTAGGTTCCGTCCGGAAGGAGCCTGAGCCGGGAGTGGGCGAAGTGGCCGCGGGGCGGGACCGTGTCGATCATGGACAGGGCTGATCCCACCCCCGTAACCCAGTCCGGTCCCAGGTCGTCGAGCCCGGCCCCGCGGTACCGCTCCAGCCCGCGTGCCAGGGCGTCCTGCACCAGGAGTGTGCACTGGTCCAGCCCGTAGCTGCCGTAGTGAACGTCCTCTTCCGGCTCGTCATGGGTGGATAGCATCTCGTCGCCGTCGCGGACCATGTTGCGGCGCCGGAATTCCATGGGGTCCATTCCGATGCCCGTGGCGAGCTCGTCGATGCCGGATTCGATGGCGAAGATCGTCTGACTCAGGCCGTACCCGCGGAAAGCGCCCGAGGGCACCGTATTGGTGTACACCGCGTGGGCGTCCACCTTCTTGTTGGCACATTTGTAGACGCCCAAGGATTCGCCGCAGCCGTGGAACATCACGCCCGGGGCGTGGTTGCCGTAGGCGCCGGTGTTGGTGAGTACGTTGAGTTGCAGGGCTGTGAGCCGGCCGTCCTTGCTGGCGCCGGCCTTCAGGTGAATGGTAAACGGGTGCCGGGTGGTGGAGGCAGTGAACTGTTCGGTCCGGGTGAATTCGAGCTGGACGGGGCGCTTAAGTTTTAGGGAGACGAGCGCCACGATGTCCTCGGTCAGTACCTCCTGTTTCCCGCCGAAGCCGCCGCCTACCCGACCGGCCACCACGCGGATCTGTTCCTGCGGCAGGCCGAAAACCCGGGCCAACGTCCGGCGGACGAGGAAAGGCACCTGGCTGGAGGTCCTGATGTGCAGACGGCCGTCGCGGTCGATGGAGGCGATGGAGGCGTGCGTCTCCAGAGCCGTGTGTTGGACCCGCTGGGTCCGGTAGGTCTGCTCGTGGATGAAGTCCGCCCCGGCGAATCCGGCTGCAAGGTCACCGAGTTCCGAATGCAGCTCGGCCACCACGTTCTCTTGCGGCCGGCCGATGCGGGCCGTAACCGCGTCTTTGTCCCCGTGGATGGCGGGGGCGCCGGTGAGCATGGCCTCTTCCGGGGTGAAGACGGCGTCCAGCACGTCGTAATCGACCCGGAGCGCCCGGACCCCGGCTTCCGCCGCGCCGACCGAATCCGCGACGACGGCAGCCACCCGCTGCCCGATGAAACGCACCACGTCGTCCAGCACTCGGGTGTCGTCCGGATCATCCGTGTAGAGCTCGTGCTGAGCGGTGGAGAACAGTTGGGCCGGGGCATCCTCGTGGGTGAAGACCGCCACAACGCCCGGAACTTCCAGTGCGGCCGTCTTGTCGATCGCGACAACCCTTGCGTGGGCATGGGGCGAGCGCAGGAGCTTCACGTGCAGTAGCCCCGGGAGTTCTTCCGCCGGAACATCCAGGGTGTAGCGGGCCTTGCCCGTGACTACGGCAAGGCTGGCCGGGGCGGGGACGTCATCGCCCAGCTGGCCCGGTTTCGGATCAGGCTTTCCTCCCCCGGCGATGCCCGAGCCCGGGCCAGCGGGACCGGGGTGTCCTTCCCTGCCGCAGACCGCGTCCTCGATGGCCCGGTAGCCCGTGCAGCGGCAAAGGTTTCCCTTGAGGCTGCGGGGCAGGTTTTCCCTCTGCGCCTCATCGAAGGTGGCGGCGGTCATCACCATGCCAGCGGTGCAGAACCCGCACTGGAAGCCCTGCCCGTCGAGGAACTGCCGCTGCATCGGGTGCAGGGTGCCAGCGTCACCGGTTCCGTCCGGGGCAATTCCGCGTGGGCAGGACAATCCCTCGATTGTGGTGACGGCATGGCCGTCAGCACGGACGGCGGGATAGATGCAACTGTGGACGGGAATGCCGTCCACGTGAACCGTGCACGCCCCGCAGTCGCCCCCGTCGCAGCCCTTCTTGACGCCGAAGTTGCCCTCCTCCCGGAGGAATGTGCGCAGGCATTGGCCTGGGCGCGGCTCGGCGTGCGCCGGGGCGCCGTTGATCTCGATGGCCATGTTCAGGCCGCTTCCGTCGGGAATGCATTCCGAGGTGTGTTCGGGGCCGTCTTGAGTGCCGGGGCCCGAGGGGGCCAGAAGTCACCGGAAACGTGCTGTGGAGTGTCGCCTGCCGGCGTTGAAAGTTCGGCGCGGATTTCTTCCGCCATCCGGTGGGTCATGTCCTTGCGCCAGGCTGGCAGGCCGTGGATGTCGTTGTGGTAGAGGGCGTGCGGGATGGCGGCCTCGAGGGCGCCGGCGAGGCTGTCGGCGCCCGGGAGCGTGTCGAAGCGCAGTTGCACGGGGCGCTTGGTCGCTGCGGTGACGGTGAGGACCAGGCCTCCGCCACCGTCGAGCCTTCCGATCAACAGCACCCCGGACCGTCCCAGGTTGCTCAGCGACAACCGGCGGAATGCGGCCCGGGAGGCAAGGGCCGACGCCGGGAGGAGGACGCTGCGCAGGAGCTCGCCCGGTGCCAGGCAGTTCCGCCCGTCCCCCGTCACGAACTCCGCCACCGGAACGGTGCGGCTGTCGCCGCCCGGGCACAGGATGGTGGCTTGGCCATCAAGCGCTGCGCACAGCGAAATCATGGGGCCTGCGGGCAGCGACGTGCACAGGTTGCCGCCCACGGTGGACATGTTCCAGACCTTGAAGGAGGCCACGAAGGAATCGCAGCAGGGGCGGAAGAGGGCCAGTGCGGGCCAGGATCCGGGGTGAACCCCGGGCCCGGGCTCGTCAGGCAGCGCATACAGTTCCGCGACCGTGCACGTTGCCGCGAGCTCGATGCCCTCCTCCGTCACCGTGACGGCGGGCCACCCTGTGGAGCCGAGGTCCAGAAGCCGGCGTAGCGGCTCGTTGCCGAAGGCGAGGCTTCCGTAGGAGAAAAGGACGGTGCCGCCGGCAAGCCAGGCATCGCCGTCGCGCCATTCGGCCGGGTCCGCGGTGCGGACAACCGCACCGATGGTATTCATGTCCATGGGATCTCCTGGAGTTGCGGGGTGGTGACGTAGTGGTGGATGGGTCCGCTCCCGTCTCGGAGCGACCCGGCGGCCGAAGATGCGCCACGGTTGCGGCTGGCCACGAGCTCGGCCGTGATAGACACGGCCACCTCGGCGGGCGTGACGGCGCCGAGGTCCAGCCCGATGGGCGAATGCAACCGTGCCAGGTCCTCCGCCGCCACGCCGGCGGTGAGCAGGGAGTCGATTCGCTGGCGGTGGCTGCGGCGCGACCCCATGGCGCCCACGTAGGCCAGGTCCATAGCGAGCGCGGTTTCCAGCAGGGGGAGCTCGAACTTCGGGTCGTGCGTGAGGATGCAGACCACCGTCCGGGCGTCGATTCGTCCCAAGGCCGCTTCCGCGGCCAGGTACCGGTGCGGCCAGTCCGTGACAACATGGTCCGCCACCGCGAACCGTTCCTGTCCCGCGAAGGCCGGGCGGGCATCGCACAGGCTGACGTGATAGCCCAGCAGCTTGGCGGCCGGCAGGAGCGCCGCGCCGAAGTCGTTGGCACCGAACACGAGCATGCGCGCCGGCGGAAGCCTGCTTTCGACGAGGAGGGTGATGGGTTCCGGAGCCGGTCTCGTGTCCTCCAGGCCGGGGCTGCCGCTCGAATAGCCCTGAGGAGGCGCAAGCCGGACCAGTCCGGTCCGGCCTCCGCGTAGCAGCGGCTCCAGCTGGGCCGCTGCTGCCAGCATCAGGGCCCCCGCGTCGGAACCGGTGGACGATCCGGCGGCGCCGGTCGGGACTCCGGCGGAAGCGGAGCCACCGGTTGCGCCTGCGGCGCCCAGCAGCGCGGCAAGTTCCGGAGAATGCGCCGCCTGGAACGACGCCGGATCACGAACTGCTACGGCGCCGCCCCCGCGGGCGTCCACCCTGCGGATCAGCGCCACCCCGCGACCTGGAGCGGGGCCGCCGGGGTCGCCGGGGTCGCCGCCGGCTGCAGTGCCGGTGAGCAGGTGCAGGCTCGCCAACAGCAGCCCGCCGGAGGGCGAACCGATCGGTTCGATGTGGACCTCCAGCTCGCCGCCGCAGGTGAGGCCGACGGCGAACGCGTCCTCGGCGCTGTAGCCGAAAAACTCACGGCGCGTGCCGCCGTCGCGCATTGCCTCCAGTGCAGCCTGCACCACAGCGCCCTCAACGCAGCCGCCGGACAGGCTGCCCAGCACCTCGCCGGTCTCGGACACCAGCATGGACGTGCCCAGCGGCCGTGGAACCGAACCGCCTGTCCCCACCACGGTGGCCACGGCGCAGCGCTGGCCAGCGGCCGCGGGCTGCCATTGGCCCAGTGACGGCATCAGATCCAGCATTGCTGTACTCCCTTTTCCTGAGCGGCGATGGTATCCATATTCTTAGTCCTCTGTCGTGGGCCGGGGGAAGAACCGCCCGGCCGGGCCTGGCAGATATGCGCTGCGCTTTCGGGTTTCCGCGCCCTGGATCTCCGGGGCATCCGTTAGAAAGCGCAGCGCGAATCCGCTACGCGCCCAACAGCGCGTTGATGGGGCCGCGGGCGAAGTAGATTAGGAAGCCGGCCGTGACGACCCACATCAGCGGGTGGATTTTCTTCGCTTTCCCGGAGCTGGCACCGATGACTGCCCAGGAGACGAAACCGACGCCGATGCCGTTGGCGATGGAATAGCTCAGGGGCATGGTGACAATGGTCAGGAAGGCCGGGAGCGCCACGGAGAACTTACTGAACTTGATCTCGCGGATCTGGGCCATCATCATGGCGCCCACCACCACCAGGGCGGCGGCCGCCACTTCCAGCGGGACCATGCTGGTGAGCGGGGTGAGGAACATTGAGCCGAGAAACAGCGCGCCGGTGACCACGGAGGCCAGACCGGTGCGGGCGCCTTCCCCGATGCCCGCCGCCGAATCGATATAGACGGTGTTGGAGGAGCCGGAGGTGGCCCCGCCGGCGACGGCGCCGAGTCCTTCGACAATGAAGGCCGACTTGAGCCGCGGGAACGTGCCGTCCTTGTGGGCGACGCCGGCGCTCTTGGCTAGGCCGGTCATGGTGCCCATGGCGTCGAAGAAGTTCGTGAACACGAGGGTGAAGACCAGCATGGTGGCAGCGAGCCCGCCGATCCGGCCGAACGCACCGAATAGATCGAACTGCCCCACCAGGCCAAGGTCAGGGGCTGATACGAGCTGGCCGGAGAGCACGGGGGTGTTCAGGTGCCAGCCGCCAGGGTTGGCCCGGCTTAAAGGCCCGATGTGCATAATGGCCTCAACCACCGCGGCCAGCGCCGTCGTGGCGGTGATGCCGATGAGCAGGCCGCCTTGGACCTTGCGGGCCACGAGGATGCCCATGACCAGCAGTCCTACGATGAACACCAGGGTGGGGATGGAGGTGATGGAACCGTTATCGCCCAGCTGGACCGGCGGCCCCGCCGTTGTCGCCTTCACGAAGCCGGAGTCGACGAAGCCGATGAAGGCGATGAACAGGCCGATACCGACGGTGATGGCGGCCTTCAGCTCCTTGGGGACGGCCCGGAAGATGGCCGTCCTGGCGCCGGTAACGCCGAAGAGGACGATCAGGATGCCGTTGATGACCACCAGCCCCATGGCTTCGGGCCATGTGACTTCGTGGATGACGGCAACGGCGAGGAAGGAGTTGATGCCCAGTCCTGCAGCGAGGCCGAACGGCAGGTTGGCGATCAGGCCGAACAGGATGGTCATAACGCCGGCGGTGAGGCCGGTGACGGCCCCGACCTGCGTGGCAGAAAGCCAGCCGCCGGCGACGTCCACGGGAGCGTTATCCGCGCTGAAACCGCCGAGGATCAGCGGATTCAGAATGACGATGTAGGCCATGGTGAAGAACGTGACCAGGCCGCCGCGCACCTCCCGGGCAACGGTGGAGCCGCGCCGTGTGATGTGGAAGAAGCGGTCCAGGAAAGCGGTCGACGCCGGTTGAGGGACGGTCCGGCTCCGGCTGGAATCGGGCTGCTGCAGCGAGGCCGCACTTTTCTGGGGTGAGGTCACTTGGGTGCGCTCGGGAATTTGGTCCTGCATAGTCATCTCAGCCACCGGCCCTAGTAGTCAATCCTGGAATCGAGCGCGTTCCAGGTGTTGAACGGTTCGAGGATGCTGGGCGCTTGGGGATCTTCGAGCTCCAGTTTTGCCACGGGCATGAGCAACTCGCGCTGCTTGTTTTCGAAGTATTCGTAGAACACTGCGTCATCGAAGCCCACGGACGCCGCGTCGTTCCGGTCCGCCGCGAAGATAACGCACTCCACCCGCGCCCAGAGGGCGGACGCGAGGCACATGGGGCACGGCTCGCAGCTCGCGTAAAGGGTGGCTCCGCGAAGATCGAAGGTGCCCAGTTCGCTGCAGGCCTTCCGGATGGCCGTGACTTCGGCGTGAGCGGTGGGATCGTTGGTGGCGGTGACGCGGTTAACGCCGTCGAACGCTTGACCGGCCGCGGTGACTATGACGGCGCCGAACGGCCCGCCGCTGTTCAAGACGTTGGCCGTGGCCAGCTGGATTGATCTGGCCAGGAACTGTTCGGCCGGGACGGTGGTACTCATGATGCGACTCCCTTGCTGGGAAGCCGGTATACCGAGGTGAGACGGAAGGGCCAGATGCGACGGTTACCAGGCTTCAGCTTTTGCTTTTGAAGGTTGAATTGCGCCTGGTAGATAGCTTCCCCGGAGTCCGGGGGCCCGCCTTGACAAGATCGAGATTAGCACCGGAAAGTGAGTTGCACCATAGTCCTCTGGAAATTTAATTTCGGGATGTGAAATTTGGGTTTCGGGGTTGTCACCGCCGCCATGTCACGCACCGTAGTTGACGTGCGGATTCCCATGGCCCTACTCTAGTCCCCGACCGGCGCCTCGTCGCCGGCCCACCTGGATCAGCAGACAGGGCCTCACTGAGCTGGAATTGGAAGCATCGGCAACCACCAGACAAGGATCTCCACATGGCCCTCCCACACCCCGCGGGCACCCCGCAGCCGGCCCTGGCTCCAAACCCGCTCGCCTCCTGCACCGCCAAAGCGCTGCACGCATCCGGCGGCATGGCGGTCAGCCGAGGGAACATCAACGAGGTGCTCGGCGCCACGCTGATGCGTCCGAGCCGCAAGGACTGGCACACCGGCGCCACGCGCAAACGCTTACTCACCGCCTACGCCAACTAACACCCCGAAATCAACGGAAATTGATCATCTAGACTCGCAGGAGCGGCGCCCCGGTGGCGCCCGGAATGTCCGGCAAGAGCAAGTCTGCCTACGAAGGAGCCACCGTGCGTTTCCTGAATGAGCCCACCACCGACCTCACCTATTCCGATATTTTTTTGGTGCCCTCCCGTTCGGACGTCATCTCGAGGCTGGATGTGGACCTGGCCGCGGACGACGGTACGGGCTCGACCATTCCGCTGGTGGCGGCCAACATGACGGCAGTGACGGGCAAGCGGATGGCCGAGACGATGGCACGCCGCGGAGGCCTGGCTGTCCTGCCCCAGGATGTGCCGATCGGGGTCATCCGGGACGTCACGGCCTGGCTCAAGACCCGACACCCGGTGCTGGAGACTCCCGTCCGGCTGGCGCCCTCCGATACCGTCATCGACGCCCTGCACCTGATGGGTAAACGGCCGCACGGTGCTGTTGTGGTGGCGGACGGCGCCGGCACGGTGACCGGCGTGATCCGCGCCGCCGATTGTGAGGGACAGGACCGGTTCGCTTCGCTGGCTTCCGTGATCCGGCACCAGCCGCTTTTGCTGGCCGCCGGGACGCTCGACGGCGGATCGGGACAGGCGCTCCGTGACGCGTTCGCGGTGATGGACGCCGCCGGGACCGATTATGCCCCGGTGCAGCAGGACGGCGCCCTGATTGGTGTCCTTACCCGGAAGGGGGCCCTGCGCTCCACCCTATACCGACCCTCCCTGGACACCGACGGGAACCTCAAAGTGGCTGCTGCGGTAGGGATCAACGGCGACGTTGCCGGCCGGGCGGGCGAACTGCTGGCCGCCGGCGTTAATGTGCTGGTCCTTGATACGGCGCACGGCCATCAGCAGAAGATGTTCGATGCTCTGGCTGCCGTAAAGCGACTGAGCCCCGGCGTGCCGGTCGTCGCCGGCAACGTGGTCACGGCGGAAGCCACCCGCGACCTGATCAGGGCCGGTGCGGACATCGTGAAGGTTGGCGTCGGCCCCGGGGCGATGTGTACCACCCGTATGATGACGGCGGTCGGCCGTCCGCAATTCTCGGCCGTCCTCGAATGCTCCGCCGCGGCGCGCGCCGCCGGAGGCCGGGTCTGGGCCGACGGCGGGGTCCGGTATCCGCGCGATGTGGCCCTGGCCCTGGCCGCCGGAGCCAGCCAGGTCATGATTGGTTCCTGGTTCGCCGGCACACACGAAAGTCCCGGCGACCTACAGGTTGATGCCAGTGGACGCCAGTACAAGGAAAGCTTCGGCATGGCCTCGGCCCGTGCGGTGCAGAACCGCAACCAGCGGGAGGGTGCCTTCGAAAAGGACCGGAAGGCGCTGTTCGAAGAGGGCATCTCCACGTCGCGGATGTACGTGGATGCGGCGAGGCCAGGCGTCGAGGACTTACTGGACATGATTACCGCAGGCCTGCGGAGCTCGATGAGCTATGCCGGCGCCGCTGACCTGGCTGCGTTCCGTGAACGCGCCGTGGCAGGGATCCAGTCCGCGGCAGGCTACGAAGAGGGCAGGCCGCTGGCGCAAAGCTGGTGACGTGGCTGCCGGCGTGACGCCCGCCGCCGTCGTGCGTATCGCGCACGGCGCACGGCTGGAGCGCGAGGGCGGGGCTGGTTGGATCCTGTGTAAGAGTCCAGTTGCTCCAGTTCCCGCTTAGTAGGCCAGCCATATATGAGAGGTGCATAGTGACTCCGCGGGCCATGAAATACCTTTTCGATATCCTGGATCCATTCGACCAGGGCTCAGCGACCGAATGCGCCAGGGGGAAGCGGTCCTGGCCGTTCATGCCGAATCCGGGATCTGCCTGGGCACTCTGTACCGGTGGAAGCACCAGGCTCTGGTGAATCCCGGCCTGGCGACGGGAACCCCCAGCGCGCAGGCCCGGACCTGGAGTCCGCCACGAAGCGGACCCGGCAGCTTGGTGACGAGCTGGCCATCGTGAGGGCCGCCAGCGCCCGCCACGGTGGTCAAGTCGTGGTGCCCGTGCGGCCGGGTCTGTCTGCACGCGATCAAACCATAAGTCCCTGTCTACCCGTGCTTCCCACCCACAGGCCGCCGGCCCAGTCCTAAACCTCCGCCACAGGCGCCGCGAACTGCGCCGCGTACAGCGCGGCATAGGCCCCGCCGGCCTCCAACAAGGACGCATGGTTCCCCTGCTCCACGATCTGCCCGGCCTCCATCACCAGGATGAGGTCGGCGTCGCGGATGGTGGAGAGACGGTGGGCAATGACAAACGACGTCCGGTCCGACCGCAGTGCGCTCATCGCCTTCTGGACCAGCACCTCAGTTCGGGTGTCCACCGAGCTGGTGGCCTCGTCCAGGATCAGCACCGACGGCCGGGCCAGGAACGCCCGGGCGATAGTCAGCAGCTGCTTCTCCCCCGCCGAGACGTTGGACCCCTCGTCGTCGAGCACGGTGTCGTAACCCTGCGGCAGGGACCGGACAAACCGGTCCACGTACGTCGCCTTCGCCGCCTCCATGATCTCCCCATCGGAAGCAGAAGGCCGGCCGTAGGCGATGTTGTCCCGGATGGTCCCGCCGAACAGCCACGTGTCCTGCAGCACCATGCCCATCCGCGAGCGCAGCTCGTGCCGGGACATCGCGGCGACGTCCACGCCGTCGAGCGTGATCCGGCCGGCGTCGAGCTCGTAGAACCGCATCATCAAGTTCACCAACGTGGTCTTGCCCGCCCCGGTAGGCCCCACGATCGCCACCGTCTGCCCCGGCTCAGCCACCAGGCTCAAGGATGTGATCAACGGCTTATCCGGCGAGTACGCAAACGACACGTCCTCGAACACCAGCCGCCCCCGGCCGCCCGACGGCGCCACAGCAGGCACCGGATCAGCCGACTGTTCCTCGGTGTCCAGCAGCTCAAACACCCGCTCCGCCGAAGCCACCCCGGACTGCAGCAGGTTCGCCATCGAGCCCAGCTGGGCCAGCGGCTGGGTGAACTGCCGCGAGTACTGGATGAACGCCTGCACATCACCAAGCTGCATCGCACCGGAGGCCACCTGCAGGCCGCCCACCACGGCGATCCCCACATAGACCAGGTTCCCGATGAACGTCATGGCCGGCATGATCAGCCCGGAAATGAACTGCGCGCCGAAACTGGCCTGGTACAGCTCCACGTTCTTCTGCCGGAAGCGTTCCTCCACCTCGCGCTGCCGGCCGAACACCTTTACCAGGGCGTGCCCGGTGTAGGTCTCCTCGATCTGCCCGTTCAGCTCGCCGGTGTGCTTCCACTGCGCCACGAACAGCTTCTGCGAGCGCTTGGCGATCACCGCCGTCGTCACCAGGGTCAGCGGAATGGTCACCAGGGCAATAATGGCCAGCGTGGGCGAGAGGATGAGCATCATCACCAGCACGCCCACCACCGTCAGCACCGACGTGACCGCCTGGCTGATGGACTGCTGCAGGCTTTGGGAGATGTTGTCGACGTCGTTGGTGACCCGGCTGAGCAGCTCGCCGCGCTGCACGGTGTCGAAGTAGCGCAGCGGCAGCTTGTTGATCTTCGCCTCGATCCGCTCACGGAGCCGGTACACCGTCCGCTGGACCACGCCGTTGAGGATGTACGCCTGGATCCAGCTGAACGCCGAGGCCAGCACGTACAGCGCCAGCGCCCACAGCAACACCGAGGACAGCGCGGTGAAGTCGATCCCAGTGCCGGGGGTCAGCGCCATGGCACTGAGCATGTCCGCTTTTTGGTTCTCTCCCGCCGCCCGGAGCTGCGCGATCAGCTGCGCCTTGCTCACCCCGGCGGGCAGCTGCTTGGACACGACGCCGGAGAAGATCAGGTTGGTGCCTTCGCCCAGCAGCCGCGGGCCGATCACCGAGAACGTCACGCTCACGACGGCGAGCCCCAGTACCAGCGTCAGCCAGAACCGCTCGGGGTGGAGTTCGCCCAGCAGCCGCCGCGCGGACTGCCCGAAGTTCATCGCCTTCTCCGCCGGGATGTTCATCCCGGCGAACGGGCCGCCGCGGCCGGGCCCGCCGGCCGGGCGCGGAATCCGGGGCGGCGGGTCGCTGGCCGCCGCGGGGGCCGATGCCTTGTCGGTCCTGCTCATGCCGCCTCCTCCGCCGCGAGCTGGGAATTCACAATCTCCTGGTACGTCTTCGAGGTCTCCAGCAGTTCCTCGTGCGTGCCGTCCGCGACGATCCGGCCGCCGTCGAGCACCAGGATCTGGTCCGCGTCCGCGATGCTGGAGACCCGCTGGGCGATGATCACCAGCGTCGCACCGGCGGTGTGCTGCCGGAGCGCCTGCCGCAGCCGGGCGTCCGTGGCGGTATCCAGCGAGGAAAACGAGTCGTCAAAGATGTACAGCTCGGGCCGTTTCACCAGGGCCCGGGCAATCGCGATCCGCTGCCGCTGCCCGCCGGAAACGTTGGTGCCACCCTGCGAGATCGGCGCGTCCAGGCCGCCGTCCATCTCGCGGACAAAATCCTCCGCCTGCGCGATGGCCAGCGCCTGCCACAGCTCTTCCTCGGTGGCGTCCGGCTTGCCGTAGAGCAGATTGCTGCGCACCGTGCCGGAAAACAGGTAGGGCTTCTGCGGGACCAGGCCGATGTGCCCCCAGAGCAGGTCCGGGTGCAGCTCGCGCACATCCACGCCGTCGATCCGTACCGCGCCGGAGGTCGCGTCGAAGAGCCGCGGCATCAGGTTTACCAGCGTGGTCTTGCCCGACCCGGTGGCGCCGATAATCGCCGTCGTCTGCCCGGCGCGGGCGGCGAAGCTGACGTTCGAGAGCACCGGCGCCTCGGCGCCCGGGTAGGCGAACCCGACGTCGCGCAGTTCCAGCTCTCCTCGGGCGGCACGGCCGGACCGGCTGACCGGATGCTCGGGCGGCCGGACGCTCGATTCTGTGCCCAGCACCGCACCGATCCGGTCCGCCGAGACCGCGGCGCGCGGGATCATGATGGCCATGAAGGTGGCCATCATGACGGACATCAGGATCTGCATGAGGTAGCTCAGGAACGCGATCATGGTGCCCACCTGCATGGAGCCGTCCTCGATCCGGAACGCGCCGAACCAGATCACGGCCACGGACGAGACGTTGAGCACCAGCATCACGGTGGGGAACGCGAGCGCCATCAGCCGGCCGGCGCGCAGCGCGGTGTCCGTGACGTCCTCGTTGGCGCGGGAAAAGCGTGCGGTTTCCACCTCCTCGCGGACGAAGGCGCGGACCACCCGGATGCCGGTGAGTTGTTCGCGGAGCACCCGGTTGACCGAGTCGATCCGGGTCTGCATGAGCCGGAACAGCGGCACCATCCGGGTGACGATCAGTCCGACTGCCACCAGCAGGACCGGCACGCTGACCGCGATAAGCCAGGACAGCTGCCCGTCCAGCCGGACCGCCATGATCACCCCGCCGATGCTCAGCATCGGCGCGGTGACCATCAGCGTGGCGGACATCAGCACCAGCTGCTGGACCTGCTGGACGTCGTTCGTGGAGCGGGTGATCAGGCTCGGCGCGCCGAACCGGGTCACCTCCTGCTCGGAAAACTCCGCCACCCGGCTGAAGATCGCCCCGCGCACGTCCCGGCCCAGGGCCATCGCGGCCTTCGCGCCGAAGTACACGGCGGTGATGGTGCAGGCGATCTGCAGCAGGGTGATCATGAGCATCATGCCGCCGGTGCGGAGGATGTAGTCCGTGTCCCCGCGCGCCACGCCCTGGTCGATGATGTCCGCGTTCAGGGTGGGCAGGTACAGCGAGGCGATGGAGGCAGCCAGCTGGAAGACGACGACGGCGAGCAGCAGCCGGCGCTGCGGCCTCAAATATTCGAAGAGCAGTTTCCAGAGCATCCGGTCTCCACTTCACGCGCTTTCCACGGTGTTAACGCACGATGCGCTCACGGTGATTCGGAGGTCAGTTTACGTCCGGATGCTGTGAACGGACCGGGTTCCTCTCAGGGCGAATCCGCTGTGTTGCGCCTAACACAAGGGCCGCATGGGCCAAGTTCTGTGGAAACGCATTCCAGAGAATGTCGTCTCAGTCTTGACGGAATGACTGTGTCCACATAATCAGCGTTTCCGGTAGTAGTCTCTCCAGATCAGGCGATGAAGCGGTATCTTCCGCGGCAGCGATCTCAGGCCGGGGATGAACGGCAGCAGGGTCAGCAACGCGGTCAGCACGAGCATTGTGACCACGACGAGGGCATCGGCGTTCGGCGAGGACTTGAACGGTTCTATCTGGTAGAGGAGTGAGAAGAGCCAGAGCCAGGACTGCCCGGGCGTGTCGCCGGTTTCGTTCATCACGCCCCATTGGTCCCCGGTGAGGTGCTGGCTGGCCGCAAGTTCCGGGAAATAGCTGCCGTCTCCCAGAAACAGGAGGCTGCGGGTGTAGTCCATGTTGTAGAAGTTTCCGCCACCCTGCAGCACGCCGTCCAGATTGCCTTGCCGTGCCATGTCCAGCAACGCGCCGGTCAGCGCGGGCACGGGGCCGTAGTCGCCGGCGGCGACCTTGGCCGGGTCGTTGTCCGGGGCGGCGTCGAGGGCGGCGGAATAGGCGGCTGTCCAGTCGGTGCGTTGCTGATCCGTCGCGGCCGTCCAGTCGGCAACAGCGGCTGGGGGCGACGGCAGCGTCTCAAGCGGGGCAATCACAAAGTCGGCGGCAGTATCGACAGGTAGCCGGACGCCGGAGAGACTTTGAAGGTCGACCGGACCGATCTTCTGCGAGGCGTCCGGCGTCGAGTTGTACGGCGGACCGTACCCTGCGGTATCGCTGGTTCCGCCAAGTTCCTTTACGGTGGTGGCGGCGAAATCCGCGGGGGCGGTGGTCGCCCACCCTTTGAGACTGACGCCGGGTTCATCAGGCGAGCCGAAGATGGCCGATACCCCGAGCACCAGCAGGCCGACCACGACAACGCCTATGGTCAGTTCCTTGACCAGGTCGTACTCGCGGACGCTGCCCGTCCAGGGCCGGCCGGCCACGTTGTCCGCCTTCCGCCAGGACGTGCTGTTGTTTTCCGTCGTCACGGCGCGACGTCCTTAGTCTTGGTGGACTCCGGGCTGTTGTGCAACAACTGGGCGTCGCCCGCTGCTGCCTCCAGCGGTGGCGCAACACCGTGGACCCGGACCAGGAGGACGTGCAGGACGACGACGGCGCCCACGGCCAGAGGAAGCAGGGTGATGTGCCATACGAAAATCTGTCCGAGGTTGGCTACGTTGAACCAGGCGCCTACGCCGACGGCGTTCAGCGCGTCCTTGGCTTCGAAGGCGATCCACTGGGAATCGAAGTTCGTCTGAAGCAGATACCCGGTGAAGGCCGCCACGATGGAAACGACAAAGGAGACCACGCCGGTGATCCAGGTCAGGACCCGGCCCCCGCGCCAGGCCGCCATCCAGAACTTTAGCCACAGGTGCACCACCATGAAGATGAAGAACAGTTCCACGCTCCACAGATGGGTGCTGTTGACGAAGCTGCCCAGTGCGGACACGTGATACCAGTGGGGCCCGTTCAACCCGAGGACTACCCCGGAAATGATAATCCACAGCAGCGACGCGATGGCCCCCATGCCGAACACATAGGCCCACGACATCACATAGCTTGGCTGGTCCTCCGGCAACAGCTTCTCCGGCGGGAGCTTCCCAAGCATCCACCGGCGGGCCCGTCCGGTCCAGGTATGAGCCTCCCCTTCCCCCGGTAAACCGTGCGCCGGCGTGGCCCGGGCAGTCATTTCCGCCGCTTCCCGCCGGGAAAGGGAACGATCAGGGCCAGGACGAAAAGGATGATCATCACCAGGATCACAATCAGGTTTCCCGACTGGATGGTGAAGCCATCCCAGCCAAAATAAGTTCCGACACCGACTGTGCCAGCGCCTTCGACCAGCCATCCGGTCATGGGATGCTCGATTCTCTATAGGATCTCGTTTCAACCCGACCACGACCGAAGATCCGTAGCCAGAGTCTTTCGCCCCCCAGTGATCCCGAATGCCCGCAGGACCAGTGGCCTTCTGCAGTCCATGAGCCCTTTCTGGGGTGGTACGGTCACGAAGCGCTGCCATCAACGCATGATTGGTCAGCGTTCAGGAAGCTGCCGACTATCGGCACCTCAGCAGGCGCGCGTCAACTTTCCATCTGCCCATGGCTTCTGCGGCATCAGAACAACTTTTGTAGCAAAGGCGTTGACGACCTGCTCTTGTCCACATAATTGAAGGAACCAGGACGCGACCGGGGAACTGGTATCCGTCATCACGGACGAACCCGATCAACTCCTGCACATCGCGCAACTGCTGCGGGACCGACGCGACAGCGCCGCAACCCTCGCCAAGCTCATCGAAGAACTGGAAGCCCAAGGCATGACCGTCGTTGAGGACGCCGGACACTACGCCAACGAAGAAAACCTGTATGTCTCGGCCGCCAAACGGGCCGACGGGGAACCGGCCACGGACGGACGCCTCGGCCGAGGATGTTTACCGCGAGTACGCCACGATCGGCACTGCCCTGCAGTTGCCGGAGAAGATGTGGCCGGCTGACAGGGCCGCCTTCCACGAATACTGGAACCGCACCCTGGCCGGACTGGAAGCCGACGAGGTCGCGGTGCGCGTCGCACGAGACTTGCTTTATCCCTCAGCCGGACCGGCCGTGATGCGCCTGGTCATGCCCCTGGCGCGCCTGATCACGGCAGGGCTCCTGCCGTGCCAGCTTCGGAAGGACTTCCGGCTGGCGTGGAACCGGTGGCACCGTCTGTGTTTCGAACGCACGATAAATCTTTTGGCCAGGGTGCATCCGCTGCTTCCGCAACGGCTCAGGCACTGGCCGAAGAAGTATTACCTTGGCCAGCTCGCCCCAGCGTTGGGGCACCCATGGCAAGGCCGACACCTTGCGGCTGCCCCGGAGGTAAGGGGCCGGCAGTCCAACGCCGATAACAGCGCATACGACCCGCCCGGGGATTCGAGGACCGGTGCGGTAAGCGGCGACTGACCGGTCGTCGTTTTATGCCTGGGCTGCGTCGTAGGCTTTTTTGATGTTCTGGCTGATTCGTCCCCTGGCGCTGAGGTTGTAGCCGTGGGCTTTGGCCCAGTCCCGGATCCTTTGGGTCTCGTCCTAGCCCGTGGACGCGGTCCTTGCGCCCCGGTTGCTTGGCGTGCCCCGGAGGCGCCGGGCGTGGGCGACGTACTTTTCCAGAACCCCGCGCATTTCGTCGGCGTGATTTGCTGTGAGATCAATTTCGTAATCGGCGCCGTCGACTGAGAACAGGATGGTTTCGTCGGCGTCTTGGCCGGAAAGATCATCGATCAGCTGGACGTGTACTTTGCGGGCCATGAGGGGTCCTTTTGTTGGTAATTCATGCTGTCGTCCCCCAACGCCGGCTCGAGCCATTGTCCATAATCCTATTCGAAATGCGCACTCCGTAATCGCCGGTTTCATGACTCATCCGGCCGGCCCTTTTCGGCAGCGTCTGCTCGAGCCGCCGGGAGCAATGTGGACCGCCGGAGACCCCTCAAACATTTCCGCTATTGATCCTCCATCAGCAGACCCCGTCCAGGGCTTCAGCCCAGCACCGCACGGTCCCCCTGTGAGCTAACCGCTGACCTCTGCGGACTCAGCCACACGCCCACCGTTGGCACATGGAAGTATTCACTTATGACTATCGATCATGATGCTGCCAACCTTCCGTCCCTAATGGACCCCCACGGCATAGACGCCTCGACCGAAGTCAGCCGTGGCTGGGACCATATCGGGGCCATCATCGTCGATGCCACGTTGCAGCGACGGCAGAACTACCACGAGACCGTCAAGCCGCGCGTTCTCGCTCTGGTTGCGGCGTGGCCGGATGCCGCCACGACGAGTGGATTCCGCCGGCACCTCGATACGGGCAAGCTCTCGGAAGTTATCAGCTGGCCCTCGCCTGGCCGTCTGGCCCAGATAGAGGACATCACGCGTGTGTTCGAGCGCGAGGGCATCGAAACGGTACTGGAACTCCGAGACCAGCTCGGTGACCAGGCTAGGAGAGCCGTTCTTCGGGAGGCCCTTGCGGGCGTGCGGCATGTCGCTCCCAAGACGCTGGATTACATCGAGACCCTGAGCGGAATCTCCACGGGTGCGGCCGTCGACTTACCGGTACCCGGGGAGTAGCCCAGGCCGCCGGCGTCGGGGACTTGTCCTACTGGCATATCGCTGCAGTAATCCATGCAGCAGCGGGCCGGCCGTGGCGGGCCGGAGACATGATCGCTATTTGGCGGCTGTCCACGATCGATGTCAGAAGACATTAGAGGCTCTTCAGAATTGAGAGTGTAGTTTCGGTCTGAATCCTCCGGATTCCAGGAGGGATCTGGCGATGTAGTTGGTGAGGTTGCGGAAGCCGAGGG
>NZ_JBEPNK010000035.1:0-31492 GCF_040546245.1 Arthrobacter sp. UYEF3
AGGACTGCTCGGCGACTCCACCGCCACCACCAACGGGACCCCCGCCGGAGCCACCGGCGGTACCAAGGCTCCGGCCCCCGCCGCCGCCGGGACCACCACCAGCGGGAACGACGGCATCGCCTCCGGCACCCAGGTCATCGCCCCGGTCACCGCACCGGTAACACTCGGCGCGACCTCACTAGGACTGCTCGGCGACTCCACCGCCACCACGGGGACTCCGGCAGTGGCCGGAACAGAGGAAGCGGGCACTCCGGATGCACCCGGTGCTCCGGCTTCGAGTACCCCGGACGCACCCGGTACCTCGGAAGCCCCCGGCGCCCCGGCTTCGGGTACCCCGGACGCATCCGGCACACCGGGCGTGAGCGGCACCGAGGTCGGCACGCAAGGCACCGTCCAGACCGCGGGCTTCGCCTCGGCTGACGCAGCTGTGAAGCCTGCTGGTGTAGTCACGGAGTTGAAGACTCGGGCGCCGGGCGCGGGCCAGCTTGCGATGACCGGGGCGAAAAGCGGGGCCTACCTTGCCGCTATCGCCCTGTTGTTCAGCGGCGGCCTTCTTCTGGCGCTGCGGCTGACCCTGCGGCGCCGGGCCGCTTAGCACACCGGCCCAGTGGGCGGACGCTAAGCGGCAGTCCGCCCACTGGGCACCCTCTGGCCACGGCCACGGACCGTGATTACGCTGGCGGGTATCCACAGATTCAGGACCGCAGGAAGTAGGACACCATGGACGAACGGGACATCCTTCAGCGCATCACATCCCTGGTAGACGAGGAACGAGAGCTCCGCGAACGGGCCGAATCCGCAAGTCCCGACCATGATCATGTCCCCGACCGGCTCAGGCTCAGTCAGCTCGAACAAGGCCTCGACCAGTGCTGGGATCTGCTTAGGCAGCGCCGGGCCAAGAAGCAATACGGCGAAAACCCGGACGACGCGGCGGCGCGTCCCGTCACCCAGGTGGAGGGTTACAACGGCTGAGCCTGCGGCGCCGGAAGCACGCCCGGCACACCGGCGCTGATTGGCGGCAAGTAGCGATTGCCTCCTGATTTTTAAGCGCCACAGGCCTACCATATGGACGGGGGCGCTCGAAAGCGACAACGCTTAATGGAGGCCACGATGTTCATCACTGTCCGCAGACATTTCCCGCAAGTGCAGAACCCGTTCGTGGCCGCAGTCTGGCGCCAGTCAAGGCGAGGCGCCGCCGCTCCCCCGCCGGACAGCACGCGGCCCCGGCACTATCTGGCCGCCCTCGCCGCCGTCGCGCTCGCCGCGGGCGGCGGGACAGCCGCCGCCGCACCGGCCGCCGCCGACCCGGGACAGAGTTACATCGTGGTCCTCAAGGACGGCGCCGGCGACGCGGGGGCCATCGCCGCCGCACAGCAGGGAAAGTTCGGCTTCACTGCGCCCACGGTCTACCGGGACGCGGTGAGTGGCTACTCCGGCACCATGACGGCCGCACAGGCCAACAGCCTGGCCGCCGACCCGAGCGTCGACTTCGTCACGCTCGGCCGGCACTTCGACAAGCCCCAGGAACCCACGGCACCCAACACCGAGATAGCGCCGTTCTGGTGGTTGCGGATCGGTGGCGATATTGCTAAGGCGAGGGCCGGCGCCAACCAACGGACCAGCGACGGCGATACCGGCGTCAATGTGGCGGTAATCGACAGCGGCATTGATGCCAGTCACCCGGACCTGAATGTCCGCGGCGGCATCGATTGCACCTCCGGCGCACCGGTGAAAGTGACTCCCGTTGACGTCCTGGGCCACGGGACCGCGGTGGCGGGCGTCATCGGAGCACGCAACAACGCCTCCGGCATCGTCGGCACGGCGCCGGGCACCCCGCTCTGGTCGGTGCGGGTGGTGTCGGACGCCGGTAACATCACCGAGGCGAGCCTGATTTGCGCCATTGACTGGGTGACCTCGACCCGCCGGGGCACCGACAAGACCAACGCGATCGATGTCGCCAACATCAGCATCGCCGGGCCCGGCTCCGACACAGCGAATTGCGGCAAGGGCACAGACCCGATGCACTACGCCATCTGCCGCTCGGTCCGGGCCGGAGTGGCGTACACAGTCGCTGCCGGAAACGCTGCGTCGGACCTCGCCGGGACCGTGCCCGCGGCCTACCACGAGGTCATCGCGGCTACAGCCATGGCGGACTTCGACGGGCGCCCGGGCGGACTGGCTCCCAGCATTTGCGTCCATGACGACTGGAGCGTTCTGGGCCAGCGTGACGACCAGCCGGCGTTCTTCTCGAACTATGCCGTGACCATCAAAGACCAGCGGCACACGATCGCGGCACCGGGCGTGTGCGTCCTGTCCACGGCCCCAGGCGGACGCTACGGCGTCAACCACGGCACCAGCTTCGCCAGTCCTGCGGTAGCCGGCGCCCTGTCCTTGTGCATCAGTGACGGGGCCTGCGACGGTTCGGGCGCCGACATTAGTCAGCAGTTCCTCGATCTGACCGAATCGTACAACCAGCGGCACCCGGGCTTCGGCTACACCGGCGATCCGCTCCGCCCCGTGGGCTCCAAGTACTACGGGTTCCTGACCGAGATCATGAGGTTCTAGACCCGCCCGCAGCCACCCGAAGAAAGGCGCGCCCGTGAACGGCAACTTCGGGCCGCCTGACCGGCCTTGGTAACGGACTCGTTCGCCGCCAGGTCATTCATGTTCCGCAGGAGCGGACTGACGTCATCGCGGCCGCCGAGGCGGATTGGAACTACGCCTCCTCGGGCCGGGCAACACCGCCTCTTGGGGAAGCGGCAGAGTTCATACCGGCCACTCCTGATCCACCGGGCTCCAGACAGGACAACGACGGCGGCTGGACCTTCCGCCTGCGCCCTCCCTGCTTCGCGGACTGAACCAGGCTGGCGGGCATAGGGAATTGTCTTGGGGTTACGGCAGACAGCGCAGCAGCGACGGCCCTGACGGCTGGAATCGGCGGGCTTCTTAGCGGCGCCCTTTTCGCAGCGCTGTGCTGGTTCAGCGTCATCCCAACCGCCCTGGCTCGGCTGGTGATTCCGGAACCATGCGGGCCCGGCCAGTAGCGCGACGAACAGCGGCAGGCCCAGCCGGCCGGCCCGGGCAGAGCCCGACGGCGTCCCGCCGACGCCCACCGTTGGCCGCCACAAGGACCGCGCCGGGGACGCAGGCCTGAGAGAATGGCGGCATGGAGCTTGCACTCGGATTGCTGGTTCTCGTGGCCGCTGTTTGTGCCGTCAGCGCAGTCGGCCGGAAACTCAACGTTTCCGTCCCCCTGCTCCTGGTACTGGCCGGCGTCGCGGGATCCTTCCTCCCTTTTGTCCCGCCCGTGGATTTGAACCCGGAGCTGGTCTTGGTCGGGCTGCTGCCGCCGTTGCTTTACGCCGCCGCGCTCCGGACCTCGCTCTTTGACTTCCGCTCCAACAAGCGGGCCATCTCGCTGCTCTCGGTGGGCTACGTTATCTTCGGAACCCTCGCGGTGGGCTTCGTGGTCTGGTGGCTTTTTCCGGAAATCCCGCTGGCCGCCGCGATCGCCCTCGGCGCCGTCGTGGCCCCGCCGGACGCCGTGGCCACGACAGCCATCGCCCGAAAAGTAGGCATGCCCCGCCGGATCGTCACCATCCTCGAGGGCGAGTCCCTGGTCAACGATGCCACCGCGCTGGTCTGCCTCCGGGCCGCCATCACCGCGCTGGCCGGTACCGTGTCCGCGGCCGGAATCGCCGGCGGCTTCTTGCTCGCAGCCGGCGGCGGCCTGGTCGCGGGCCTGGCCGCGGCCTACGTGCTGACCGAGCTCCGCAAACGGATCCGGAACGTCGCGATCAACACCTCGACGTCGTTGATGGCCCCGTTCGTCGCCTACCTTCCCGCCGAGGCGATCCACGCCTCGGGTGTCCTCGCCGTCGTCGTCGCCGGGCTGGTGATGGGCACCAAGGCGCCGTCCATGCCCAATGGCGCCGCCCGGCTGAGTCAGCGCAGCAACTGGAACACTGTGCAGTTCCTGTTGGAGAACTCCGTGTTCCTGTTGATCGGGCTCCAGGTCCGGACCATCATCGAAGGCGTCCAGGACGACTCGCTTGGCGCCGGCCGGATCTGGGCCGGCTGCGCGGTCATCCTACTGGCGGTGCTGCTGCTGCGGCCGGTGTGGGTGTTCCCGGCAACGTATCTGCCCCGACTGATCCCGGCCGTGCGGCGGGACGACCCTGCACCGCCGTGGCAAGTCGCCGCCATCGTTTCCTGGGCGGGGATGCGAGGGGTGGTGACCCTCGCGGCCGTGCTGGTGCTGCCCGCGGGACTCGAACACCGGCCGGTGCTAATCCTGGCCGCAATGGTGGTGGTCGCCGGGACCCTGACGCTGCAAGGTTTCAGCTTGCCCGCGCTGGTCCGGCTGACCCGGTTACAGGGCCCGGACCAACGCGAGGATGCCCTGAACCAGGCCTCCCTGATGCAGTTGGCCACCACCGCAGGGGTGCAGCGGCTGCAGGAACTGCGCACCGACAACGACCCGCCGGAGGTCGTGGCGATGCTCAAGCGGCGCACCCAGGAGCGCGGGCTGGCCGCCTGGGAACGGCTCGGCCGGCCTACGGCGGAGGCCAGCACCCCCAGCCAACGCTACGCCCAGCTCCGGCTGGCCATGCTGGACGCAGAACGTGCCAAGGTGCTGGAGTTGCGCCGTGGCGGCCAGTACGCCCACGAGGTCCTCAGCGAGGTCCTGGACCGGCTGGACGTGGAGGAATCCATGCTCGACATCACGCTGGAAGAGCTGGACAGTCCCGGCGAAGGCGGCGGGGAAGGGATCGCGCGGCCCGGCGGGGTGTGTGGCCATCTCGAGTCCGCAGCGGACCAGGAGGTCCCGCGCGAACCCTTCTGTGCGGACTGCCGCCGGGAAGGCACGACGCCGGTCCACCTGAGGATGTGCCTGGCGTGCGGGACTGTGGGCTGCTGCGATTCGTCGCCGGGAACGCATGCCTCCCGGCACTTTGCTGCCGCCGGCCACCCGGTCATGCGGAGCATCGAGCCTGGCGAAGACTGGCGCTGGTGCTATGAGGACGACCTGCTGGGGTGATGCCACGGCCGGCGGCCGCGCGTACCCTCGGTTTGTGGACATTGTTGAGTTCCTGTCCGAACGCATTTCCGAGGACGAGGCCGCGGCCCGGACGCTGCTCAGCAGCCGGACCGTCTCCAAGTCGGGCGAATGGTACGAACAGCGGCTATTGCTCGAATGCGAGGCCAAGCGGAGGCTGATCGGCGTCGTCGAAGCGGCCCGGCAGTCCGCGCTGACCGCTATGGTCAGCGACTCCCTCCAGGAGTCGCACTGGGCGCCGCGGTCGCTGGACTGGATGGAACGCTCGCTGCAGGCTCTGGCGCTGCCCTATTTCGACCACCCGGACTTCGAGCAGGGCTGGCTCCGCCCCTGACTCGGCAGCGCCGCCGGCCCCGAAATATCCTCGGCCGGCAAGCTGTTGGGACCGGTATGACAACAATCGGAATCATCGGTGCAGGACACATTGGCAGTCAAGTGGCCCGGAAGGCGGTCCAGGTTGGCTACGACGTCGTGATCAGCAACTCAAGGGGGCCGGAAACGTTGACGGAACTGGTCGCCGAGTTGGGCCCGCACGCACGCGCGGCAACCGCAGCGGAGGCTGCAGCGGCCGGCGATTTCGCCGTCGTCACCGTCCCGTTGAAAAGCATCGCGGACCTCCCGGCCCGGCCGCTGGCGGGGAAGATCGTGATCGACACGAACAACTACTACTGGGAGCGCGACGGGCGGATCCCGGCGCTGGACAACGGCGAGGCCACCACCTCGGGGTTGCTGCAGGAGCAGCTGCCAAAATCCATGGTTGCCAAGGGCTTCAACCACATCATGTATAGCCAGATCACCACCGACGGCACCCCGGCCGGCACCGAGAACCGCCGCGCGCTCGCCACCGCAAGCGATTTCCCGGAGGCGGCTGAGCTGGTCACCACGCTCTATGACGCGTTCGGCTTCGACACCGTCAACATCGGCCCGCTCTCCGAGAGCTGGCGCGCGGAACGGGACCGCCCCGCCTACGTTGCGCACCAGAGCGCGGCCGAACTACGGGAGAACCTCGCCAAGGCTCCCCGCACCATCTGAGCGCCGGATCTACGCGCCCAGTGGGCACCTTCCTACTGGTGCTGTCCGCCGCGGGTCGGCGCTTCCTGCAGGCAACGCCGCTCGCGGACGCGGGGCCACAGCATTTTGCGGCCCCACCGACCAAATATCGTGCGACGCTTGAATCATGGATCTCGAGGTGTCGCCCGCGCTAACGATCCCCTCGTCGGAATTGGGCTGGCGGTTCTCCCGGTCATCCGGGCCTGGCGGTCAGCACGTCAACACCACGGACAGCCGCGTCGAGCTCTCCTGGAACGTCGAGGGCTCGGCGGCCCTGTCTGAGGGCCAGCGGCTGGTACTCGTCACGCGGCTCGGACGACGCCTCACCGCCGGGGTGATCACCGTGACCGCTTCCGAGCAGCGCTCCCAGCTGCGAAACCGCGAGATCGCCCTGGCCAAGCTCTCCGAGCTCGTGGCAGAGGGTCTTGCTCCCGAAGCTGCCCGCCGCCGGACGACCAAACCCACCAGGGGCTCGAACCGCCGGCACCGCGTCGCCAAGGAACAGCGGGCGGCGACCAAACAGCAACGAAAGCGGCCGGCCGCCGAGTAGCGCGGCCGGTTCAGGCACGCCCGCACAGCAGCCGCCACCAGGAAGGTTTTGACTCCGGTGAGGGCGGGACCGGTGCGGGCGCCCTCGCTGACCGGCGTTCGCGCCAGCGTGCCGTTTCGATGTCGGTGTCACGGGTCTTGGTAATGACCGGCGGTCCGCCCTGGAGCTGCCGCCGGGCGTCGATCACGCGGGCATTGAAGTCGGCCAGGATGTCACGCACCTGCTGCTCCGAGAACTGCGCATCCAGCCGGGCATCAAGTTCGGCGTCTTCGGTACGGAGCAGGATGGCCGTCGGGCCCAGACCGGTGATGTTCTCGCGCTGGAGCAGTCCCTTCACCCACCAGTCCGGGTCGTAAGCGTCGCCCAGCCCTGGGATGGGCTTGCCGGCGTACTTCAGGTTGTCGAATTTCCCGTGGGCCATGGCGTCGCGGATCAGGTATTCGGCCTTGGCGGCGTCATCCACCTTGGAGCGCTTTTGCCGGACTTCCTCCTCGGCGGCGCTGAGCTGGTCATTCTCTTGGACCGTGCTGCCGCTGGCCCGGATGGAGCGCAGCTCGGCCGCCCGTTCCGCCCGACGTCGGAACGCCGAACCTCCCCCGCTGCTCATCCGCCACCACCTTTCCGCTGCCGGAATCCCGCATCTGCCATCCAGTATGCGCAGCAACCCGTCGGCGGGAAAAGATGCGGACTCGTCGAGACCCGAATTTAACACGCGCGGACCGCGGTATTTACCCTCCCGTGCAAGACTGGGGACCTTCGATAAACACAGCATTCTGGCAGTGTTTTGCCATGACATTGCCGCGAAATGCCATCTCGCGGGCTCTCAGGCCTCTTCGACGCAGAGGATGAAGCCGCGGAACACATGCCGGCCAGTACGTCCCGCCACCACATCGATGGCCCGGCGGATATCCCCGAGCTGCTCCACGGTCATCTGCAGCGGCGGTTCGTCCGGCTGGTAGGTGCTGTGGATCGGGTAGTCGACGCCGGGCTTCCGAGACATCTCGACGTGGCAGCCGAGGACATGGCTGACGGGGTGTGTGACGCAGAACCTGATGAGCAGTTCGATGGTGCGGACGAAGGCCTGCCAGTCTTGAACGTAAAGCCGGCCGGGGTAGACGGTGTCCCCGGTGAGCAGGATGCCGGTGGCGGGATCGTAGTAGGTGACGGCGGCGCTGTGGTGCCCCGGGCCGGGCCAGCATTCCAGGACGCGGCCGCCGAGGTCCACTCGCGCCCGCTGGTCGGCGCGGCCGGTGGCGCCGTCGGTGGCGCCGCCGTCATCGGTAAATCCGAAGAACTCCCACGCACTGTCCCGCTCCGCGTCTACCAGCAGGGTGCCTGGCCGGCCGGCGAACTGGGCGTCCCCGGCGACGTGGTCGCCGTGCGGATGGGTGTGCAGGACCAGCAGCCCATAGCCGTCACGAGGATGCGCGGCAACCCAGGCGTCCACTAGTCCGTCGACGACGCGGCGCAGCGGGAAGAAGTCCGCGGAATCGGTGGCACCGGTGTCGATCAGCACGGCCCGGGTGTTGCCGAACAGCAGGAACATGAACGGCGCCTCGTAGTTGACCGCCATGTTCTGGCGCAGGATGAACGTGTGCTCGTCGTAGCCGTGGACCTGGATGTCCGGGTCCGTGTTGTGTTTTGCGGACTCGGATCCGTGGATCCAGGAGACGCCGAGTTCACCCGGACGGGGCGCGCCGGTGGTGAATTCGATGAGCTCCGGCGGTGTCTGCATGCGTTCTCCTGTGTGCGTCGGCGGCACGGTGCGGCGTACGTTCCGGTCGGGAAGGCGCTCCGACAATCCAACATGACCGGGCACCGGACGTAAAGCCGACGCCACGCGCCCGCGCCGTAGGGTGGGATCCTGACCTTTCCCCGAACCGGCGCGGAAGGGCAGGGCTGGAGACGGAGCGACTGATGACAACTGTGCTGATTGCCGGCGGAACGGGCACCCTCGGCGCCAGGATCGCCCGCTACCTCCTCGCCGACCCGACCGTGCAGCTGCGGCTCCTCGTTCGCGCGGGCGCACTCGACAAGCCGGAGAAGGCCGCGACAGTCGCCGGGCTGGTGGCGCTCGGAGCAACCGTGGCCGAGGGCGACCTGCAGGACCCCGCGAGTCTCACAGCGGCAACCAGGGGCGTCGACGTCGTCGTCTCCGCCGTGCAGGGCGGTGCGGACGTCATGATCGACGGGCAGTTCGCCCTGGCCCGAGCCGCGGCCGCCAACGGGGCCCGCCGCTTCGTCCCGTCCGATTTCGCCCTCGACATTTTCAAGGCCCCCGACGGAGCTCCGATGTTTGACATGCGCCGACGGGCCGGCGAGGCCATCGAGGCGACCGGAATCGACGTCGTGCGCGTCCTGAACGGTGCGTTCATGGACATGATGCTTGATCCGGACACGGCCGACGTCGTGGACCTGCAGAAGGGCACAGCCCAATACTTCGGTACCGGCGACGAACCGTTTGATCTGACCACCGTCGAGGACGTGGCACGCTTCACGGCCCGGCTGGCGGTCGACTTCTCCGCCCCGGCAGGGGTCTACGCGATCTCCGGGGAACGGACAACCTTCAATGGTGTCGCCGACGCCGCCGAGCGTGTCACGGGCACCCCGCTTGCCCGGCGGTCGCTCGGCACCATCCAGGACCTGCGGGATGCAACGGCAGGCCAGGCCAACCCGTGGGCCGCAGTCCGGGAGTGGTACCTGTTGTCGATGCTGACCACGCCACCGTTCGCAGCTGTACAGAACAGCCGCTACGCCGGCGTCCGGCCCATCGGCCTGGACGAGTATTTCTCAACCCAGCTGAAAAAATCCGTCACGGACGCCTAGGGGTCCGGCCCTGTCCCTACAGCTCCGGCAGGAGCTGGTCGCGGACCTGCTTGCGGAGGATCTTGCCAAGCATGGAGCGGGGCAGGTCCTCGATCGGGACAATCCGGCGGGGAACCTTGTAGCCGGCGAGGTGCTCGCGGCAGTAAGCGCGCAGCGCGTCCTCGTCCAGCTCGACGCCGGGTTCCAGTTCGACGGCGGCGACCACCATTTCGCCGCCGCGCCCCAGCGGCTTGCCCACCACAGCGGCCTCCCTGACATCCGGGTGCAGGCGAAGCACGGCCTCCACCTCGGTGGGAGAGACGTTGAAGCCTCCGGTGATGATCAGTTCCTTGGCCCGGTCCACCACTGTGGTGAAGCCGTCCTGGTCCACGGTTACGACGTCGCCGGTGCGCAGCCAGCCATCCTGGGTGAGGGTTTTCGCGGTTTCTTCGGGGTTGTTCCAGTACCCCTGGAATACCTGCGGGCCCTTGAGCAACAGCTCGCCCGGCTGGCCCTGCGGCACCTCTACGGACGGGTCGTCGACGTCGATGACCCTCATCAGGGTTGACGGGAAAGGCACTCCGATCGTGCCGTTGCGGCGGCTGGGGTGGAAGGGGTTGCCGAGCGCCACCGGAGAGGATTCGGTCATGCCGTAGCCCTCCACCAGCAGGCCGCCGGAGACCGATTCCCAGAGCTCCACCACATGGTCGGGCAGGTTCATGGCGCCGGAGATGCAGTACTTGCAGGACCGCAGCGAAATGCCCTTCTCCTTAGCAGCCATGGCGGTGCGCTCGTAGATCGGCGGGACCGCGCAGTAGACGGTGGCGGGCGACTTCTTCATCGCAGCCAGCACCATGTCAGGGTCGAACTTGGGGAAGAGGACCAGCAGCCCCTGCTTCTTGATGCCGTAGGTCAGGTACAGCGTCATGCCGAAGGCGTGGAACATCGGCAGGATCGCGTAGAAGACTTCCTTGCGGTACTCCGCGCCCGCCATCCAGGCTTCGCCCTGCAGGGCATTGGAGTACAGGTTGAAGTGCGTGAGCATCGCGCCCTTGGGCCGGCCGGTGGTGCCCGAGGTGTACTGGATCGCAGCGAGGTCGTATACCGAGGGGCGCGGGTGGCCGTGGTCGATCCGGCCGTGGCCCAGGAGTTCCTTCCACGGCATGGTTCCCGGCGCGTGTGCGGTCAGCGAGGCGCGAGTTGCGCGAAGCCTCTTCACCGGCAGGGACAGGGCGAGCCGCTTGGATGCGGGGAAGGACTCGAGCAGGTTGACGGAGACCACGTGGTCGATTTCGATGTCGGACGGGAACTCACGGACGGCGGCCGCGGCTTTGTCCCAGACGATCACGACGCGGGCCTGATGGTCCTCGAACTGGTGGCGGAGTTCGCGGGAGGTGTAGAGCGGGTTGTGTTCGACGACGACGGCGCCCAAGCGCAGCACCGCGTAGAAGGCGACGACGTGCTGCGGGCAGTTGGGCAGGATCAGGGCCACCCGGTCTCCGGTCCGGACGCCCAGCCGGCGCAGTCCCTCGGCGGCCCGGTCCACTTGCTCGCCGAGCTGGGTGTAGCTGGTGCGACGGCCGAAGAACTCCAACGCGGGAGCGCCCCCGGCCTCGGTCACGGACTGCTCCAGCATCGCGACAAGCGACTCGGTAGGCAATTCAATCTCGGCCGGGACGCCCGGCTGGTAGTTCTTCACCCAGGGCTGCTGGTCAGTGTGCTCCATGCCGACATCATTTCGCGAACTCCCCGCCGGGGCGAATTCCGTCCCCGCCGACCCACCCACCCAAGTAGCTCGCAGCAGGGGCCGTTTTGAGCCCTCAAAACGGCCCCTGCTGCGAGTTGGTTGGGCCGCTACGGTAGCGACCCGCCGCAGCACCTGCTGACTGCAGTCGACGTCCTTCGCAATTATCCCCGGCCGGGTCCGCCGTGGCGGCTTGACTAGAGCGCCCACCATGTCCACAGTATGTCAGTGCCCTTGAACGTTAAACCAAGCGCCGCGGGCACCCCTGCCCCGGGCGCCCGCCCGCGGCGGCAGGTCGCGGCCCTTCTCGTTGCGCTGGCGGTGTCCTGGGCGGTTTCGCTGCTGGGCTCCCTACCAATCCGGATCAACGCAGGCGGCTGGTACGCGATGGCGAACAAGGCGCCGTGGACCCCGCCGGCGTGGATGTTCGGTTCGGCGTGGTTGGTGTTGTACGTGGCCATGGCCGTTGCGGCGTGGCTGGTGTGGCGGCAGCGGCGCTTTCCGCGCCGGGCTGCGTTGAGGGTCTACGGCGGCCTGTTGCTGCTTAACCTGTCATGGCCGCTGACGTTCTTCGGCCTGTACCCGATCATGGGCAGCGCCGCCCTGTGGCTGGCCATGCTGCTTATCGCAGTCCACGCCGCACTGGCCACCGTCACCGTCCTGCGCTTCGGACCGATCAGCACGGCTGCCGGAGTGCTGATGCTTCCCTACGTATCGTGGCTCGTGTTCTCGGCCAGCCTTAATCTGTACGCGGCGGTGAATAACTAGGTCGAACAACGGGGGGACGACGGCGGGATGTCCCGCCGTCGTCCCCCCTGCTGTTCCCTCCGCCATTCGCCCCTGGTCAGGCGTTAGCGTGCTCAGCGAGGATCGCATCCACCTGACCGAGGGCCTGGTTCATGCCCTCTTCCATGCCCATGGCGACGATCTCTTCCATCTGCTCCTCCGCCTCGAAGGTGGAGTGCACGGTCATCCGGGTGCGGTCGCCGATCGGTTCCAGCGTCACCACGCCGTGGATGGTGCCCTTGTCCGCCACCGGCTCGCCGTCGTCGTCCGAAAACCCGTCGTCGAACTCCAGACGGTGCGGGGCCTCAATGGCGACAAACCGCCACCAGCCGCGGGCCTTCTCCCCGCCGGGGCCAGTCATGAAGTAGGTGGCCCCGCCGCCGGGAACGAAATCGTGCTTCTCGAAGGTGGCCGGCCAGGTAGGCGGACCCCACCAGCGCTCGAGCAGGCGCGGATCCTCCCAGATCTGCCAGACGCGCTCGACGCCGGCGTCGAATTCCGCGACGACGCTCAGGCTCAGTGCCTCAAGATTTTTGACTGAACTGATGACTGTCATGTCGACCCCTTTCTATTCTTCAACTTCGGTGGTTTGTATCTTGCCTGCTGGTCGGGGGTTTGCCGCCGCCGGACCCGTTTCGGCGAGCAGATCCGCGATCCGTTCGCTCCGCTGCCGCCACATGACCTCGTACTCATCGAGCAGCCGCCGGGCCTTCTGCAGTCCGTCGTGATTGGCCCGCACAATCTGCTCCCTTCCGCGCTTCTCCTTGGTCACCAGGGATGCGCGTTCCAGCACCGCCACGTGCTTCTGGACGGCGGCGAAACTCATGGCGTAGAGCGCGGCGAGACCGGACACCGAGTACTCCCCCGCCGTCACCCGCCGCACGATGTCGCGGCGGGTGGTGTCGGCGAACGCCTGGAACAGGCGGTCCACTACCTCGTCACCCAACTTATCTACAACCATTTGGTTGTAGAATAGTCCAGACGATCAAAGGTGTCAATGGGTTTGTGCAGGCTCAGACACCTGCCGTCGTCGGCGCACCGGGATAGATTGTAGGGACAATCAAAACTTCAAGAGGGAAGCATGGATTTTGCCGAAAACTCTCGGCGCTGGCAGCAAAGGTGCGTCAGCAGCGCGCGGTGATTCAAACCGAGGAGGCAACGAAGAACGCGTTCGTAATGCCTTTCATTTCCACCATCCTGGGTTACGACGTCTTCAATCCGTTGGAAGTCGTTCCGGAGTTCATTGCCGATGTGGGGGTCAAGAAGGGTGAAAAGGTCGACTACGCAATCGTCTAAGACGGCGAAGTTCAGATCCTGATCGAATGCAAGAAGTCGACTGAACCCGTGAAAATCGAACATGCTTCACAACTGTTCCGCTACTTTGCCGTCACCAACGCGCGGATTGCAATGCTAACCAATGGTGAGGTCTGCCAATTCTTCACGGATCTGGACGCCCCGAACCGCATGGACGCAAAGCCCTTCCTGGTACTCGATTTCAACGACATCGACGAGACACTTATCCCGGAGCTGCAGAAGCTCTCAAAGGACGTCTTTGACCTTGATTCGATCATCAACGCCGCCGGAGAACTCAAGTACATCGGCGAACTCAAGCAGACGCTCGCTGCACAGTTCAAGGAGCCCGAGGATGAATGGGTCAAGTTCCTAACCGGCCGCGTGTACCCGGGCGGATACACGCAGAAGGTTAGAGACCAGTTCACCGCCCTGGTTTCGAAAGCCTCGAAACAGTTCCTCAACGATCAGGTGAACGAGCGTCTGAAAAAGGCTCTTGGGACACCGAACTTCCCCCAGAACGACGAGACCGCCGCGGCGGCTACGGTTACCAGCGCACCTGTCGCCGAGGCCGATCTTGAAGCAGCAGACGGCATAGTGACGACGTTGGAGGAAATCGAGGGGTATCAGATCGTCCGGGCTATCGTCTGCAGCGAGGTCAAGCCTGCCAGGGTTTCCCAGCGCGACGCCAAGTCCTACTTCGCTGTGCTTCTCGACGACAATAACCGCAAGCCGATTGCGCGGCTCCACTTCAACAGGAGCCAGAAGTGCATCGGCCTCTTCGGGAGCGACAAGGAGGAAACCAGGGTGCCCATCAGCTCGCTGGAAGAGATCTACGAGCACACCGAGGCGCTCCGCGAGAGCGTCAGAAACTACCTGTGAGCGCCAGCTAGACCGGGGAGCGGGCGACGCCGGACTTTCTCCGGCGTCGTCTGCTCCTAGCTTGACCCACGCGCGAGAACATCCGCTTCCCGCTCCTCTGGCTGACGCGCAGCCGGCTCACGCTGCGCGTCGACGAAACCGCTCAGCCAGGCGAGCGCGTCGTCCCGTGAGGTGAAGAACTCATGCGGGTAGCGGGTATCCCGGCTGGTGGCCGCAGCCACGACGCGGTCCACGGCGCTGGATCCCAGGACCGCGATGGCGGTAACGTCGACCGATTTAGCGAACTGGTAGCGTGCTGCGGCGCTGATCGCCACATCGGTCATGACGGAGAGCATCGGCATTGGCCTGCCCTGACAGATCAGTTCTGCGGCCCGCATGGCATCCCTGGCCTCATCGAGGCTAACAAACGAACCGGGGATCCAGACGGACTCGATGATGCCGCCATGGATACTCAGGGAGTTCTTCCCGTTCGCAGCGAGGATGGGCGCAGACGTGGCCCCAGCCGTCAACGCACACCGGCCCTCTTGCGACGGTCCGAGTCGCCGCGGAGGTCACGGTTGAGGCGGCGGTCGCCGTGATACAGGATCGACGCCCAGTCGACTTCTTCCGGTGACTTCGGAATGATCTGCGGCTGCGCCGGTGCGGCCTGTTTGGGTTTGACGTAGAGCCAGTTCAGCCCCCCCAGGAAGATGTCGACGATCGAGTTCCTCAGCCCGATGTACGCGCGGACGGCGTAAGCCGCCATCACCGCGTTGAACGCCGCAAACGCCGCGTTGGTCCAGTTCTGCTGCATCACATCGCGCCAGACCGTGAACAGGGAGAACACCACGATCGCATACGGCGCGAGGACGTATATCGCAGGGGCAGCCGTCCGGTCCTTGACCTTCGGGGTACGCGCGAACGGAATCTTGTCCCCGGTGAGCGCCTGCTGCAGCGATTTCACGACGCCCGCCAGGTTTACCGGCATCAGCACCAGGTTGAAGCCGTAGATCCGGAAAATGTCGCTGAAGCGGTGCCCGGAATCTCGCAGGTCGCTGCCCATGGCCAGGAAGTACGGGAGTGCGGCCGCGAACACCAGCGGGCTGAGGAGCCGGCTGTCGTACGGGTAGGCCAGTAGGAAGAGCAGCCCGAAGCTGGCCCAGGTGATGGATGCCATGTAGTTCACGCGCAGCATGATTTCGCGTTTCCGCACTGCCTTCTCGCTGCCGCGGCGCTGCCGGATGGTTTCCCACAGCTTGGGCAGGATCAGCAGCCCGCCGTTGGCCCACCGCCGGCGTTGCACCACCAGGGAGCCGAAGTCGGGCGGCGTGGCGCTGTAGCTCAACCGTTCGGGATAGTTGACCAGGTCCCAGCCTTCGCGGCCCAGGTCCACGCTGGACTCGGTATCTTCAATCACGGTCCGGTCCTGGATGTAGGTCCGCACCTCAAAGCCGCCCTCGGAGGAGACTTCCACGATGTCATCGAGCGCAATTTTGCGGATCACGGCGTTGGCGCCTACCCAGAAGGTTGCCCCGTACCGGGTCATGCCCTGATGCTGGATGTGCTGCAGGTCCGTGGTGGCTCCGGCGACGCGCTCGATCCGTGTCGGCGCGCCGCGGAAGGATGAATACGGCGTCTGCGTGACCGCCACCCGTTCGTTGCCGGGGGACTCCAGGAAATGGACCAGACGGAGGCAGTAATCCCTCAGCAGCAGCGAATCGGCGTCGAGGGTCAGCACGTAGGTGCTGTCTTCGATGACGAGGTCGTCGGCGGACGGCTCGACGGCAGGGCGGAGCACCGTGCCGTCGGCGGTCTGCTCCGGCCGCCAGCGGTGCCCCATCAGGCTCAGGTAGGAATTGAGGTTCATGGCCTTGTTCGCTTCGTGCGAGAGGCTCGCATACTTTTTGCGTTCAAAGGTGGAGACCCGGGCGTTGAAGATCCAGGTCAAGCGGGCGTATAGCTCGCGCATTCGGGGCTGCTCCGGCTCGGCCCCCTGGGCCTTCGCTGCGTACAGGGCTGTCAGGACCAGCCGCAACTCGCGGGCCAGGCCCATGAGCACCAGATCCACGAAGAATTCGTCCACGTGGTCTTCGACGCGCTCGGCCTCCGCCATGGCCTCAAGCCAGCCGGCGGCATACTCGTATTCCTCGATCAGCGCGGGCAGTTCAACGCCGGTCCGCCCCTCGCCCATGCGCCGGTTGAAGGCGTCGCTTGCCGCATTCAGGCGTGAGGCCGGTTCCTGGAGGGTCCCGGTGATACTTGCCGCGAGGTCCCGCGTTGTCTGCAAGCGATGCTGGTCTTCCTGGTCCGTCGGGAAGGGCGGATCGTCAACCAGGAGGACGACCGACAAGTCCGGGAATTCCTGCAGCGCTGCGGACCACAGTGTGGCCCGGACCACCTGCGGTTCTTCGGCGTAGGAAGGGACCAGCACAGTTACCGCGTGCGGGTAGTCCGCGAAGTGGCGGTCCAGCTCTCCGCGGGGAACCCTGCGGTGGTCCCGGAACCGGCTGAGTGCCCCCTGCCTGGCCAGCAGGTACATCAAGGCGGAAAAAGTCAGGAATGTGACGACGACGACGTAGGAGACTGCCTCGGCCCGGAACCTGAACCCGGCGGTGGGATCATCGACGAGTGTCCTGATCACTGTGGTCACCACATAGGCAGCCCAGGCCAGGACGGTGACGACAACGCCAACCCGGCCGAGAATAATTTTTCGGCGTGAAGGTTCCGGATGCACAATGGCCAGTGGTTCCGAGCGACGCTCCGCGCCCCACTGGCGTCTGCGGCTCTTTATTACCGGGTCGTCGGCAGTAGCGTCTTCAGGCCGCGGAGCGACCAGGAGGTCAGACATATATCCCCATCCACATCACGTGCACCCCCAGCGGACACACGGCAGGCGACCTTCCCCGTACAGCCGGGGTGCAGTCTGCCCTTATACTAGGCGCACGACCCCAAAAAGTTGTCCTCCGCCGCCAACAGGTGTACGGAAGGCAATTTATTTGGCCGCGAATCCGCGTGGAGGGGTTGGAGCGCTCTCTGACAAGTATTGGGGTACATCTGTGTCGAACCGCTTTCCCGGGCGCCGCCTCTCCAAGGTGCGGCTCGGAATTCTGGTAATTGTTCTTCTCGCGCTAACCGGCGGGTCGTATCTGGGGCTGCGCTCTTTCCAGGACGCCAGTGCGGCGTCGTCTATCCCGTCGGCCTTCTCCGGCTACGTGGACGTGACCGCCACGCCGCGATTCGCCTTTGAATCCCCGAGCACTACGGAGGCTAAGGGAGCCGTCCTGTCCTTCATTGTTTCCGACCTCCAGAAACCCTGCGCGCCTTCCTGGGGTGCAGCGTACAGCCTTACCGAAGCCGAATCTGCTTTGGATCTTGATCGGCGGATCGCCAGGCTGCGCCAGATCGGCGGCACCGTTTCCGTCTCCTTCGGCGGCCTCAACAACAGCGAGCTGGCCGTGGGCTGCACCGACCAGTCCAAGCTGACCGACGCCTACCGTGAGGTCGTTGACCGCTACGACCTCCGCTCGATCGACCTTGACATCGAGGGAAGCGCGCTCGCGGACACCGCATCAATCGACCGGCGAGCCGTCGCCCTGGCCGCTCTTCAGCAGGATCGCAAGAACAGCGGCAAGAGCCTCGACGTGTGGCTGACCCTGCCCGCGGATCCGGCAGGACTCACGCAGGCGGGGCGGGACCTGGTCCTGCGAACGCTGCGCTCCGGCGTCGAACTGGCCGGCGTGAACATCATGACGATGGACTTTGGCGGCAGCAAACCGGCCGCCCAAACCATGTACCAGGCCTCTGCCTCGGCAGCCGATGCGGCGCACACGCAGCTGCAATCGATCTACCGTGAGAACGGTGCGGACCTCGGGTCCGACACCGCCTGGCGCAAACTGGGCATCACCCCGATGATCGGGCAGAACGACATTGCCGGCGAAATATTCACGCTCGACGACGCTGCCTCGCTGAACGGATATGCCAAGTCCAAGGGCGTAGGCCGGGTCTCCATGTGGTCCCTCAACCGGGACCGGACCTGCGGAAGCAACTACCCGGACGTCGCCAAGGTCTCGGACAGCTGCAGCGGCGTACAGCAGGGCGATGCCCTCTTCTCGACGGTCCTGGGCGCCGACGTCGTCCCGACGACGGCAGCCAAGGCTCCGGCCGCGGCCGCCTCTGCCAGCCCCACTGCAACGGACGATCCGGCCACCAGCCCCTATCCGGTGTGGAAGGAGTCGGCCCGCTACGTCGCCGGTGACCGGACGGTGTGGCACAACAACGTCTACGAGGCAAAATGGTGGACGCAGGGCGACAGTCCGGACAATCCCGTGGCTCAGGGTGCCACCGTTCCCTGGAAGCTGATCGGCCCGGTACTGCCGGGGGACCGGCCCAGCCCCCAGGCCACCATCCCGGCCGGCACCTACCCGGACTGGTCCCCCACCATGGTCTACCAGCGCGGCTCCCGGATCCTGTTCGACGGCCACGCCTTCGAGTCCAAGTGGTGGACGCAGTCCAACAGCCCGCAGGCTGCCCTCGACGGCGCCCCGGACTCGCCCTGGATGAAACTCACCCCGGCGCAGCTCCAGACGCCGGCGGCCAAGTAACCGCCGGCGTCTGGAGCCCCTCGCCCGGCGACGCCGAGCCTGCGCGCAGGGGCGCGCCCACTCCTTGACCGGCCGTAGCGACGGGCGCAACATTGGTGGGGTGAACAGGGACGATGAGTTGAAGGCAATCGGGTCGGTGGTCGACCGGCTGGCCGAACGGTTTCCGGAAGTCTCACGTTCGAGCATTGAAGAGGCAGTGCGGGAGGAACACGAGTCGTTGAACGGTGGCCGGATCCGGGACTTCGTCCCAATTCTCGTTGAGCATGCCGCCAGGGCGCGTTTCTCCGGCTGATCAGCCCATCTGCGGCGCAGTTCCGCCTGCGGGCAATACCCTACAATTGTCAATGTACAGAAGGCCGGGCATCGCGCCCATGGAGCCGGATCTGCACTAACCCGGATGGATCGGAAACTTCCCTGTGGCATGGACCCCGGACCGGCGGTCCTTCCTTATGGCCGCAGCCGTCACGGCACTGGCTGGCTGTTCTCCCGACCAGCAAGAGACCGCACCATCACTGGATGCCGCGGCCGTCACCGCCCCTGCCTCTGCGCTCCCAGCTGGTCACGCCGCGCAGCCACAGGCTGCACCGCCACAGGCCCTGCCGACCCGGGACCAAGTAACTGCTACGTATGGCGGGCGCAAAGCCAAATACTGGGGCGTCGAGGCCCCCGGTGTGTTGACCCGGCTGCCGGCGGGGGCCTCCGGCGTGGCCCTGACCATTGATTTCTGCGGTGGCCCCAGCGGGAATTCTGCGGATCTTGCGCTCCTGACGCTCCTGCGGCAGCAGCACCTTGCTGCAACCTTGTTCATGAATTCGAGATGGATCGCGGCCAACCTGGCCTTGGCCAAGGAGTTGGCCAGCGAGCCGCTCTTCGAACTCGCCAACCACGGCACCGCCCACAT
Organism: Arthrobacter sp. UYEF3; assembly: GCF_040546245.1. Lineage (NCBI taxonomy): Bacteria > Bacillati > Actinomycetota > Actinomycetes > Micrococcales > Micrococcaceae > Arthrobacter > Arthrobacter sp. UYEF3. The sequence goes on from NZ_JBEPNK010000035.1 coordinate 19,648, forward strand.
CCCGCTTTCCGTCAGCGGCAACGGCGCCTATGGCATCCCGGGCACCAGAAACCCCGGTGAGGTATTCGACGAGATCATGACTAACGACGCCCGCCTTATCGAGCTGACCGGCCAGCGAGCCCACTTCTTCAGACCCGGAACTGCCCACCTCGACGAGGTCTCGGCCGGGATTGTCCGCGCCCTGGGGCTGATTCCCGTCGGGTTCAGCATCAACGGCGACGGCGGAGCCACCTTCCCTGCAGCCACGGTCACCCAAGAGATTTCCCGGGCACGGGCGGGAGACATCGTCATCGTCCACGGCAACCACCCGTCGGGCGGCACCACTCCGGGCCTTGTACGTGCGCTGGCCGCCCTGAGAGACCGCGGCGAAAAACTTGTCCCGTTGCCCCGTAGCTAACCCATGGCCGGTCCGCAACAACGGCCGCGACTTCATGATCTGTTCACAGCTCCGGGGTACTCAGAAGCGGCGACCACTGACCCCGGCAAACCCGGCCGGCCCTCGCGCCCCTCGGCGCCGACCCTCGGCGACCTAGGGCAATGCGCGTTCGTTGTGCCCGGCAAGACACCCCCGCGTGAGATCGGGACCCTCTTTCGGGAGGACCGGACGCTGCGGGCCGTCGTTGTGGACATTGACGGATTAGTGTCCTTGCTGACCCGGGACCAGCTGGATGACCAGATGACAGGACGCCTGGGCTACGGCAGGGCGCTCAATACCCGGGGCGACGCGGCCGCTTTGAGGGATTATCCGACGTGTTCCGTCACGCCGCGCTGTACGACCCACTGACCGGCCTGGCAAACAGAAGACACCTCGAAGAGCGCGGTCCGTACCTGATGGGCAGCCACGACGCAGCTGGGACCGCCATCCTGTACGTGGATCTGGACGACTTCAAGGTCACCAACGACACCTTCGGACACCGGGCCGGCGATGCCGTCCGCCAGGCCCTCATCCGCCGCCGGCTCCCCCATGGCCTCTCCAGCGATGGCTTCAGCCTGCACTACCAACCCCTGATGGACATCGCCACCGGCGCCTGCCCTGGAGTGGAGGCCTTGCTGCGGTGGGAAGATGCGGGACTCGGGACAGTGTGTTCCGACGAATTTATTCACCTCGCCGAACAATCGGGCGACATCCACGCGATCGGACGATGTGTCATGAACCAGGCCTGCGCCCCGGCCAGGAAGCTTGGTCCGGGATCTCCAGTCGGCCCTGCTGCGGCACGGTGTGCCGACGTCGTTGCTCAACATCGAGATCACCGAAACCGCCGCCGTCGTGAACCTCCGATCCGCCGCTGAGCAGCTGCGCACCCTGGTTGATGCGGCCAAGGCGATGGGCCTCAGGACGACGGCCGAGGGGGTCGAACGGGACGCCCAGCTGGCCATTCTGCGCAAACTGGGCTGTGACACAGCCCAGGGCTACCTTATTTCGCGTCCGCTGCCGGCAGAGGAGCTGGACAGCCACGCTAACTCAGCGGAACCGGCCGGGTGCGCAACGGTGCCAGGAATCTGACCACCACTACCGCAGTGATCGAGCCGGCCGCCATGATGGACGCCAGCACCACAATCTGGAACATTCCGGCGGCGATCGGCGAGATTCCGCCGAAAATCGCACCCACGAAGGCGCCCGGCAGGGTGACCAATCCGGTCGTCCTGGTCTGGTCCGTGGAGGGAATCAGAGCGGACCGAACGGCGCCCCGCGCCAGTTCGGCGGTGGACTGCCGGGGAGTTGCCCCCAGCGCCAGCCATCCCTCCACCTCCTCCCACCGGGAGGAGGCCGTTTCGTTGAAGTGCCGGCCGGCCAGCGTCGCAATACTCATGGCGTTGCCGATGACGATTCCGCCGAGGGCCAGGGCGTAGCGGGGGGTCAATTCCACGGCCCCGCTGGCAAAAACTATCGCCAGTGTCACCAGGACGCCCGCTGCCATCGCCGTACTGACATGTCCAAAGCTTTGCCAGTCCTTGCCGAGGCGCCGGCTGGCTGTGGCCGAGGCTACGGAGAACATCACCAGCAACGCGACGGCAACCCAGAACGGGTTGGTGATGATGCCGCTGAGGATCAGGCTGATCGCTGCCAGTTGCATGGTTCCGCGGAGGATGGCCCCTGCGGGCGCGAACCGCCGGGGCACCCGGTACAACGCCAGCACCCCGATGGTCAGCAGCACCAACAGCCCCACGCCTGTCAGGGTGGCGGCAATGTCACCGGGGCTGGTCATGGTGCCAGACTACCCGGCCCACCTTGTCGACCTCATCGACCCCAACGAGACGGTCCCGGCCGTGAACCAGATCGAGACAGCGCCATCGCGGATGCCTTGGCAAGTCCGTGGCAACCGCCGTCGCCATCAGCAAGCTCACCATGGCGCCCGTGTCCAGGCTGGCAATCTGAAGGATTCGGCTGCGGGCTCCTGACGGAAGCAGCGCTCCGCTGCGGGCCCGGTACGGCCCGATCCGGGCCCGCTTCCGTCCACCGGCCTGAACTGGGCAAGACCGCTCCGACGGGCTGCATGACTTCTGCTGCGACCTGGTCCTGCGTGGCCGCCTCCTGCCGCGCCGCCCGCCACGAGCACCACAGACGCTCGTACTCAGTGGAGGACTCCAGCGGGGACGCGCCGTCGTCACCATCGACGCCTGAATCGCCATGCCGCCGAAACGCGGCTTGTGATGAGACTCACCCGCAATAATTGCCATCTGGCTTGAGCGCTCCGCCCGGCGCTGTGCATCATAAAAAGGCAGGAAGTGGCATCGACGCCCCTCTGCCGGACACCGGAACCATGAAGGAACCTAAACAATGACGTTTGAATCTGCCAACGCTGTCACCCACAAGCTCTGGGACCGCTCCACGATGCACTACGAGCTGGACGCCCTGGTCCACGACCTCTCGGTCCGGCACAACACCGCGAAGTCCAACATCGCGGTGCACGCCAGCGGCCCAAACACCTTCACGCTGAGCCTGAACAACGGCCCGGCCAACCTGGATTCGGCCGCCGCCTAGCAGCCGCGGCACCAGCAACACCGACGACGGCGGGAGCTTCCCGCCGTCGTCGTTCCCGCTCTCCGGGTAGAGGGGCTTACCGGAGGCGGGCTAACGCGCCGACCGGCTGAGCGCCTCGCATTTCGGCCTTTACCCGGTACATGTCCTGATCGGCGGCGATCAGGAGGGCCTTGGCCAGTTCCCGGTGGTCGGCCACATCGGAATCCGCCGGAACGGCCGTCTCCGCCCGGCCTACGGAGATTCCCAGCCGGAGCCCGGTGCCCGAGACGATACTGTCGCCGGCGACACTGTCCCGGACTCTCCCTGCCAGCCCGTCCAGTTCCTCCTGGTACTCCAGCCAGGGAATCAGGACGACGAACTCGTCCCCGCTCATGCGCGTGACGGTGTCCGCTCCGCGCACAGCCCCTGCCAGCATCCGCGCCACCTCCGTCAGGACCTGGTCCCCGGCGTCGTGGCCGAGGGTGTCGTTGACCTGCTTGAAGTTATTGACATCGCAGAACAGCAGGCCAACCCGGTGCCGCTGTCCAGCGGCGCCGGCCAGTGCGGCCAGCAAGCTCTCCTGGAGCTGCCGCCGGTTCGGCAGGCCGGTCAGCGGGTCATGGAGTGCCCGGTGGCGGGCTTCCCGCAGCAGCCGGGTGCGTTCCGCTTCGGCGTCCTCGAGCTGCCGGTAAGCGGCGGCCAGTTCGCGGTCGTAGCGCCGCCGCTCAGGGGCGGCAAAGAAGATCATCAGGTCCCGCGGTTCCGTGCCGTCCCAGCTGCGGGTGACGGAGAGCAACACGGGACGGCGCTGCCCGTCCCGTCCCAGCAGCTCGACCGAGAGTTCGGCGAGGTGGCCATCACGTTCCAGCTTCGGCGCGGCATGGGTGCGGAACATGAGCCGGTCGCCGGCTGGCATGAGGTCCAGCAGGCGCATACCGTCAAGCGCCCCGGCGTCGGCCCCGGCCCAGGCGCAGATCGTGGCGTTCGCGGCGAGGATGGTTCCGTCCGGACCGGCCACGACGTAGCCGGCCGGCGCCTGGTGGAAGAGCTGCGCGCAGTCGAGGGTGCCGGTGGTCGCGCGGCTCACAGCTGCTTGAGGTATTCGAGGATGGCGTTGGCGGTTTCCTCCGGGGCGCTGCTTTGCGGGAAGTGGCCGGTGGCCGCGAGCCGGACCAGGGTGCCGGCCGGGAGCTTCTGGTGCAGGTAGGTGCCCACATGGTCCGGGGTGACGACGTCGTCGGTGCTTTGCAGGACCAGCACGGGTTGAGTGACGTCGGAGAGCAGGTGCCGCACATCGGACAGGAACGCCACCCGGGCAAAGTCGCGGGCGACGCGGGGGCTGATCCGGCCGAAGCTGCCTTGGATTTCATGCTCGAGTTCGGGCACGTGCGGGGTATTCATGTAGACCGGCGCCATCGCCTCGGCCCAGACGAGATAGTTGGCGTCCAGGGATTCGAAGACGTCGTCGAGATCCTGCCGGCTGAACCCGCCGACGTAGCCGTCCTCGGGATGGTCAACGTAGCTGGGCGACGCCGTGAGCAGCACCAAGCGGCCGAGCCGGCGGCCCTGGTCCCGGGCGGCGGCGCTGACCGCCATCATGGCGCCGACGCTGTGGCCGATCAGGGTGGCGTCTGCCATGTCGAGTTCCGCGCAGACCTCCAGCAGGTCGTCAACGTAGGTCTCAAGCCTGGCATAGGCGGCCGACTCGTAGGCTGACTTGTCGGAGCCTCCGGATCCCACATGATCAAGCAGGACCACCCGGTACCGGTCGGTGAACCATGGCAGGATCCTGCCCCACATGGTCTGGTCGGTGCCGAAGCCGTGGGCGAACACCAGGGCCGGTCCCCCCTCCGGCCCGTACACCTGCACGTTGTTTTTCGCTGCTGCCCCAGCCGCCATCTGACTACCCAATCGTTTTAACCCAGCCGTTCGGAAACCTGCCGATGATGCTACACGGCGGCCCCGCGGCACGAGGCCTTGGCAACGACGAAATTCGACTGGTTGGGTCCATCGTAGCCCGCGGACGCGCCCCTCAGGGCAGGCATCGCCGCAGGTCAGTCGTTGGATGGGGCGGAGCCATTGTCATGCAGCCGACTTGCGGGCGTGCCCGGTCCGGCGGGCGTGAGCGTGGCAAGTTCATGCGCCAGGCGTTGCCCGAGTGCCAGGACGCGCCCAGAGATGTCCTCTGCCACCCTTGCCGGCTGGTAAGCCAGGAAGCCCCGAAGGTCCGGGGACCACGCGGCTGGGTTGCCCCGCAGCACCGACATCCAAAGCGTTTCCACCGTCGAGACGGTTTCGATGGCTCCAGTCGGTCGTGACACCAGCCAGCCTCCGCTGGTGGCGGCCACCTTCGGGACCCCCGCCCAGTTCCGGCAGATTTCGTTGACCGTCTGGGCGACGATCAGGTGTTGCCGCAGCGTTCTTACCGGACCCAGGAGGGGATCGGGCACCACGGTTCGCCCGCAGGCACCACACATGTGATCGTCCCTTCTACGGCATAACGTCGCCGGAATTTGGACCCAGCGTCTGACCGACATACAGGTTGCCGCCCGGATCGCTGGCCAGGAGCAAGGCCGTGGGGGCTACCTCGGCCGGCCGCCCGAACCTGAGCAACGGGAGTTCGGCTCGCTTGGCGGTTTTCCACTCCTCCGAAATGCCCTCAACCAGGGGCGTTTCTATCGGCCCAGGCGCGATGCTGTTGACCAGCACGTTGTCTCCGGCGACTTCAAGGGCCAGGGCCTTGGTCAGTCCCACCACCCCGGCTTTGGCGGCGCTGTAGTGGCTGAGCCCGGTTCCGCCCTTGATGGCCAGCTGGGAGGCGATGTTGATGATGCGGCCCCACTTCTGCCGCCGCATGTCCCCCACCACCTCCCGGCAGCAGAGGAAGACGCCCGTCAGGTCAACGGAGACGGTTTCGTTCCACATGGCCAGTGTCATGTCTTCCAGCCTCGATTCGGTCAGCAGGCCCGCACTGTTCACCAGAATATTGATGTTGCCAAGCTGCGCCCGTGCAGCGACAAAGGCCGCCTTCACGCTCGCTTCATCCGAGACGTCAACGGCGATTGTTCCCGCCACGCCGGATCGGTCCAGGACTGCCACTCTGTCGCCGTTGGCGCTGAAGGCTTCAGCTATGGCTTTGCCGATGCCGCTAGCTCCGCCCGTAACCACCACAGCCCGGCCCGACGAGTAACGGGAGGTGTCAGTGTTATCCATTCTTCCTTCCAGGCTTCTCAGGCACGCATCTTGATGGTGAGGCCGCCGTCGACGACCAGCGACTGGCCGGTGACGTAGACGGCGCCATCGGAGGTCAGGAAGCCGATCACGCTGGCGACCTCCTCGGCCCGGCCGACGCGTCCCCAGGGGATATCGCGCCCGGCGCGCTGCAGCCCGTCAGGGCCGAGCGAGTTCACCGGATCCAGGGACTGCGGCGTCTCGATCAGACCGGGGATGACGGCGTTGGCGCGGATGCCGCGCGGCCCCAGCTCGGCGGCCACGCTGCGTACGAGCCCGAGCACGCCCGCTTTGGCAGCCGCGTAGTGGGCGTGTTCTTCCCACCCATAGACCCCTCCGGCAATTGAGGACACCGCCACCATCGCCCCGCCGTCGGTCATCCTTGCGGACCCGGCACGCAGGGTCCGCAGCACACCCGTGAGGTCGACGTCGAGCATGTCCTCCCAGCGCTCGTCGGTCATCTCGCCCAGTGGCGAATTACGCAGAATTCCGGCGTTTGCCACCGCGAAATCCAGCCGGCCGTACTCCTGGACTGCGCGTTCGGCGAACGCGTCCACGGAGGGGGTACTGCGGACATCGACTTCGTGGACGACCCCCTGGCCGCCGGCGTCCCGCACCTGCCGAAGGGTTTCTTCCGGATCATGGGGATCGCCGGGGAAGGTGCCGATGACCGAGCGCACCCCTCGGTGGGCGTAATGGACCGCGAGGGCCCGTCCAATGCCACTGGCAGCTCCGGTGATCACGGCGACCTTTACGCCCGGCGTCATGCTTGGACTTCCTGCGGGTGGTCCTCCAGCAGGGCCTCCGCCGGCGGCTTGGCTGCGATCATCAGCAGGCCGGAGAAGAGTGTTCCGGTGGCGCCGACCCACAGGGCGGCGGGGCCGGTGCCGGCTCCGGCGGCGACCGCGGTGAAGAGTGCCCCGCCGAGGATGACGCCGGGCTGGCTCATGGCTCCAATAAACGCGGTACCGGTGGCGCGGCAACTGACGGGGTAGCACTCTGCCATGAAGTACTGGATCGCGGCGTAGGGTCCGACGAGGAAGAACAGGCCAGCGCCGTAGGTCAGGATGATCATAAACGGGCTCGTGGCGATGGGGCTGAGCATGATGGTGAAGGAGATGCCGGAGAGGATCCAGCCGCCGATGATGGTCCGCTTGCGGCCGATCTTGTCGCCGAGCCAGCCGTGGAAGACGTAGCCGAAGTAGGCGAGCAGGTTGATAACAATCAGCATCCAGAAAGCATCCGAGAGTTCCACACCCTTGGCGTTTTTCAGGACGGAGCTGCCGAGGATGCTGAAGATCATGATGCCGAAGAAGTTGAAGATCCAGGCCAGCGAAAAGACGATTGTGTTCCGGCGCAGGTGCGGTTCCCAGATACGCTTGAGCGGGGCCGCGGAAGAGTGTTCGACGCCGTAAGCGTGGGCCAGGGAGTGGGCTTCGGCGGACTCGCCGCTCTTCTCAAGCTGGGTCAGCTTGTGGTGCAGCTCGAACTGCGGGGTCTCCTTGAGTTTCCGGGAGATGACCCACACAATGACGGCTGCCGGAACGGTGGCCATTAGGTACAGGCCCCGCCAGCCAAGGGACGGGAGGAAGGCAAGGGCAAGTGCACTGGCGAGCAGGAACCCGAGCGGCCAGCCGCCTTGGATGAAGGAGTAGTGGAAGCCGGGGCGCTTACGCTTGTCCGCGACTTCGGTGACCTGATAGACCTCGTTCATGTAGGTGGCGTTGACTGCCTGCTCCGAAAAGCCGAGTCCCCCGAAGGAACGGACCAGGACCAGGAGGCCGTTGCTGAGGAGCGGGATGCCGGTCGGGATCAGGGCCGTCAGTCCGGAGATAACGGCGGTGCCGCCGACGGTGACCATCATGCCCTTGCGGCGGCCGAGCCGGTCAATGACAGGGCCGATGCCGAAGCACACGATCGCCGTGCCGACGGCGATCCAGGTATTGATCGCGTAGGCCTCGGGTGCGCTCCAACCGAACTCCTCCTGCATGGCCGGCAGCAGGGTGCCGAAAAGCCCGTAGTCGAAAACGGCCACGGTCCAGGCGAACAGGGCAAGCACGGTGGCGGTGGTGGTGTGGCGCTTGGAGAAGACCGGGAAACGGCGTTTCTCATCGAGGGCCGGCGTCGACAGATCGACGCCACTCTGTTGCTGGATGGTCATGACTGGTTTTCCTTTCGGGGGCTGCGAGCGAGGAAGGAGTCGGCGATCTGGTCGAACGTGAGCCAGCTGACGCCCTCGTGGGAGTTGATATGTTCGATCAGGCGTTCGAGCATGAGCAGGACCTGGGGGCGGCCCGAAACATCCGGATGGATGGTCATGGTGAAGGCTGCCTGGTCCATTTCCCGGTAGACCCAGTCGAACTGATCGCGCCACATCTGTTCAATGTCGCGGGGGCTGACAAAGCCATGCGAGTTCGGCGAGGCCTTGATGAACATCATCGGAGGCAGGTCGTCCAGGTACCAGTTAGCCGGAATCTCGACCAGGTCGGTTTCCTGCCCGCGGACCAGCGGCTCCATCCAGGTTTCGGCGTCCTTGGTGTAGTCGATCTTTTTCCAGCTGTCGCCGACCCGGACGTAGTAGGGCTCAAAGTCACGGTGCATCAGGGAGTGGTCGTACTTAATCCCGCGTTCCAGGAGGATCTCGTTGGTAACCGGGGAAAATTCCCACCAGGGAGCCACATAGCCGGTGGGGCGGCGGCCGGAAACCTTTTCGATGAGTTCAATCGACCGGTCCAGGATGGCGGTCTCCTGCTCGCGGGTCATGGCGATCGGATTCTCGTGGGAGTAGCCATGCACACCGATCTCGTGCCCTGCGCCCACGATCATCCGGACCAGGTCCGGGAAGGTCTCGATCGAGTGCCCCGGTACGAACCAGGTGGCGGGAAGCCCGTACTTCTCAAAGAGGCGGATAAGGCGCGGGCCGCCGACTTCCCCGCTGAACAGGCCGCGGGAGATATCACAGGGGGAGTCTTCGCCTCCGTAGGAGCCGAGCATTCCGGCGACGGCGTCCACGTCGACGCCGAACGCCACTTGGATGTCCTTGGTCATGAGTTCCACCTTTCACTGCTCTTTTTGTGAGGTCATTTTTGGGAGCTTCTGGCTCGGGGACGTCCCGCGTCCCGGGCCGCCTCGGAGGGCGAAAGTTTCCGCGATACGGGACGCGGGAGTGCCGAGCCTGAGCAGCAGGCTCAGGAGGATCAGCGATTGGGACGGCCGGAGCAGCCCGGAGGATATGGCGCCCGCCGCACGCAAGTCGCCGCCACCGCCGTCGCCGTATACGGGAACGACGGCGCCGGCCTCAACCCGCGTGCTCGTCACCACCACGATCCCGGACGCGGTGGCCTCTGCGACCTCCCGGCAGATCTCGCGGTTGGCGTTGCCCGTCCCAGTCCCCTGGAGAACTATCCCCGCCGCCCCCGCTTGACGGGAGGCCCGCAGAAGGGTGGCATCCGCGCCGGGGTAGACAGGAACGAGGTCAACGCGCGACGAACCGGCACCGCTGCCCGGCAATGGCAACGAAGCAATGACGGGCCCTGCAGGCTTCATGCTGACCTCGCCGGATTCGCTCACGGCTCCGGCCGTTCCGAAATCCGGATTGGCGAAGGCATTGAGCCTCGTCGTGTGGCACTTCCGCACTCCGGCGGCTGGGAAAATGGTCCCGGCAAACGCCAGCAGCACCCCCTGCCCCCTGGACTCCGGGGACCCGGCGACGGCGATTGCCCTGGCAAGATTCCCGGGACCATCGGGGGTCGGGGAATCGGCCGCGTGCTGCGCCCCGGTGAAGACGACAGGGCGGGGATCGTCATGGGTAAGCTCCGCCAGATAGGCGGTCTCCTCCATCGTGTCCGTGCCGTGGGTGATCACGACACCGAGGACCTGCGGGTCGGAGAGGGCGTCGCGGACCCTGGCGCAGATGGCGATCATGTCGTCGACTGTCAGCAGGTACGAACCCTTCCGGAGGACGTCGACCACGCGGACCGGATGGGCGGCGGGCACGCCGATGCTGGCGAACACCTGCTCTCCCGTGTCCGACGCCACCGCGCCCCCTCCGGCCTCGGAACCGCGGGAGGAAATGGTTCCCCCTGTGGCCAGCAGCACCACGTAGGCGCTGCCCGAATCTGTGACGGTCATTTCCACTCCGTTAGTCCTGGATCCTGACCCAATTTCCTACCCAAACGATTGGGTTCTCGGATCGATAGGATGTAGGCGCCGTTTGCCCGAGAGGGTTCCTTACCCCGGCGGTGGGCGCCTGATGTCTCGGCCGCGTAGAACAATGGCCGACCTGCCGCGTGCAAACCCCAACCCAATCGATTGGGTAAGGGACTGAAATGACTATAAGATGTGAGATGGGACACGTCAAGGGGCTTGGGGTGGGAGGGCCGCCCGCAATCGGGCAGTCTAGGTGGGACGATTTCTTGAGCCGCAGCAGGGGAACGCATGAAAGAATTCACGGTCGATGGCCGCACAGTCACACTGAAGGACCTCGCCAACGAGCTCGGCATCCACCCGTCGACCGTGTCCCGGATCCTGCACTCGGGCTCCGACGTGGCGCGCGGGGCCGCCTCCGTGGCGACAGCCGAACGAGTACGGGAGCTGGCGCGGAAACGGGGCTACTCCCCCAACCCCCAGGCCGCCGGCCTACGGACGCGGCGGACCCGCCTGACGGGCGTGATCGTTCCTCGGCTTTCGGACCTCGTCCTAGCCGTCATGTACGAGGGCATCGACGAGGCGGCAGCGGAGCTCGGATATTCCACGTTCGTCATGAACTCCCGGGATGACCCAGAGGAACAACGCCGAAAAACGGACACCATGCTGGCCCGCAGGGTGGACGGGCTCATCATCGGAGACGCCCATTTGGACGGCAGTCATTTGCGGGAACTGACGGCGCGCAAGGTTCCATTCGTGCTGATGAATCGCCGCGTTCCCGGCTATCCCTCGGCCACCTGCGACGATGTTCTCGGCGGCCAGCTGGCGGCCGACCACCTGTGGAGCAATGGTCACAGGAACGTCGCCGTGATCGCGGGCGAACCGTACGCCAGCACGGCCGTTGACAGGACAGCCGGTTTCGTGGACCGGTGGCAATCCCTGGGAGGCAAGATTTCCCAGGAAGCCGTGGTGTGGTCCCGGTTCGATACGGCCGGAGGACGGGTTGCAGCCGAGACCATACTGGCGGGCCGCAACCACTATCCAACCGCCATTTTCGCAGTCAACGACTTTGCCGCGATTGGCTGCATGGGGGCGTTGAGATCCCATGGTCTCACCGTCGGCCGTGATGTGGCGGTCGTGGGCTTCAATGACACCTCGGTGGCCTCGGAGCTCCCTATCCCGTTGTCCTCGGTCCGCTCCCCGATGCTGAAAATCGGACGGACTGCGATGCAACTCCTAAAGCGCGTACTTGACGGCGAACCCGTAGAACCTGTTCTCCTCCAACCGACGTTGTGCGTGCGGGAAAGCAGCGCCTGAGGATGCTGGGATCGGCGTCGTCCATCAGGTCTGAAATGCTCAAGAAAGCCTCCAAGGTGGAGCCGAAAAATCACCCGATAGTGCAGGCACCCTTAGCCTTGATCCACCGATGTTGATCGGGGCGCCGACGGCGATTTAAACCGAGAATGCCCGTCTTTTCAAGGAAAATGGAGCTTGTCTAGAACCCAT
>NZ_JBEPNK010000036.1:0-25150 GCF_040546245.1 Arthrobacter sp. UYEF3
TGACTTCTATTTTCAAAACCACCGGAGGCTCCATGTCGCCTCCGGATATCCACCCACGCACCTACCACGGGCAGGTCACCTCATTTTCGGACTAGGTGGGAGTGGACATGCGGAAGTGGGACGGGGCGAGGCCCTGCATGCGGGGCACTGTATGTGCCATGACAGTTCGGGATGGTGTGAGCCTGGTGGGACACCACCACCGGCACCCGATGGCACGCCGTTGTTACGGGAAGCTAGGTCCTGGGGCGGCGCGGCAGCAGGAGCACGCCGTCGAACAGTCCACCACGGGGGTCCGCGTCAGGCATCAGCGAGGCCTTGGCGACGGTTATGCCGGCTGCGGATGCGACTGTCGGAACTGCCACGTCGTCCCAAAGCGCCTGAGCGATTTACCGCTCCGTCTCACTGCGTAGAGCGCTAAGCCTGGCGGGCCGGCTATGTGCTTGCGGGAGGTCAGGCTGCGCTGGTTCGGTCAAGCAGGTTTGAACCCCGGTTTTGTGATGATAGGCGTGAGCCCGACGTCAGGCCCAGCCCATTTTGCGGCCGCTTCGCCGGTCGATTTCAGTGGCCAATCACGGATCTTCTGTCAACTATTCGCGGAGGTACTGGCGAAGCCCGGGGATTGCGAAGTCGACTTTGCCATAGCCCGCGGACTCGATCAGGCCCGCAGCGATGAGCCTTTTCCGGTACTTGGACACGACGTTGGGCTTGGCCTTAAGGATGGCGCCGATCTGCCCAGCCGCGGACGGGCCGTCCTGGGCGGTCATCGCGTCCAGGAACTCGCGGTCTTTGTCAGAGATGTCCGAGAGCGCCGACTCGACGACCACCAATGTATTCCGTCTCTGAGCGGCGCTGACGGCGCGGTGAACGCTGCTCTCGTCCAGTTTCCACCCTGCTTTGTCGGCTTCGAGCCAGAGGTAGTAGCCCACGAGTTGGATCAGGAAGGGATACCCCTCGGTGGCCCCGGCTGCTTTGTCGATAAGGTCGGGGGAGATGCTGATGCCTCCCTCGCTGAAGAGATCGCTGTAGGACGCGGTGACTTCGGCGATGGCTGCTTCGTGGAGGTTGATCCTGTCGGCGCGTCGCAGGAAAGTGGCAACGCCTTCGTTAAGGAGGTCGGACACGGCCGATGGCAGGCCGGCGAAGATCAGGCCGATGGGCAGCCCGTCGCGGATGAAGTGTTGGACATTGGCGGCCAGCTGGGAGATCTCCGTCCGGTCGACGGCATGAATCTCGTCGATGGTGATGACCAGTCCGGTGCCTTGTGCGTCCAGCAGGCGCAGCAGTTCGTTCCCGCTCCGGCGCCAGTCCGCGGCCCGTTCCGGAGGGAGATGGGTCGTTAGCCCGAACCCGGCTGCGGAGAAGGCTGTGATTTTCCGGGCCGGATGTCCATCCCCGAGTTCGTCGCGGAGGCGAAGCATGTCATCGCCGATCCCGGCCAGGAATCCAGGCGTGGCTGTTCGGGAGATGACGGCCCACCCGTGTGCCCGGGCGATCTCTTCGGCCGCGCTCAACATGACCGTCTTGCCGATGCCCCTGGAGCCCGTAACGATAGTCAGAAGCCCTGGCGCGCCGGAACCTTGCTGCAGGCCGTACTCGAAGTCGTCCAACAGCCCTGCCCGTCCGACCAGTACTGGAGGCGTGGCTCCGGCCGTTGGTTTGAAGGGGTTTTGCACGGCATCTCCCGGGTGAAAGTAGGTGAAACTGGTGAAAGTGGTGAAACTTCATCCACCCTATGCCGGCACCTCACCCCATGCAAGGCCGGCGCGGTGTCCAGCGGGAGCATCGGGCCGTGACTCCTGCAGAGAACTATGTCGAGCACGCGCTGCACGTCGGAGAGGGGCTTACCGGTCTGAGCTTGGAGCAGCTAGGTTTCGAACCGCGCCTGGAGGATATGACTGAGGACCAGCGGGAGCCACCTGGACCCTGATGACCTGGACTGGATGGATTCAATCACTCCGGAGCGGCGCGACAGAAGCCTGCTCCAGGCAAAGCTTCTGGCCGGCGCCATGGGGGAGGCGTCCCTGGTCCTGATAGACCAGCTTTTCGAGGATCTTTCCGGCTTACGGATCCGTGAGCGGCTCGATCGGCGGGACATCGCCAATACCTTCGTCCTGTCCGGGCTGCCGCCCAGGCACGCGGAGAGATATGACGCACGCTTCGCCCAACAGTTTCTGGATATTGCTGCGGACATGACCGTGGCGCTGATCCGCGGCTGGACGCGCCCGTCGTGCGTCGCCCAGGAGTTGGCGCTGCGCTGCCTTTTCGACCAGGTCGAAGTCATCCAGGATCTATACGACCTGGATCTGGCAGACGGCTGGCGGGGCCTGCTTGAACAGCACATGCTCGAAGATATGGACAGTGAAATGCTGTACCAGAACGCAAAGGAGGGCTTCGAAGGCGACATCGAGCTGAACATACATCCGGGCCTTGCGCCAATGAATGTCCAGGACTGGTTCGAGCCATTCAACGACGCCTCCGTCCCGCCATACGTACGCTGAACGAACAGGATTATTGTCCCGTCAAACCATCGTTCGAAATGCCGATAACGATCTTTCGTCAAGCGAGCGTTCCATGCGGGGGAGAAGCCACGAACGCGTTCCGGGTATGGGGGCAGCGCCTGAATAATGGGTTGCATGGACAAACTTGTGGCCGGCGCAGGGGTTGGACCGGGATCAATCCTGGAGGTTCGTGTCGAGCTGATCGACAGTGTGCCTGGGATTTGGCGTCAGCTGGAGTTCAGGGGCGCCATGGCTTTGAACCAGGTTCACCGTGTTCTGCAGGTTGCTTTTGGCTGGGAGGACGTGCACCTGCACCGGTTCACGGCCGGTGACCCCTTCGCGCCGCTGCGGCCGGTCGACGGCGAAGTCCCGGACGTTGTGCAGTGGCTTCCCGGGCCGGAGTGCGAAGAACCGGCGGACCGGCCTGAGGAGGGCTGCTCCCTGGAGCAGCTGCTCGCGCTGGGTGCCGGCGCCGCGTTCTACGAATACGACTTTGGCGACAGCTGGCTTCACCGGCTCGAGCTGGTCTCCCGCCGCCCCGCAGACAAAGACACTCCGCCGGCCCGGTTGACCGACGGTGCGCGGCGCGGCCCGCTGGAAGATTCGGGAGGTTTCCCCGGATACGAGCAAATCATGGACACCCTGGCCGACCCGTCCCATCCCGACTACGCCGAACACTCCGCATGGGTGGCCGAAATAACCGGACCTGATGAGCCCTTCGACCCTGCCTTCCTGGACATTCCCGCCGTGAACCAGGCACTGGCCAAGACCTTCTGAGCAGGAAGTTTTGGGGCGGGAAGACGCCCGGACCGGAGGCCGGGGAACAGCCCCTTTCGGGCCGCTCCCCCGGCCGATTTAAAGGCCGATAACCGACGTTACGTCAACTTGAAGAGTTGAACCTTCAACTTTCCCGCACTGATTGTCCGGTCTTACGTTAGTTGGCCATTTTCGCAATTTATCTGGCCACCTACGGTTTTCGGGGGTTTGTCTCAGTTAATCTGGCCACCATGGATGCTGCTCGCGCGTTGAGGTAGCTGTCTTCGAACATGACTGGAGGACCTACGCCATACAGCACGATACTGGCTCAAGCTGGGAGAATCTGGGCAGATAGCCCAGCGGCCAAGGCGCCCCACTCAGGGACGCAGGACCGCAGCCCGGTTCCCCTGAACTTACCCTCGCGGGATAACGACGCCGAGCATTCCATACGGAATGGCCATCTAAATTGAGACGATTCCCACCAATTCGTCTCAATTTATCTGGCCTTTTCCTACGTCAGGGTGGCCAACTAAATTGAGACCGGACACTGATTGTGGGGGGTTTAGCGGCCGCCGGGTGACGCGTGAGATCAGATATGCTTTTAGTAGCTTTTTAGTGGAAATTCAGTATTGTTCCCTATAGAGTTGATGAACAACACGAGGGAGCATCGACCATCATGAGCATCTCGATTGACGTGGGCGCAGCCCACGGCGGCACAGCACGGCTGGGTATCCGGGAGATTGTCCGGCAGCTGAACAGTGCTCTTGGGGCGACGTTGGTTGCCGCAATGGCCGGTAGTAAGGATCCGAAGATCAGCTACCGCTGGGCCCGCACGGACGGCCCCGAACCGCGGGCTGAGGCCCAGGCCCGGCTCCAGCTCGCGCATCGTGCCTGGACAGCTGTGGCGGGCGTGGAAGGTGAACACGTGGCCCGGTTGTGGTTTGTCGGCGCGAACCCGTGGCTGGGCGAGGTCTCCCCGATCGAGGCTATCCGGGACATGCGTGCCAAGGACGTCATGGGCGCTGCCGCCGCCATGACCGAGGACAGGTTCTCCGCTTGACGCTGGTCTGCTCCGCCACCGGCCTGGCCTACGTGGAGGGCCCGGTGATCGGCTACAGGATCGCTAAATCCTCGTACGGCCCGCTCAACCCTTTGCCGCGTGCTGTCGGATCCGCCGACCGGTCCGCGTGGTCACGTTTCGACACCCCGGGATCGACAGTGTATCTGGCCGGTGACAGGAGGACCGCCTACGCCGAGGCACTGGCCATGGCGCGGGTGGCCAAGGACTTCCGTCATGCCATTGCCTTTGCCGCCGAACAGCTCGGCATACCTTTGGAGGACGCCCGGAGGATGATCCAGGACGACTGGACGAGGAATGGAAACATGGTGCCGGGGTGGCTGCCGGCTAATTGGCGAGACGGACGCCTGATGTACAGGCTGCAGGTCCACGGTCCGACAAGGTGGATCGATCTCACCGCCGCTGAATCGATCGCCGCGCTGAACCGTCACCTAGGCCAGGAGCTCGAGGATGCCTTCGGCATCACGGACATTACGTTGGCGACGCTGGCGGGCGAGGACCGCGCACCGACAACGCGCATCGCCCAATGGCTGCGGGAACAGGTCCTGGACGACGGCAATTATGCTGCTGGGGTACGAGCGCACTCGAAGTACGGCGGCGGTGTGTGCTGGGCGTACTGGTTGCGCCGCAAGGACGACAACCTCGGCACCGATCATGTCCGAGTCCTGGGCGAGACTGCAATCCACCGTACTGACCCGGATCTGGACTATGTTTTGGCAATGTACGGGCTGGATTGCCGTTGAGGCGCTCATGAGGGTGGCGAAGACCGGCATCATCGTCGGGCTCTCGGCCCGTCCGCCAGGAATTTCCTGCGCCGGTAGGGCTCCGCGCCGAAGGCCCAGGACTGTCCTGGACCAGGTTTGCCTCCCTTGGCCGGGCAGCAGCTCTGACCGACGCGGCAGTGAACTCTATAGAGGCGAACGAAACTGCACTTTCGTGCAATCGGGTTGGCAGCCGAGTTCTAGTGCCCAGCCGCGAGATCGGCCTCAAGTAACTGGGCTGAAGCGAGAACTCAGCACTGCATCCTCTTCAAGCCATACGGCGACGTTGTCATGCTCGTGAAGGGCAACCCGCCCGCGACCGTCGTCGAGCCAAACCCAGAAGACAGACGCATCCGGTGCAACAACATCCACAAAGCCAGCCGTGACGGACTCATTCTCTCGTTGAACCCGAACCCGATAACCGGGATTAAGCAACACCCAATCTTCGATCGCTAATTTTCCACCCCGGGCGGCCTTCGCTGGCTGGCTTACGCTAGTTTCAATCGGAATAAATGTTTGTTGTTCTATGGTCTGGAACTCGCTACCCTCTTGGCGTTTTTCCACGGCCGGTCCCGCCTACCAGCCGCGTTCGGCGAGGCGGTGCGGCTGCGGGATCTCGTCTACGTTGATGCCCACCATGGCTTCGCCCAGTCCGCGGGAGGCCTTCGCGATGACGTCCGGGTCGTCGAAGAAGGTGGTCGCCTTCACGACGGCGGCCGCGCGCTGGGCCGGGTTGCCGGACTTGAAGATGCCGGAGCCGACGAAGACACCGTCGGCGCCGAGCTGCATCATCATCGCGGCGTCGGCCGGGGTGGCGATCCCGCCGGCGGTGAAGAGCACCACCGGGAGCTTGCCGGTGCCGGCAACTTCCTTGACCAGTTCGTACGGGGCCTGGAGTTCCTTGGCGGCGACGTACAGTTCGTCCTCGGGAAGGGCGGCCAGCTTAAGGATTTCGGCGCGGATCTGGCGCATGTGGGTGGTGGCGTTGGAGACGTCCCCGGTGCCGGCTTCACCCTTGGAGCGGATCATCGCCGCGCCCTCATTGATGCGGCGAAGGGCCTCTCCAAGGTTGGTGGCGCCGCAGACGAAGGGAACGGTGAAGTTCCACTTGTTGATGTGGTTGGCGTAATCCGCAGGGGTGAGGACCTCGGACTCGTCGATGTAGTCGACGCCGAGGGACTGCAGGATCTGGGCCTCGACGAAGTGGCCGATCCGGGCCTTCGCCATGACCGGCACGGAAACGGCGTCGATGATCTTGTCGATCATGTCCGGGTCCGACATGCGGGACACGCCGCCCTGGGCGCGGATGTCGGCGGGAACGCGTTCCAGCGCCATTACGGCCACGGCACCGGCGTCCTCGGCGATGCGGGCCTGCTCGACGTTGACGACGTCCATGATGACGCCGCCCTTGAGCATCTCCGCCATGCCGCGCTTGACGCGGCTGCTGCCAGTGTGGGCCGTGGCGAAATTCATCATTTGAATCTTTCCGGTAGGTGTTCTGTTCGGGTGAGTGATCGTCAAGACACGGGGTGCCGGCAGTATATTTGGGGTTCACATGCTCTACAGGTTGCCATTCAATCCCCTAGTAACAGCCCCCGAGGTGTACTCGACGAGGGCCGCCGCCTTGCTCCAAGGGACTCCGGGGTCTAGACGCTGGCACGGTCGCGGCGGGACTCGGCGTCTTTCCGGTTCTGCTCCACGAAGCCGCGCTTGGGGAAGCCAACTGATTCGGGGAAACCCGGAAGTGCATGACCGCGCAGGCTGGCCTGTGCAGTCTCCCGCATGCACAGGACGCTCACCAGGCCGACGACCCCGGCAATCGCCATATACCACCCCGGCACCAGCTGGTTCCCGGTAGTTTCGATCAGCTGATTGGCGATGGTCTGGGACGGCCCGGCAAAGAACGCCGTGGAGAAGTTGTAGGCTATGGCAAAACCGGTGTAGCGCACGGCTGTGGGGAACAGCGCCGGCAGCGTGGACGACACCGAGGCCACCAGAATCACCAGGAGGAGCCCCAGCACCGCCAGACCGATGAACTGGAGGATCAGGTTGGGCAGGCCCAGCAGCATGACCGCGGGCACGGATAGCAGCGTGTATCCCACCGCGGCCGTCAGCAGGAGCGGCTTGCGGCCGAACCGGTCGGAGAGAGCGCCCACGGGCGGAATGGCCACCAGCATCAGAGCCATGATGGCCACCAGCATCCAGTTGCCCTGCGCCGTGCTGTGCCCCAGCTGTCCACTCAGGTACGTGGGCATGTAGCCGAGGATCAGATAGAACGCCACGTTCAGCAGGACTACGAATCCTGCCAGGACCAGCAGTTGCCGCCAGTTGTGCTTGAGGACATGCCGCAGTGGAGAGCGCATTGTCTCCTTGTGCTGGGAAGCCTCGGAGAACACCGGTGCTTCCACAAGGCGCGTCCGGATCCATAGTGCCGTGAGCCCCAGGGGGATGGTCAGCAGGAACGGGACGCGCCACCAGCCGTCCTGCATCCCCTGGTCCCCCACCACAGCGATCAGCGAGGTGCAGACGATGGCCGCGAGGATGAACCCTACGGTGGTCCCGAATTCCAGGAACGAACCTAGGAAACCGCGGCGGCGGTCCGGTGCGGACTCGGCCATATATACGGCCGCGCCGCCGTACTCCCCGCCGGCGGAGAAGCCTTGCACCAGGCGGCAGATTAACAACAGCACAGGGGCGAGCAGGCCCACACTCCCCATTGTTGGCAGCAGGCCGATGGCGCCGGTGGCCAAAGTCATCAGCGTCACGGTGAGTACCATGACCTTCTGCCGGCCTACCCGGTCCCCCAACGGCCCCAGGATCAGGCCGCCCAGCGGCCTGACCATGAAGGACAGCGCCAGCGTGGCAAGGGTCAGCGTCACGCCCAGGCCGCCGTCGCCCTTTGCCGAACCGAAGAAATTCGCGGCCATGTAAATGGTCAGGTAGCCATACACGCCGTAATCAAACCATTCCACGGCATTGCCCATGGCCGATCCCAGGATGGACCGGCGCAATGAACGTTTCCCCTCCTCAGTACACGGCTCGGCTCCGGGCGCGGCCAGTGGTTCCGGGTGCTGGTTATGGACGGGCTGGGGACTGGTCGTCATTGGTTCGTCCTTCAAGAAAGTGATTTTCGGTTGCATCGTGGCTGGTTTCAGCCTCGGGGTACGGCCATGTATTTGGTTTCGAGGAACTCCTCGATGCCAACGCGCCCGCCCTCCCGGCCCAGGCCCGAGGCTTTGACTCCGCCGAAGGGTGCTGCCGGGTTAGACACAATTCCAGTGTTCAATCCAACCATGCCCACTTCAAGGGCATCACCCATCCGGAATCCGCGGTCCACGTCCTGGGTGAAGAGGTAGCCCACCAGCCCCCACGGGGTGTCGTTGGCCAGCCGGGTGACTTCCTCTTCGGTGTCGAACGGGACGACGGCAGCCACGGGGCCGAAGATCTCCTGGCTCATCAGGTCGGACTCCGCGCTGACGCCGGACAGGACGGTCGGCGTGTAGAAGTAGCCGGGGCGGTCCGGGCGGGAACCTCCGCAAACAACGGTTGCGCCCTTGGCGACGGCATCGTCCACGAGTTCCTGCACCTTGGTCAGCGCCTTTTCCTCCACCAGGGGCCCGACGTCGGTCTCGGCCTCCGCGCCGTCTCCAACCGACAGCGCGCTCAGGCGGGCAGCCAGCCTGCGCGCGAATTCGTCCGCGATGGGGCGCTGGACGAAGAGTCGGTTGGCGGCCGTGCAGGCCTCGCCCATGTTGCGCATCTTCGCAGCCACAGCGCCATCCACAGCACGGTCCAGGTCTGCGTCCTCGAACACGATGAACGGTGCATTGCCGCCCAACTCCATGGAGGAGCGCATGACGTGCTGGGCGGCCTGCTCCAGCAGCCGGACTCCCACCACGGTGGAACCGGTGAAGCTGACCTTCCGGGCAATGCCGCTGGACATCCATGGGGACACCACCTCCGACGCCTTGGTCGTGCAGACAACGTTCAGCACGCCCTTAGGCAGACCGGCCTCAATCAGGATGTCCACCAGCGCCAAGGATGACAGCGGGGTCAGGTTGGCCGGCTTGAAAACCATGGTGCAGCCGGCAGCGATGGCAGGACCGATCTTCCGGGTGCCCATGGCCAGCGGGAAATTCCAGGGCGTGACCAGCACGCACGGCCCCACCGGCTCCTTAGACACCAGGATGCGGTTCCTGCCGTCCCCGGTGGTGGTGAGGTCACCGCCGATGCGGACGGCTTCCTCGGAGAACCAGCGGAAGAACTCAGCGGCGTAGGCCACCTCACCCTTCGCCTCGGCAAAAGGCTTGCCCATCTCGGAAGTCATAATGAGAGCCAGGTCGTCCTGACGGGCCATGATCAGGTCGTAGGCACGGCGGAGGATCTCGCTGCGTTCACGTGGGGCGGTCTTGGCCCAGTCCTTCTGTACCCGGCCGGCCGATTCGATGGCCCGCCGGGCGTCCTCCGGGCCGCCGTCGGCCACCGTGGCGATGACGTCTTCGGTGGCGGGGTTAATCACGTCGAACCGGGCGCCGGAAGCGGCCTCGGCCCATTCGCCGTTGATGAAGAGGCCGGTGCTGACCTTGGCGATCGCATCGAGTGCCTTCTGCGAGGTACGGGCGGTCCGGCTGGTCTGGGTGGTCATGTCAGGAATCCTTTTCTTTAACTGTGCGGGAAGTATTTGTCCGCCGTGCTGGGGAAGTCTTGGTTGTGGAATTCAGGGTTGCCCTGGGTCCAGAAGTTCGGCGATGTGGCTTGTGGCCCGATCGGCGTCGAGCTGTTTGACCTGCATGGCGCAGGAGAAACCATCAGTGAGCACCACGGACCCGGCTCCGGTGCTGCGAAGCGCCGGCGCCAGCGACTGCTCGGCCACCTTCATGCTGATGTCGTAGTGCTCCTTCTCGAACCCGAAGTTGCCCGCCACGCCGCAACAACCGGCGGCATCCACCACATCCGCGACCCCCAGGGCCGCAAGTGCGTCCCGCTGGGTTCCGGCACCGAACACGGAGTACTCGTGGCAGTGCGTCTGGAGCACCACCTGCTCCGGAAGCGGCTGCGCCGGGGCGGGCGTCCAGCCGGAACCGACCAGTTCGCCCACATGCTGGGCGAAGCTGCGGACCCTCGCCGCCACCCGGCGGGCCTGGTCTGTGTGGACCAGCTCGGGGAGGTCCCTCCGCAGCGCGGCGGCGCAGCTGGGCTCCACCACTACGATGGGACGGTCCGTGCCGTCGTCGAGCACCTCCGCGGCGTTGGCCATCAGCTTCTTGGCGGTGTCCAGCTGCCCGGTGGAAATCCACGTCAGCCCGCAGCACGCGTCGGCTGAGCACTCGGTGGGTTGCCCCGTGCCTGCCAGCACGCGGGCCGCGGCTCCGGCCACCTCGGGCCGGAAGCCCTTGGTGAAGGTATCCACAAAGAGGACGACGCCGCCTGCCTCCGCACCCAAGGGACCGTCACCCCGGAGAGCGTCGCCAACGCCACCATCGGCGCCAGGGCGCGTCCGGCCGTCGTACTTCTTCCCGGGCATCTTCACACCCGCGGCGGCAACCTCCCTGCGCCATTCGCCACCGCCGGCGAACCGCGGCAGGGCACGGTGCGTGGTCAGGCCGCCAAGAACGGCGGCCAGTTTGCCCAGGGGCGTGGCCAACAGTACGTTGACCAGTTGCGGCGCCCTGCCGGTGAGCTTAAGCCAGCGCGGCAGCCAGCCCAGCGAGAAGTGCGAGAGCGGCCGCAGCCGTCCGCGGTAATAGTGGCTGAAGAACTCGGATTTGTAGGTGGCCATGTCCACGCCCGTGGGGCAGTCGCTGGAGCAGGCCTTGCAGGACAGGCACAGGTCCAGCGCTTCGCGGACCTCCTCGGATTTCCAGCCCTCCTCCACGGTGCGGGCTCCGCGGACCATGTCCTGCAGCACGCGGGAGCGGCCCCGGGTGGAGTCCTTCTCGTCGCCGGTGGCCCGGTAGCTGGGGCACATCACGCCACCGGAGTCGGTGCGGCAACGGCCCACGCCGATGCACGCCTGGACGGCGTGGACCCAGGGATCCGTGCCGCTTCCGCTCGAGGGCACCGGTTTGTCCGTCTCGCTGTCGGAGCCCCCGCCGGAGTGCATCGGCCGGAGGTCAAAGCTGGTCCGCCACTCGCGCTGCGGCACCCCCTCCAGTGCCAGGTTTTCATCCAGGGGGTCGGGATCCGTGAGCGATCCCGGGTTCAGAATTGCGGAAGGGTCCCAGAGCCTGCGGAAGTCCGAAAAGGCCGCCAGCATCTGCACGGAGTACATCAGCGGAAGAAGCTGGGAGCGGGCCCTGCCGTCTCCATGCTCGCCGGAGAGCGAACCGCCGTGTCGGACCACGAGTTTCGCCGCTTCGCTGCAGAATGCGCGGAAGACGGCCTGTCCTTCCTCCGTGCGCAGGTCGTAGGTGATGCGGATGTGCATGCAGCCGGCGCCGAAATGCCCGTACATCACCCCCTGCAAGCCGAAACTGTCCAGTAGTTTCCGAAAATCGGCCAGGTAGTCAGCCAGGTTTTCAGGCGTGACAGCAGAATCCTCCCATCCGGGCCACGACTCGCCGCCGGTGGACAGCCTCGAGGAAAGCCCTGCGCCGTCCTCGCGGACCCGCCACAGCGAAGCACGTTCGACCGCGTCCGGGACGGGGCGGCCCGCCACCAGGCGGCCGTTTCCACGCAGACGCTCAAGCAGCCGGTCAGCTTCGGCCCGCACCTGGGCGGGGTCCTCGCCATCGAGATCCACGTAGAGCCATGCCTTGCCTTCCGGAAGGCCCAGCACCGCGTCCGCGCCTCGGCGGAAGCGCATGGTCTCCACGATGGCCTCGTCGATGCCTTCCACGGCGGCCGGCGAAAACTCCAGGATCGTCCCGATGTCCCGCGCGGCGTCCACCACGTCCGCGTAACCGAGGCAGACCAGTAGCGCGTTGGCCGGCTTGGGTACGAGCTTCATCCGGGCGCCGGCGACAACGACGCACGTCCCTTCGGAGCCCACCAATGCACGTGCCACGTTGAAGCCCTTTTCCGGCAGCAGGTTGTCCAGATGGTAACCGGAGACCTGTCGCTGGATACGGCCCAGCTCCACGCGGAAGGCGGCCAGGTTGGTGTGGGCCAGTTCCTTGAGCGAGGCGGTGAGCGCGGCGGCGCGCGCCACTGCGCCGGTATCGTCAGGGTATGTGGCCCGCAGCCCGTCGGCTGTGGCGGTTAGCCGGGCGCCGTCGGAGGTGACGACGTCGATCTCCACCACGTGATCCGACGTGCGGCCGTAACGCACGGAGTGGTTCCCGCACGCGTCGTTGCCGATGGAACCGCCCACGGTGGCGCGGTTCTTGGATGACGGGTCCGGAGCAAACGTGTAGCGGTTGCCCGTGGCCTGCTCCACCTCGCGGGAGAGCACTGCCAGGACCACTCCGGGATCCACCGAGACGGTCCCGGCGGCCGCGTCAATGCCATGGATCCGGTTCATGTGGCGCGAGAAGTCGAGCACCACGCCGGGTCCGATCGCGTTGCCGGCCATGGAGGTGCCCCCGCCGCGGCTAATTAGCGGGGTCCCGGTCTCCCGGCACGCCGCCAGCGTTCCCACCACGTCCTCCACGGACCGCGGAAACACTACGGCCAGCGGCTGTACGCGATAGTTGGATGCGTCGTAGGAGTACTCGGCCAGCCGGCGCGGAGAAGCATCCGCGTCGATGCCGGCCTCGGACAACCGCCGCAGGATCCGCTGCTGTGCCGGGTCAGGCATGGCAGCGGATACGACGGCGGCAGCGTCGGGCAGGGAAGAAACAGTCATTGCCCGGCTCAGGCTCCGGCGGTGGCGGGTACAGCGCCGACTACGGCACCGACGGCGGCTTCGAAACGCTCCAGGCCGGTGGCGATCTCCTCGGCCGTGACAACCAGCGCCGGGATGAGGCGGACCACGTTGCCGGCAGGGCCGCAGGTCAGCGTCAGCAAGCCCTGGTCAGTGGTGGCCTGCTGGATTGCTGCGGCCGTGGCGGCGTCCGGTTTGCCGTCCTCGCCGGTGAACTCGATGCCCTGCATGAGGCCGCGGCCGCGCACATCGCCGATGACTGCGAAGCGCTCCTGGATCTCTTTGAGGCCGGCCTGGAGCTGCTCGCCGCGAATGCGGGAGTTCTCGACCAGGCCTTCTTCCTTGACCACTTCGAGGGTGGCGACGCCGGCCGCAGCCGAAACCGCGTTGCCGCCGTAGGTGCCGCCCTGGGAACCGGGCCAGGCCTTGGACATGGTTTCGGTGGAGGCGGCGATGGCGGAAATCGGGAAGCCGGAGGCGATGCCCTTGGCGGTGACGATGATGTCGGGGGTGGCGGCGGAGTACTGGTGGCCCCAGAACTTTCCGGTGCGGCCCACGCCGGCCTGGACCTCATCGAAGATCAGCTGGATGCCGTACTTGTCGGCGCGTTCGCGCAGACCCTCCATGAAGGCTGGTGGGGTGGGCAAGTAGCCGCCGTCACCCAGGGCGGGCTCGATCAGGAACGCGGCGGTGTCATTCGGGGCGACGCGGGTCTGGAGCAGGTAGTCCAGTTCCTGCAGCGCGAATTCCACTGCCAGCGCCTCGTCCCAGCCGTAGCGGTAGGCATAGGGGAAGGCGGACATGTGGACTCCGGCCATCAGCGGGGAGAATCCGGCCGAGAACTTGGTACCGGCGGTGGTCAGGGATGCGGCGGCGACGGTGCGGCCGTGGAAGCCGCCCTGGAAAACCACGATGTTAGGGCGGGCGGTGGCCATGCGGGCCAGGCGGATGGCGGCTTCCACAGCTTCGGAGCCGGAGTTGGCGTAGAAGACGGAATCGAGGCCGGCCGGGAGGACCTCACCGAGCTTTTCGGTCAGTTCCAGCAGCGGCTTGTGCATCACGGTGGTGTACTGGGCGTGGATGATCTTGCCCACCTGCTCACGGGCCGCGGCCACCACTTTTGGGTGGCAGTGGCCGGTGCTGGTCACGCCAATGCCGGTGGTGAAGTCCAGGTAGTCTTTTCCATCGGTCCCGTGGATCCAGCTGCCAAGGGCGTGGTCCACGATGACGGGGGTTGCTTGCTTGAGTGCGGGGCTGAGGGAGGTCATGCATTCCATGATGCCCGTCACATCTGTTTATTGTCAACAATCCTAATATGACGTAGGGTTGTGTCGTGAGTAACACTAATTATCAAAGCCGGCCTTTATCGGTGCCGACCACAGCCCCCGGTGCAAGGATGCCCCGGGTGGTGGTACTGGCAGCCGAGGGGCAGCCCCGCCCCTACAACTTGACCGCGATCGAGTCACTTGCGGACGTGGTCATTACGGACGCGGCCGGGCTGCCCGCAGCCTCGCGCGGAGCGGACGTGCTGTTCCTCTGGGACTTCTTCTCATCCGCGCTCCGTGACGCCTGGCCGTATGCAGATTCCCTTAAGTGGGTGCACGTGGCAGCGGCGGGAGTGGACGCCATGATGTTCGAGGAACTGCGTTCCTCGAACATTGTGGTGACGAATGCCCATGGGACTTTCGACCAGCCCATCGCCGAGTTTGTGCTGGCCTCCATCCTCGCCCAAGACAAGGAGTTGCACCGCAGCAAGAAGTTGCAGCAGCAGGCGCTCTGGCAGCACAGGGAAGTCACCCGCACCGCCGGCTCTTGTGCCCTGGTGGTGGGTACCGGCGGAATTGGCCGGGCCACCGCCCGACTGCTCCGCGCTGTGGGGCTGCAGGTCCGGGGCGTGGGCCGCACCGCGCGCGAGGATGACCCGGACTTCGGCATCGTCCATGCCAGCGAAGACCTGGCGGTGCACGCCGGCTGGGCGGACCATGTGGTGCTTATCGCCCCACTGACCGATCAGACCCGGAACATAATGAACAGCGGGGTCCTTGCGGCCATGAAACCTGCGGCACACCTTATAAATGTGGGCCGGGGTGCTCTGGTCGATGAGCCCGCACTCATTGCGGCGCTCCAGGATGGCCAGATCACCGCCGCGTCCCTGGACGTATTCAGCGAAGAGCCCGTCCCAACGTCACATCCCTTCTGGGCCATGGACAACGTGCACATGTCCGCCCACATGTGCGGTGACGTCATTGGCTGGCGCGACGCGCTGGCGCAGCAGTTCCTGGCGAACCTTGAACGCTGGACTGCCGGGAAACCGCTCAGCAACGTGGTGGACAAGGAGCGCGGCTACGTCAGCAGGTCGTAGCCCTTCAGCCGGCTGGACTCAGCCCGCGCCCGGCCGGCGCCCAGGAAGAGCGAGCGGCCACGGCTTGTGTGAGCTGCGCCTCATACCCTAAATTGTAAACAATCTACTAATCTCCGGAGGTGTCTCTTTGCTGTTCAGCCAAGAGGAATACGATGCCCGGCTCGCCGGCGTCCGCTTGCGCATGGCCAGGCAAGGGCTGTCTGCCCTGCTGGTCACCGATCCTGCCAATATTTACTATCTAACCGGCTACAACGCCTGGTCTTTCTACACACCGCAGCTGGTCTTCGTTCCTGCTGATGGCCCCATGATGCTCTTCAGTCGGGCCATGGACGCCTCCGGCGCAACCCGCACCACCTGGCTGCAAGAAGAATGCATCATCGGCTACCCGGAGCAGTACGTCCACCGCCCCCATGTCCACCCGTTCGACTGGGTGGCCTTTGCCCTGCGCGAGCGCCACCTCATCGCGCCGGCTACCAAGGGCTGCGTGGGACTGGAAATGGACTCGCATTTCTTCTCCCCCAAGGCCTACCGTTCGCTGGTCAACGCCATCCCCGAATGGACCCTCGTGGACAGCTTCGAGCTGGTCAACTGGGTCCGCTCGGTCAAGTCCCCGGTCGAGATCCAACTGATGCGCGGCGCTGCGCAGGTCTGCATGGCGGCCATGGAAGCCGCGGTCGAAACGATCGACGTCGGCGTCCGCCAGTGTGATGCGGCGGCGGCCATCAGCCAGGCACAGATCCGGGGCGCCAACGGCATCGGCGGGGACTACCCCGCCATTGTGCCGATGCTGCCCACCGGTGAAGCCGCGGACACCCCGCACCTGACCTGGAGCGAGGACCGTTTCGAGGCCGGCCAGGCCGTGGTGATCGAACTGGCCGGCGCCCACCATCGTTACCACACGCCGCTGGCCCGCACTCTGACGCTCGGTAAGAAGCCGGAGCGGCTCGCAAAGCTGGCTGATGCTGTCGCCGACGGGCTGAACGCCGTACTGACCGAGGTGCGGCCGGGCGTCCCGGTCCGTGAACTGGCCCGCGCCTGGAACTGGACGCTGGCCAAGTACGGCTTGGAAAAGCCGTCCCGCATCGGCTACTCGATCGGCGTGGGCTACCCGCCGGACTGGGGCGAGCGCACCATCTCCATCCGCTCCGAGGAAGAGTCCATCGTCGAGGAGAACATGACCTTCCACGTCATCGGCGGCATGTGGATGGACAATTACGGCTACGAACTCTCCGAATCCATCCGTGTCACCGCCGACGGCATGGAAACCTTCACCAGCTTCCCCCGCGAACTCATCCAGAAAGGCGGCTAGGCCATGACCGTAAACCACTTTGCCACCCGCTCCCAGGCCGTTTTGCCCCTCGCCGACCGCGCAGCCAGCCTGGTGGGCTCTGTCATCGACTCCAGCACGTCCCTGCTCGCTGCCCAGACCCACGACATCGTCCGCTTCGCCATGGGCTCCCCTGCGGATGAGGCCGTGCCGCTCGCTGACTTCCGGGAGATCGCAGACAAGGTTATCGATCACAGCTCTATGACCTACGGCGCCACCGAGGGCGAGCCTGTGCTGCTGAAGGCCCTCGTGGAGTACCTTGCCGGCACCTCCGATCCCACCTCCGAGGAGCGCATCACCATCACCGCCGGCGGTATGCAGGGCCTTGACCTGGCGTGCAAGATCTTCATCAACCCCGGCGACCTGGTGATCGTGGAAAGCCCGACCTACACCAACGGCAGCGCGACCGCCCTCAGCTACGGCGCCGAGCTGCTCGAGGCACCCATGGACGAGAACGGCCTGATCGTGGAGGCGCTGCCCGAACTGGTGGCCGCCGCGGGCCGCATGCCCAAGGCCATCTACACCATCCCGAACTTCCAGAACCCCTCCGGCACCACCCTTTCGCTGCCCCGCCGCCATCAGCTGCTGGAACTGGCGCACGAGTGGAACGCCGTGATCATCGACGACGATCCCTATGGGCTGCTGCGTTTTGAGGGCGACGACCTGCCCTCGCTGCAGGCGCTGAGCCCCGGGGATCCGCTGCTCTTCTCTGTACGCACGTTCTCCAAGATCCTGGCCCCGGGCTTGCGCGTGGGCTGGGTAGAAACGGACCCCGCGCTGCGCCAGCTGGTCATCAATGCCAAGCAGGCCATGGACACGTGCGCCAACGTTCCTGCCCAGCACATTGTCGCGGAGTTCATCCGCCGGGGCGGCCTCGACAGCCACCTCGCCGGTGTGCGCACGGAGTATAAGCGCCGCAAGGACTCAATGCAGGAAAGCCTCCGCCGGCACCTCGGCGACCGGGTCACCACCACCGATCCCGAAGGCGGCTTCTTCCTGTGGCTCACGCTTCAGGGTGAGGACGCACGGATCTCCACCCGCAAGCTCTTCGAGACGGCCCTGGCGGAAGGTGTCGCCTTCATCCCGGGACCGGCCCTGTCCGCAGGCGGAAAGTTCGACGACGCCCTGCGCCTCTGCTTCGCCTCCACCACTCCGGAGCGGGCCGAGGAGGGCATCATCCGCCTTCGCCGGGCCATGGATCTGGAGCTCGCGGCGCTGAACGGCGGCGCGGGCGCGTGAACCCCACCGTTCAGCAGCAGGACGTTGGGCAGCGGGCCCGGGATCAGCAGCTCTTTGAGGAAAAAGTCCTCGGACTGATCAGCGAGGAAGAACTGGCGGCCCTCACCACCGCCCTTGTGGCCGCCGGCGGCGAAAATCCCGGCGGGACGGAAGAGGCCACCGTGCAGGTCCTGGCGGATTTCAGCCGGGCTGCCGGCCTCGACGTTGTCACCGCAACGGTAGCCGAGGGACGGCCAAACTTTACGGCCGTCCTGCCCGGCGGCGACCAACCCGGCATGCTGTTCCTGGGCCACTCAGATGTGGTCCCCGCCGGGACCGGCTGGGAGCGGCCTCCGTATGAGCCCTATGTGCGCGACGGCCGGCTGTTCGGCCGCGGCTCCACGGATATGAAGGGCGGCCTGGCCGCCGTCCTCATTGCCCTCAAGGCACTCAAGGACGCCGGCGCGGAACTGCCGTTCAACGCAGCGCTGGCATGCACCGTCGACGAGGAGGACCTGGGCCTCGGCATCCGGGCCTACACCGCCTCCGCTGCCGCCGATCCGGCCTTCAGGTACTCGGCCTGTGTTGTGGCTGAGCCCACGGACCTGGAAACGGTGATCGGGTGCCGGGGTGACAGCTACATCGAGCTGACGATCACCGGCAAGTCGGCGCACTCCGGCCGACCCGCCGATGGCCGCAATGCCATCGATGCCGCGGCCAGAATCCTGGAACTTGTCCGCAACGACCACGCCCTGCTGCAGGCGGAACAGGACCCGCTGCTGGGGGCCGGAACCTGGAACATCGGCCTCATCAAGGGCGGAACCGGAACCTCGATGGTGGCGGCGGAATGCACCGTCACGCTGGACCGCCGGCTCATGCCCGACGACGACGCCCAGCTGATTCTTGACCGGCTTTTGGCGCAGGTCAGCGGCGCCGGCATCGATACGGACGGCATCTCGGTCTTTGCCGAAGTCACCATGGAGATGCCCGGCTTCCGCACCCCGGAAGACCATGCCCTCGTGTCAAACTCTGTGGCGGCCCTTGCCGACGCAGGAGTGGACAGTGCCATCCGCGGCTGGACCGCCGCCTGCGACGGCGGCTTCGTGGTCCGCGACCTGGGTGTACCGGCCATTGTCATGGGTCCTGGCGGCCTCAACGACCAGGCCCATCAAGTCAATGAATCCGTCAGCATCGCCGAGATCGTGGCGGCCGCCAAGGCCTACGCCCTGATGTGCCTGCGCCACGGCGGTAGCTGACCCGATAAGCCCACCAACCGCATAGGGCCGGCTGCGCATCGTGCGGCCGGCCCTATGCGGTTGTTTTTTGCCTGGTTGCCCCCGACCGGGGGTCGGAAAGTTGGCGGCTTACGCGGATGCCGAGTGGCGGTCCGCGCTGCCGGTGAGGCGCTCCAGGGCGTCCTCCATATGGCTGATGAGCAGCTTCCCCACAAGTACGTCGTCGCCCTTTGCCAAGGCTTCGGCGATGGCCTGATGTTCGGCAACCCGGGCGTGCGGGTCCGGGTACTTCTTCTCCAGCGCCGTGAGGCACATCCTGGTTTCAGTCAGCAGCGTGTTGTGCATGCGCGTGAGCCGAGTGCTTCTGGCCGCCGCCACCAGCGTGGCATGGTACTCCATGTCGGCCTCGGACATCGCATCCAGGTCGCCCTTGTCGGCGGCCTTCTTCATGGCTTTGACCGTGTTCAGGAGTTGGGTCGCAACCTCCTTGCCACCCTTTTGCAGGATCAGCTCGGACGCGGCGCGTTCGACGGCGGTGCGCGCCACATACATGTCCCGGACCTCTTCATCGGTCATGGTGATAACGAAAATACCGCGGTTGCGGATGCTGATCAGTAGCCCCTCCTGCGTCAGCCTCTGCATGGCCTCACGGAGCGGACCACGGCTTACGCCGAGTTCCTTGGCGATTTCAGCCTCACCCAACTGAGCGCCGGCCGGAATCTGGCCCAGGCCAATCGCCGTCCGCAATTTGCCGGCAATGATTGATGGCGTAGATTCGCGCACCACTGGCTCAAATCTTTGCATCAGTACCTACTTATCCCTCGGGGTCCGGCCGCGGCCCTCCCGGGCGCAACGGAACCGTATCCTGTGCCCGGTCCCAAGGATCGAACAGAAAACTGTCTACAATCCTACAGGAAGCCAAGATGGCCATCGATAAGGTTGTTTCGGACTAGAGAAAACCGGGCCGTCCGGCGGGCGGCCCGGCACACTCGTCAGGACCTGGTTCCACCGCCCGTGAATACGTCAGGATCTCGTCCCGCGCCCCGCCCATCCAGATGTTCTGGCAGGCTGCCGCCATCTCATCCAGGCCATCCACAATGGTGGCGAACACGTTGCCGGGCACCCAGCCTGTGTCACCGTCCAGCAGGAGGTTATTGCGGCCGTAGAAAACGGCCAGGTCCACTATGGTCGCAGGCGCACTGCGCCCCTGCGACGCGCTGGGCCACCTCTTCAGGGAGACAGCAACCGCCCCCGCAGGGGCATAGGTACCCTTAAGGCGGATCCAGGCTGGGGCTGCCACCATGACAGCCCCAGCCTGGAGTTCTTTAGGCCAGCAGGCGCTGGCCGGGTCCTACCGCCGCCTTGCCCAGACGGCGCAGGGACGCCCAAGCGGTAACCTGGTTGGCTGACAGCACCGGCTTGCCCAGCTCCCGTTCCAGCGGAGCGATGATGTCGTAGGTCGGCAGGTTGGTGCAGCTGATGAAGATTACATCCCCCTCGGGAACGTCTGCCCCGCGAATCAGGTCACAGGTGGCCTGATACGGAACCTCCCAGATGCCTCCCTCCAGCCCCAGTCCGGCCTGCGATACCACCGAGTGGCCCGCCTCCTCCAGGAACCCCCCCAGCCGCAGGGTCAGGTCCGCCACATAGGGAGTAACGACCACGACCCTGGAGGCACCCAGATGGTCCAGCGCCTCCAGCAGCGCCCCGGACGTGCTGATGCCCTGCGCATCGCCGGCCGACGCCATCACCTTTGAGATATGACGGGCGCCCGAAACTCCGTTGACGAAGCTGCCGGACGTGCACGCGTAGGCTATGACCGCGGGGCGCACAGCGCTCAGGTTCTTGACGGCATTGAGGATGTCGGCGTCGTCGCTCACATCTTCAGCCATCCCGAGGCTGACGGGTTCATCGAAGAACGGCGTGCGCGTGAAGAACAGTGAGACGTCCGCCGGCATCCACCGCCACAACTCACGGTCCAAGGCCATGTCGAACGGGCACACCACACCGATCCCGGTCTGCGCTTCCGGCCCCGCCAACTTCGCTTCAGTGGAATCCATAATTCTCCTCTAATAGTATATTGTTGACAATCTTTTGACGCCTGCCTGGGGTCCGTAGTGATTGGCCCAGCCTGTTAAGGTGCGCCATGGATATTTCGATAAACCCCACCGACGGCGCCGAACTCGAGCTGCCGCCCCCTCCCGTTCCGGTGGCCAATTACGTCCCGGTCCAGCAGGTGGGCAACCTCGCTTTCACGCCAGGCCAAACGCCCACCCGCGACGGCGTCCTCACCAACAGCGGCAAGCTCGGGCGCGACGTCAGCATTGAGCAAGGCCAGGATGCCAGCGCTGACTCGGTGCTCAACTGCCTGTCCGCCCTCAACCAGCACCTGGGCTCGCTGGGCAGGGTCGTGTCCGTGGTCAGCCTGACCGGGTACGGCTGCTTCAGCCGAAGGTTTCGGGGACCAGCCAGCCGTGATCGACGGCGCATCACTGGTCCTGGAAAAAGCCTTCGGCGACAAGGGACGCCATGCCCGGGCAGCCGTCGGTATAGAGGAACTGCCCGGGCTGGCGCCCGTTGAAATTTCGATGATTGTGGAGGTGTAGCGGCCCGTCAGTGCTGTAGGACGGCCCGGAGGAAGGTCCGGGTCCGTTCCTGCTGTGGGTCCTTGAAGATCTGTGCCGGCGGTCCGCTCTCGACGGCAGCGCCGTTGTCGAACATCACCACCCGATCTGAAATCTCCTCCGCAAACCGCATTTCGTGCGTCACCATGAGCATTGTCATGTCCGTGGTGTGCGCCAGATTCCGGATCACGTTGAGCACTTCGCCGATCAACTCCGGGTCAAGGGCCGAGGTCGGCTCGTCGAAGAGCAGTACCTTGGGCCGCATGGCCAGCGCCCGGGCGATGGCCACGCGCTGCTGCTGGCCGCCGGACATTTGGGGCGGCGTGTGGTTCATGTGCTTTCCCAGTCCAACCAGGTTCAGCAGTTCCGCCGCGCGTTCCCGGGCCTCGGCCTTGTTCATGCCCAGCACGTGGATGGGCGCCTCAATGACGTTCTCCATGGCGGTCATGTGCGGGAACAGGTTGAACTGCTGGAATACCATGCCGATCTTGCGCCGTGTTTCGCGCATCTGCTTGGTTTCGCGCATCTTCTGGCCCGCTGTGACATCCCAGAGGGTATCACCGCCGACCTTTACCAGCCCTTCGCTGGGGGTTTCGAGCGTCATGAGGATACGCAGGATGGTGGTCTTGCCGGATCCGGACGGGCCGATGATGGAGACCTTCTCCCCCGGGGCCACCTCGAAGTTCAGAGACTTGAGGACCTGGTTTGACCCCCAGTTCTTGCTGACGTTCTGGAACCTGATGATCGGGTCCGGGGCGACGCCCACAGGTGTGGTCAGGGGTTGGGGTTCAGTGCTGGGGCGCATAGCGCCGCTCCAATCTGTTGACCAGCCGCGAGGCCGGGTAGCTTATGGCCAGGAACAGTCCGGCGGCCATGGTGAGGGGTTCCAGGTAACGGAAGTTCGAGCTACCGATCGCCTGGGCCGTTGCCATCAGTTCCACCACCGTGATGGCTGACAACACCGCGGAGTCCTTAAACATCTGGATGAGGTAGTTACCGAGCATCGGCACCACCGTGCGCACAGCCTGTGGGAGGATAATCCGGCCCCAAGTGCGTGCGCCAGGGAGGCTGAGGGCTGTTGCCGCTTCCCATTGGCCCTTGGGAACCCCTTGGATTCCACTCCGGTAAACCTCGGCCATATAGGCGCTGTAGTTGATCCCGATGACCACTGCGCCCGTGGTAAAGGCGTCGAAACTGATGCCGTAAGCGGGTAGAACAAAGAAGGCGCAGTAGGCCTGGACCAGCAGCGGTGTTCCGCGGACAAACACCACCAAGAATGAGACGGCCCCGGACAGTAGTGGAATGGCCAGCCTTCTCAGGACGGCAAAAAACAGACCCAGTATGGCCGCGATGAGTGTGCCAAGCAACGTGATCTCGACGGTGACCCATAGTCCGTGCAACAGCAGCGGAAAGACGGAGACCGCAAAGTCGTTGTCCCAGATCATGCCGCACCCACCTTCATAAGACGGCTCTCCTTGCGCTGGGCAGCCAAAGCCCTGCGGTCCAGGGCGAAGCGGCGCTCCAGCCAGGCGGTCAGCAGCGTCAGGAGATATGAAAGGACAAAATACATCACCAGGATGGTGAGGAAGATCGCCGTCGTCTGTCCAGTGGTGCTGCGTATCATCTGGGCCCGGAAGGTCAGGTCCGCTACGGTGACGAGCGAAACAAGCGAGGTGTTCTTCAGCAGATCCACCATCACGTTGCCGAACGGCGGCAGCATGGCAGGGATGGACTGGGGAATGATGATCCGGCGCAGCCTCAGTGCCGGGTCCATCCCCAGGGCGATGCACGCTTCGGTCTGGCCCTTGGCGCGGCTGGCGATGGCGCCCCGCACGACTTCCGCGGCGTAGGCGCCCTCGTTCAGGCCCAGCGCCAGGACCGCTGCAGTCAGTGGGTGAAGCTGGATGCCAAAGAACGGCAACGCGAAAAACAACCAGAACATCTGCACCAGCAGCGACGTTCCGCGGAACACTTCAATGAACACGCCCGCGGGCAAGCTTAGGAAGCGGTGCCGGGAGAGGCGGCCCAGGCCGGCGGCAAACGCGACCACCAGACAAAGGGCCCCGCTGAGAATGGCAACCAGAATCGTGGTCAAGAGTCCCTGCCACAGCAGCGGCGCGTACTCGATTATTGCGGACATAACCTATTCCCCTTCGGTATGAAGCCGGTCAGCCGGAGGTCTTGCATAGCTCCTCCGCTGTGACGCCCTCCACCACGGAAGGATCGAAGCCCCACTTCTTGAGGGTCTCAGCAAACTCGGGGGTCTTCTTGAACGCGGCAAGTTCCTTGTTGTAGGCCTCAAGGAACGATGAGTCCGCCTTCCGAAACGCGGCACCGGAGCCGGTTCGCGGCGCATCTTTCAGTGGCTGAGTGATGTCGAAGCTGGGGTCTTCCTTGGCCAATGCCGCAAGAGACAGCGTAGGGAACATGAAGGCGTCGGCGCGGTTGGCTTTCAGAGCCTCGAGGCCGCTGCGGCCGTCGGAGATCTTGATTTGCTGTTCGGCCGGTACGTTGGCTGCCTTGAGCGCGCTTTCCTCAGAGGTTCCCGGCAGTACCGCGATCCGCAGCGACTTGTCGGCGACAACGCTGGCCACCGAAGTGATGCCCTTTGGGTTGCCCTTGGGCGTCGCGAATGATTCCGTGGAGACGATGACCGGTTCGGAGTACAGCACCTGGGCACACCTTGACTGTCTCATGAAGAGCCCGGCGGCAACGACGTCCCAACGGTTAGCGTTCAGACCAGGAATCATGGATTCATACGGGGTGATGATGCCCTGAACGTCCTTGATCCCGAGGCGCTCACACACGGCGCGGAGCACATCAGGCTCGCAGCCGGTGACGCTTCCATCCGGGTTCACTTGCGTATACGGCGGCTCGTTGGCGATGCCCACGCGAAGAAAGCCCTGCGTCTTGGCCGTCTCCAGCAGGTTACTGGCGGCGCCGGAGGCAGGACCGGCTGCGGCCACGCTGGAACAGCCGGTAGCCCAACCGGCCACAGTGGCTCCGAGGACGGCCGCCCCCGCACCGCGCAGAATGTTCCGCCGTGAAATGTTGCTCGTCATAATTACTCCTTCGCCCGGACCTGCCGGGGGATATCCAGGATGATCACGCGCTGTGACGTGTGTTACACAAACCTAGGAGCAAGGTGTACTATTGTCAACAATCCGAATGTAAATTCTACGTTACCGTGCGATTCGAATACGTCCTCCGGCGGAGCGCATTCGGCTGACAGAAGGCCCAGAGCCGCCTCAGACCACAGAATGGAGCCAACCATGATCATCGGCGTCCCCCAAGAGATCAAGAACAACGAATTCCGGGTGGCCATCACAGCCGCCGGGGTGCACGAGTTCCGCACCTACGGCCACACCGTCCTGGTGGAGCGCGGCGCCGGTCTGGGTTCCGGCATTACGGATGAGGAATACGCGATTGCCGGCGCCGAAATCGTGATGGATGCCGACGACGTGTGGGCCCGCGCCGACATGGTCAT
>NZ_JBEPNK010000037.1:0-24813 GCF_040546245.1 Arthrobacter sp. UYEF3
ATGGCCAACTAAATTGAGACGGTTCCTACCCGATCTGTCTCAATTTAGATGTCCTTTTCCCACGTCACCATGGCCAACTAAATTGAGACAGGACATCGCAGGAGTCTCCGCATGCCCGCTGTCGCCGGCGACCGCGGCGGACATCGGTCGGGACCAGCTCATCTTCTCCCGCTCTTTCGCCACCCCATGACCACCGCAGCCGGGATCCGGCAGGTCATGCGCGTCTCCGGCCAGCGGGCCTCCGCCCGGCTGGCCAAACACGGGCTCCAGGCCAAAGTCCTCACCTCGTTCGCCGGCACCTCACACTTCAACCCGAACGACACCTCCTACCCCTCGGTGTGCGTACCGCTGCCAATGCCGACCGCCGACCCGGTACTGCTCACCAAAGCCGCCCACGCGCCGCTGCCTCGCATCGTGGAGGGCATGCGGTACGCCAGGGCCGGCATCGTGGTCACTGACCTGTGCCCCACCGGCAACCAGGTACCCCCTGGCCCTGGTCGAGAACTCCCTCGAGGAACGCCACATCGAAACCCTCCTGGAAGACATCACCCGCCGGTACGGGCGCGGCTCCATCGGACAGGGCCACGGCGGGATCCGCGGCCCGGACTGGACCATGAAACGGGACATGCTCTCCCCCGCTACACCACCCACTGGGACGAACTCCCCCTGGTCAAAGCCGCCTAAACCACCCGCACGACAACACAGCGAAAGAATTTCCGATGACTCCCACCAGCGCAGCCCCTACCCAGAACCTCGTGCTGTCGCCGATTTCATTGAGATCGGCCACCTTGTGCATGATGAGCAGATTCGCGATGCCGTAGGTACGGGCCAATCGCCACTGCTCGCTCATTTTGGCGAGCATGTAGGGGTCCGCCAGCATGCGCCAGCCTTCGTCGTAGACCACCAGCCGCTTGCCGCCGTCGGGATTTGTCACGGCCGCTTCCAGCCAGGTTGCGCCACACGCCGCAGCGAGGGACAGTGCCTGCTCCGAGGCACCGATCAGCGCGGACGTGTCCATCACCATCATGGGCGCATCTGCATCGAAGGAGACGGTGGAGGGTGCATCAAACATTCCTTCCAAATCGCCAGAGACAGTGCGCCGGAGGGAGTGGCTGACGGCCTGCCCTCCCTCCTTGCCGACCAGCCCGATGGTTTCCCTTGACGGGTTCAGCAAGTGGTCCAGGACCATCGGCAGCGTGGGATTCGAGTTCTGGGCCACGGTTTCCATGAGCGCCATGTCCAGGGCTGTGTGCTCGACGGGATGCAGCGGCATCCCCTGCCGCATGAGGGACACCAGGGCCACCAGCAGGTAGCGGCGCCGCTGGCGGACCACGGCCTCCCATTGCGCCTCGCTCAGCGCACTGGACCGCGGACCGGCGTCGAGCGGATTGACCCGGGCCGCGCGGCCCGGTCCCACAGAAATGACCTTCCCGCCTACGGCGTTCGCGACGGCGACCCACTCCCCCTTGGGGTCGGAGGCGACGGCGGCCTTCCGACCCAGCGTGATCGACCTCGCCACCAAGGATTTCCCGCACATGGATTTCCCTGTCCCGACGGTGCCAATTACGACGATCGACGGGCCGCTGATGACACCTTTGTCGTAGAGAATCCACGGATCGTAGGAGAACGCGCCGGAGCCGAAGACGTCTGTGCCAATGTATGTTCCCTCATGGCCCAGGCCTGATTCGGTGATAAACGGGTATGCAGCCGCGAAGGTCATGGTGGACGCCCGGTGCGGTGCCGGGCGGAGGCGGTGCGGCCCGCGCAGAGTATTCGCTTCACGGCTCCCCCAGTCGCCGCCGTGTTCCCTTCTATCGAGCCCGGCGCAAATAGTGTCTCCGACTCGCTGGAGCATCCCCTCCCACGGTTTGCTGTCCGCGGCAGCCGAGCCCCGGCGTCGTTCTTTCCGCTCTTGGCGGTTCCCACCGGCCGGCACGTAGTGAACCGATTGGCTTGTCCTCTTCATCGCAGTCCCCGCCCAAAGGGGAGCGCACCAGCGACGAACCCAGCCCACTGCTGCCCTGCCAAAAGGCGCAGTTCGACAAAGGCTCCCGCCGCCGCCGACTCGAGCTCCTGCCTATGTCGAGCTAGGTCTTGAAGGGTGCCCGCGGTGATGGTCACGTACGCGGCCGGCCGCACGTCTCCGTGACCGGCGACGATCTCTTCCTCCCGCTGAGTCACTTCTTCTTCCTCTGCCCGTTGCTCCCGGGTGAGCGGCCTGTCGAAGCGGGTGTTGATCCGCCGCCTGGTTTCATGGGCTTCCTGGGCGGAGCGAATGTCCCGCAGCGCCTCAGTTGTGGGTACGGCGCGGATCACCTCGGTCACCGTGTGGCGGAAATCGCCGACATAGATCAGGGGGTGGAGGAAGCCCGGAAAGACCCTCTGCCGCGGCCATTCGGCGATCCAGAACGTTTGATGAAAGCCGGAGTCAGTGCGCACATAGGTCCAGTGCTCATCGACCGCCATTGGCCCGGCAGTGACGCTGGACGCCTTTGGTTCTGTATCGTTCTGCGGCCCATGCGCTGTGGTGGAGACTGCAGGCTGCCGTACCGGGGTTGCCGGGGCGGCCGGATCGAAGGCACCGCGGACGACGTCGAGGAGGCCGGCTTCTGGGAGCCATTCCTCCACCCTGACGCTGTGAGTGCCCAATGCGGTGGTCATGGCCTCAACCTCCAGCCGCAGCACCTGTTCGACGCCGACCAGTCCCCCGCCGGACTCCTTGATTCGGCGTCGGGCCTTGGCGGTATCCACGACAAGTGCGACCAAGAGGTCGTGGCTCATCGCCGAGCCGGCCTCAGCGATCAGGTCCTCGTAGGCGCGCTGACCCCAGGTGAGGTCTTTCGGGATGCTTGCCCGCTCTGGGGCAGTGCGTTCGTAGAAGTCGCGCAAAGCCGACGAGGGATAGGGAACCGTGTAGTCCTGGACGGCGATTCTGGCGACGCTGCTGCGCTGGGCCATGCCTGCCTGCACGCGGGACCAGGCCTGAACCGCCCAGGCCTTATCGTCAGAGTCCAGGAGCGCGAATGATCTGGTGCTGCAGCGCAGCACGGCGATCGCCTCCCTGCCTC
Organism: Arthrobacter sp. UYEF3; assembly: GCF_040546245.1. NCBI lineage: Bacteria > Bacillati > Actinomycetota > Actinomycetes > Micrococcales > Micrococcaceae > Arthrobacter > Arthrobacter sp. UYEF3. The sequence goes on from NZ_JBEPNK010000037.1 coordinate 3,069, forward strand.
GGGCGTCCACGATGAACGACTCACCGGTTGAGGTCCGGCGCAATTCCAGGTTCCCCAATCCGCCCGGCAGTGCCAGGCGCCCCGCCAAGGCCGGGCGCTCCGGCCTGACCAGGAAGCGGGTTTGCTTGGCGGCCAACCGGTAGAAGAACAGCGCTGCATGCCCGGCCCATACCGGGTAGGGAATCCTCGAATACTGGAGTAGCCCGAGCAGGATGAGCGACAGCCACAGTGGTCCCGATGCGAAGAGGCCCACTGGTCCGCGAAGTGCCGATGCCGTACTGGCTACAAGGACTCCGGCCGCCAGCAGCAGCAACTGGTACCACTTCAGACCCATAAACAAGCCGCGGCGCTCGTACCGGGGGAATTTGACGGCCTCGAGGGCGCGCGAATTTTCAGACATGGGGACCACCATCGATCGGGGGTTGGACGACTGGCGGCCGGCGGATGGGCGGGCGGCCCGGTGTTGCCATCGGCTGCGAGGGCGGGGAAGCTGGCGGCGAGGCCTGGGGCGGCGCCGTTCGAGACGCCGCTTGGTCAGCCGGCTGCCTCGGCGCCGGGGGCCGCTCGCCGATCTCACCCGTATCCGGACCTTTGAGCGGTGTGCCCGGACTCGACGCCGGCCCACGACGGCCTCCGCGCGCCCGGGGTGACGGTCGCCCGGTTGCCGTGGCGCCGGCGTCGAGCATCAATGCAGTGCCATTACCCCCGGGGGTCTGGGCCGACGTCGTGCCTGTCTGCGTTTGCGGCAGTGGTGCCCGGGGTGGCAGTACGCGAGTGGGAAACTGCGGTCGGCTCGACTGGATCGGACGGGTCGCAGATGAGTGCGATGCCAGGCCCGCGAGCGTGAAGCGGCCGCCGGTCTGTCGGCTGATCTGCCGGGCAGCAAAGCCAGTGCTTCGGGAAAGTACGTGACCGCCTCCCGCAGTCTGCGCGGCTGCGGCAAGCTCACCACCGGCGAAACTAACCAGGCGTAGCGCCATCAGCGGTGCCCCACAAGCCAAGGCCATGCCGACTACTCCGGCTGCCAGTCCGGCGAATGACTTCGCCTCGGCGAAGAGCTTGATGGCCACGGCCAGCACGGTCGCGGCCAACGGCTTGGCGAGAAGCAACGCGACGACGATCTCGCACCACCGCCGTGCCCACGTTTGCGTCTTCTCCCACGGCATGAGCATCAGAGCGACCGGGGTGACGGCAGCGAGCACGATGAGCGCAAAAGATCGAAAGATCATCGAACACATCAGGATGAACGCCAGAATCCAGACAACGATAACGGCCATTGCCGTGACGACGACCGCCCCGGCCGCGCCACCCGTTGAACCCGGCGCCAACGACATAACATTCCATTCTCTGCCTGAGCCCGCCTGAGCTTTTTCGAAGCCGAAGAGCCGCATGAACAAGACGTAAGGATCTGTCCCCAGGGACCCGAGGAGCGCCGTCGACGCCGAATCGCTGACTTTAGTGAGCTGGCGGACCATGTACACCGCACCGGCCACCATGGGGATAGCGGCAGCGCCGCCCACCAGAGCCCGGACCAGGCGACGGGGCTGCTGGCTGATCAGACCTGACAGCAGTTGGAGGATCATGACGATGACGAGTGGCGTCAGCATGACGATAACCCACCAACTCGTCAGCCCTTCGACGGCGATCCACTGCGAGTCATCAACGTTCGAGACGGTGAACGCGCCCGTGATGAACGACCATATCCATGACGCGGTGCTCTGCAAGATGTTCGCGAAGAAAGACGTGATGGAACCCTGGACGCCGTCGTTCGCCTGGGAGACGAGACCGCACCCGGGCGGCCACCATCCGTTCAAATCGCACTGAACCGGCATGACTGGCTGGACCTAGAATCCGAGATTGAACGCCGACTGGGACCAGAGAATGTAGCCATTGATGCCGCCGAGGATGGCTGCTACGGGTCCGGTCCAGAGCAGGATCATGCCGCCGCCTGACGCCAGCCGGGACGACTGGCTCAGCTTGCCGGCCAGCAGCATCGCCGCCCCGACGATCGCCACGATCGCGATCACAATGAACGCGCCGACCAGGATGCCTCCACCGATCTGCTTCAGTGATTCAAGAAAGGGAAAGTTGGGATTCGGGGTGATGCCGGGGTCCACCGCTGCCAGAAACATCGCACGCTCCATTTGTCGTCTACCGGGGGAATGAGGGGTTTGGGCTCACGACTTCATGGAGGCGGCGGGGTGAGGCGACATGACTGGTGTTGATTTTTCGCGACGGATTCACAGCTCTGAGCATCCTGCATCGGATGCAATCCCGCGGAGAATGCTCAATGTCAGCACCCGGGGCTACACTGAATCTATCGAACATATATTCGAATAAAGGGTGTGTTGTGGGCGTTGTAGTTGGTCCCCGTGTGATAGATGCGGGCATGTCGTTGCTGTCGGTGCTGATCTCTCCGGTCCCCGTCGCGGCCGGGTATCCCTCGCCCGCGCAGGACTACTTCGACGGGAGGATCGACCTAAACGAGCACCTGATCAAAGACATCACCAGCACCTACGTTGTGAGGGTGTCCGGGGGAATCGATGGAGGGCGCCGGGATCAGCGACGGTGATGAATTGATCGTCAATCGGGCTCTGGAACCGGTGGACGGGTCCGTGGTCGTCGCGGTCCTGGACGGGGAGCTGACCATCAAACGGTTGCGGATCACGGGAACCGGGGTGGTGCTGCAGGCGGAGAACCCGGTGTACCCGGATATCCGGGTTCCCTCGTTGTCAGATCTGGTCATCTGGGGCGTCGCCACCAGATGCCTTCACCATGTTTAAGGTGGGCTATTGCATCAGATGCATGATTGGCCGGCGCGAGGCACGCTATGTCTAAGCCGGTTGTCATGCGGCATATGCCGCAGATCGCGCATGTGGATGTGAATTGCTTCTACGCCTCGGCCGAGCGGGCGTTCGACCCGTCTCTAGAGGGCCGGCCTGTCATCGTTTTGTCCAACAACGACGGTTGCGCCGTCACCCGGTCCCCTGAAGCGAAAGCCCTGGGTATTGCCATGGGTGAGCCGTGGTTCAAACTTGCCCCGCGGGCCAAGGAGTGGGGACTCGTTGCCCTGTCGAGTAACTACGAGCTTTACGGCGACATCAGCGCCCGGGTCATGGAACTGCTGGGCCGGTACTCAGCCTGGCTCGAGGTCTACAGCATCGACGAGGCCTTCCTCGGCGTCCAAGGCACCCCCGATCAGCTCTTGACCCTCGGCCGGGACATGAAAACCGCCGTGCGGCGCAACGTCGGGGTGCCCGTCTGCGTCGGCATCGCACCCACGAAAACCCTGGCGAAGCTGGCGAACAAATGGGCCAAGAACAACCCCGCTTTCGACGGGGTCTGCCACTGGGACTCCGTACCCGCCGCCGACCGGGAGTCCCTGATGCGGCGGCTGTCCGTCATCGAGGTCTGGGGTGTCGCCACCCGGTTGACCAAACGCCTCAATGCCTTGGGGATCCATTCGATCCTCGATCTCTCCCGGGCGGATCCGGTGATGATCCGGGACCGCTTCTCCGTGGTCATGATGCGCACCGTCCTGGAACTGCAGGGCACCCCTTGCATCCCGATGGAGGAAGAACGGATCGGCCGGGACCAGCTCATCTTCTCCCGCTCCTTCGCCACCCCGATCACCACCGCTGCGGGGATCCGGCAGGTCATGAGCGTCTACGGCCAGCAGGCCTCGGCGCGGCTGGCCAAACACGGCCTCCAGGCCAAAGTCCTCACCGCGTTCGCCGGCACCTCCCACTTCAACCCGAAAGACACCTCCTACCCCTCGGTGTGCGTGCCGCTGCCGATGCCGACCGCAGACCCGGTGATCCTGACCAGGGCCGCCCATGCACTTCTGCCCCGCATATGCGGGGGCGTCCGGTACGTCAGGGCCGGGATCATGGTCACCGACCTGCGGCCCAGCGGCAACCAGGCACCCCTGGCCCTGTTCGAAAACCCGCACGAGGAACGCAACGTCGGAACACTCCTCGAAGACATCACCCGCCGGTACGGGCGCGGATCCATCGGCCTGGGCCACGGCGGCATCTGCGGCGGACCGGACTGGACCATGAAACGGGACAGGCTCTCCCCCCGCTACACCACCCACTGGGACGAACTCCCCCTCGTCAAAGCCGCCTGACCCAAACACACCCGCACGACCGCACCACGAAAGAACGCACCCCCATGAGCACCACCATCGAAGCCCCCGGACAGGCCAACGAGCTTCAGGTCCGGACCGACCCAGCCGGCAAACCCCTCGCCATCCGCCACGACGGGCAGATCTGGCTTGTCGATCCCGACACGGACACCCAGCACTGGTTCGGAAGAGACGCCTGGTGGGACACCCAACGCACAGCAGCCGTCGGAAGCGGCGACCTGGTCAGCATCGAATTCTGGCGGGTCCAGGTCCGTCCCGGTACCCAGTCCGCCCTCCGGACCGTGACGCTGCGCCGGAACCCGTTCTCCACGCAGTGGCTGCTGGAGAGCATCAGCGACGCCGACGAAACAACGGAAGAAGAGTGAATGCCCAACCCATCAGCGACCAGACGTGGGCAGGGATCCGGGCGGAGTTCACCCTGCCGCCCCTGGAACTGGTTCGGCGTCGACTCTCCGAGCTCATGGAAGACCCCGAGCCCGTCGTGCAGCAGCTCGTCCGGGTCTTCATCGACGACGGGAACTTCTGCCCGGGATTCCAGTTCCTCCCCGGCGGCCACCTCCACCCGACGGTGACGGAACTTTTTAGGAGAGCCATGGGACTGACATCCCGCACAACTATTTCACCCTCTGGTTGATCACCCCTCAAGGGACCTAGCTGGGACCCGCCCCGTCGACCACCTGAAGACGGACCCCACCCCCCTGTTCCGCGCGTTGGAATCCTGCCGCTGGCGCTAGAACCAGCTCTTGACCGCGTCGGCGTGCTGCGTAGCGTTGGCCCATGCGACTCATCCACAACGAAAACTCCGGAGGGACAAACCGATACGCCCACCCCGGACCAAGGGCCAACCTTGAAGCTTTAACATCGCTACATCACAAGGTAGATAGGTGGATCAGATGTCGCGTCGGCCACAGGAACTTGGAGCGGGCCCTAGATATCTACCAAACACCGGCCCTATTTCTGTTCTTCTTCTTGGCCTTCCCCTTAGGTGGATTGTTATGCCCCTCACCGTAGAGACCATCCAGGGCTCTGCCGGTTGCTGTTCAAGCCAAAGCCGCAGTTGGCAGTTGCATCACGTCGAGAACCTTGGAGAAAATGACGTTTTCATCTACGGCCACCCCGGCTATCCAAAGGACCGTACAAACAGCAAGAACGCTCATTAGTTGGACTGTTGCCCGTACATAGCGGTCGGGGCCGAAAGGAAGCATCAGATTGAGCCCGTCAAGGGTTCTGGAAAGTGCCATCGCGGTGCAGAGAAGCCGGCCCGGCAGCGCCTCTACCTCGGCAAGAATTTGTTCGTCAGCCGCTTCGCGAAGCGAATCTGCAAAGGCCTCGACTTCTTTGACGTCTAGGGCTGGTCGCATGGTCGCCAGAAGCTCGCTGGCATCCATTTGCGCGAAGGCTCCTCTATTAAAGCTGGAAAGGAAGGCTGTGGAGCCGACGAGCTTGCTGGTGTCTGCGAACATTTTGCTCGGCCTCGCGTGTCCGCTCGACGGCTCCTTCAAGTCGCCGCCGGCATGAACAAACGGATTATCTGATTTATCCAATTTCGTGATAAATTCACTCACGCTTTCACTATGAATGGCTATGAGTAGACCGTCAACGTTTGGGGTAAATTATGGATGTCGATGTTCGGTTCTTTCAGGCTGCGGCCACCGCCATACCGACACTTTTCATCGCATTGGCGATCACGGGGAAGGCCTTTAGTCCTGACGATGGGGACGGCGGGCATCTATCCACACCCCGTAACCTGAAGGAATTTACACAAGCTATCTTGTTGATCACATCGTTCGCAACGGCCGAAATGGTGTCCCTCGCCGTGATATTCACTAATAGACCATATTTCTTGTGGGCAATCGTCGTGGGGTTTGTAATTGGACTGCAACTAACGACGCTATTTACTATTTCGATAAGTGCAGGCCTCAGGAAGTTCGACCCTCCAAAGGCCAGGACTAAGCTCGCGCTGGCCGTGCTTGTGGCCGTAGCAGTTGGTGCGCCGACCCTCGTATTCTTGGCGATGACCATGATTCCGGTACTCGAAGCAGCTACAAGTTTGGGTCGGTGATTCCGCCTGGGGCCTCCGGGCCCGGTAATGGAAGTCTGTTCCACTTGCTCAGTGCCCACCCCCACGCAAGCAGTGGGAGTTCTCATGGACACGATTTCCGCCCGGGCATTAATGCACTGTACAAGCTGGTTGAGGCCGGGCTTGTGCCTCGCGCCGGTGAGAGAGCGCGCGGCCATGACAGCTCTAGCGGTTCGTGCCTACGGAGGGGCTGGCATCATCGACTGGCCGATATTTGATTTACCCCAGGAGGGCGAAGATAACGTACCAGAACATGACCAAGTAACCAATCAGCGTAAATACCCATATTAGGACCCCGGCCCCAGGTCGCAAAGCGGCGGCAATAGGGGTAAAGAACTCGATAACTATGAAAGCAAGGGAATTCATCAGCGCGGTGAGGACAAGCCCGGCCTGAAAGGAACTTCCATGATCATAGAATAGGGCGGTGACTGCTGCCAGCAGACCCGCTACTACACTGACTACGAACAAAACGGCCGGGATGAGAATGCCAATTTTGCCGAAGTTCGAGGCTTTCTTCAGCATTTCGGCTTGAATCACGCCTTGCTTCAAACCCACGGCAACGGCGATCAGCAGAGTCGGTATTGCCGTTGCACCGGCCTGGAAAAACGTGATGGGGACTTCAGTCATACGACTATCGTGCCAGATTACTGCCGCAGGCCCGGACCAATGACCGAGTCTGTCGGCCATATCCCCTATAGTCCTCATCATGACGACTTACACTTCCGCTGACCTAGCCGAAATCGCGGCCAGCATTCCGAGTCGAGCCAGCGAAGCCGGCCTACTCTTCATTCCAGGCGTCCACATCGAGAGGGAATGCGATGTGCGGTTGAGCGCCGAGGATATTGACGTCGAGCAAGTTATCCGAGTGGCTGCGCAGGTAGGAGCATCGTTCGTAGCCCTCCAGGCCGCCCCATTTTACTTGAACGCGGTACTGGATGAGTTAGTGGATGACGAAACTCATTCCGCCGAATCAGTTCAAAGACTGAAGGAGTCGGCCCAACCGCACGATGGGTCTTTAGAAAACGTGACGGTGAGCTGGGCAGCTCAAGGTCTGATTTACGAGTGGACCGCCGCTACCGCCTGGGGATCGTCCTTCTTGAACAGCTTGTTCGCGGCAGTGCAACAAGCCGAGGCGGAATCTGAGGCCGAAACCGAGGCGGAACGTGAGGAGCACCGAGAACAATACCGCGCTGCTTATCAAGCTGCGCTCTCGGCATTACTCAATTCGCCCAAATACCGTGGCGAGTCCATCGGGAAGCGTCGCCTCCTCGTATCGTCGATTCTCGCCGAAGCGGGAGTGGAGGAAATGCCCGAGGTTTTCATGACCCGACAGGTGCAACCTGATGCCAACAGGATCATCGGTGAAAAGGCTTACGAATACGAGCAGGACTTCCGCGCCCGCAAATCCGAGCTAGCCGACGAGCTGAGAACCTACCCTGCCTGGCAGCGGGTCTACACCCAAATTAAGCGCAAGGCAGCTGCCGCTGAGTTCCTAATGAAAAAAGCCGACGGCTACAGGCTGAGCACCGACTTGGCTGGAGAGATTAGTGAAGCTGCGGCCAACCCCGTTTATGTCTCTCGCTACTAACTATCGTGGGCGAGTAGCTTTCGCCTAGCCCTTACTACGGGCACCGCCAAGTCAGATTTCGCCGACTTCACCAAAGCTCGGCGTAGGTCGTGACCGCGCACCGACAAAGCGTCCCATTGGTCTTCGGTGACGTCCTCGTCGTCAATGGCATCCAACATTTCGCCAATAAGGTCGTCAGCGGTTTCTCGATAGAGGGTGCCAAGTTGTCCACCCAGGATGTTCGCCTTCACTTCTGCCCGCTCAAGCTCGTCAATCTGTTGCTGCCACTCCCAAGTAACGCTGGCGTCACTATGACCGGAGTCCTCCGTGTGATGGCTGAACTTGGTCACCTTCATACCGACGGCAACTGTTGGTGCATGACGGACAGTTGGTCTATGAGGTCGAGATACGCCACCAGCCGTTCGTTCTTGAACCACTGTTCATCAACTGAACGGCTGGCACGCTTCGCGCCGACCATTACGCCGACAATCGGCAAAATCACTGTGGCAAGATCCTCAAGAAATCCCCCACTTCCTGCAAAGAGCTCGTATCCATTATTGGAGGATACCCCGCAGCGCACACGAAACTTTAGCCGATCGGGTGATAGCCTTTTTATATGGCAACCAAAACTTACACCCGGCTACTCGATGACCTCGATGGTTCTGACGCCGATGAAACTATCCGCTTTGGTATTGACGGGGTCACCTATGCGATTGATCTCAATTCCGGCCACGCTTCCGAACTCCGCGACTTCCTGAGTCGCTTCCAGGATGCCGCTCGGAAAGAAGGCGGCGCAACGAAGCGCCAGACCAAGGCCACTAGTGGAGTAGATACGAAAGCCGTCCGACTCTGGGCGGCTGACAACGGTATCCAGGTCAACACTCGTGGCCGTCTGCAGGCTGACGTAATGGAGAAATACCTGGCCGCACACTAAGTACAAGTACGCACAAAAACAAACAGGGACGAGAGCTGAGATAGCATTTGTCCCTGATTTGTTTAATTGCTTCGCTTCTCCCCCTTGCCTCAGGCTCAATACATGCGAACGCTTTTGATTGCTTTTAGTCCTTGCCCTGGGTTGAGTCTGGCGATTGCCAGCGCGGCTGGTATTAAATCACCAATTGTCAATATTTATGTCGTAACAGGTTTTTCCTATCCACCTGCCACGCTTACCACGCCTCGGTGATGAAGCTATGAATTCCAAAGTACGATGTCTGCATGGATGGGGAAACAATACGTTTGATGGTCGTTGCCTGCGGAGCTGTACTCGCCGGCCTCTTGGGTGCCCTCATCGCGGGAGCCTTCAACAGCCAGAACACACAGGCGACCATTGAAGCCGCAAGAGTGGCGGCGGAGACGCAGCGGGAAGCAGACCGTGAAGTAGAACATGACCGCTGGCTGAGAGACAGAAGGCTTGAGGCCTACGTGGATTTCGTCAATGAAGTACGCGACCTTGATACCTATATACACGACCTCGCTACGGGTCTCAGCAATGATCACGCGGGGCTGGTTCAATCGGCAAAACAACTAAACGGTCTTCAAGTACGCCTACTGGCACCCGCCGACGTTTCGGGCGCGGCTTCGGAGGTGATGGCGGGTATCCAAGGGCTTATTCGGGCCTTGACCGCCAAGGAGATGGCGGGAGCTATCGATGACCCCTCCTTTAATGCTGCCTCGGAACTGCTCATTGAGAAGATAGCTAAACTTGAACGACTAGCTAGCCAGGACCTCGGGGTTGTCCGGGGTGGCCCCACTGAAGCGGGGATGACGACGGTATGAACTACGATCCAGCCACCTGGGGAACATACGGACAGTGGGCGTCCGCCGCCATTACCGGCGCGGCCTTCTTCGCCACCTTTTATGTCATCCGCCGGGATGCCAAGCTGCGCCGCACGTCCCAGGCCCGCCGCATCGTCTACTACTTCAGCTACTTCATTCCTGGTGAGCCTATGGAAGACCGCTGGTTCCACATACGAAATAACAGCGACGAGTCGATTTACGATGTCTTCTTTTACCTCCACGACGGGCGGAAGATTGAGCAGGGAGCGCGCCAAGTGATGCACCCTGGAGAGGAGACGAAGCACCGGAGCCTGGAAGTGCCGCGGGTTTCGTTTCGCGACGGGGCGCGCGTTCGTTGGCTCCGGACCATCGATGGCGATTTGAGCACCGGCCGGCCCAAGTTCAGCAAGTGGTTCAAGCAGCACCAGCGCATGTTGGGGAACAAAGTGAGCTAGAAAGCTTCCTTGGCGAGAGACTCTCGGTTGCCTGTGTTAGACATAACCCATGGATCGTCGCTATCAAGTCTTCATCAGCTCAACCTATACCGACCTCGCCGAAGAACGGCGTGAGGTGATTCAGGCGCTTTTGGAGATGGATTGCTTGCCAGCCGGCATGGAGATGTTCCCCGCCACTAACGAAGAGCAGTGGACTTTAATCCAACAAGTAATCGACGAGAGCGATTACTACGTCGTGATAGTTGGAGGCCGATACGGCTCAACTACCGCAGAAGGAATCAGCTACACGGAGAAGGAATACGACTACGCAGTAGAGATCGGAAAGCCCGTTCTTGGCTTCGTGCACGCCAAGCCGGAAGATATAGCTCTAGGTAAGAGTCAGCCTGAAATGAAGGCCCAGTTGGACGCGTTCCGTGCGAAGGTGATGAGCCGTCTGGTGAAGACGTACACGCATCCGGCTGACCTGGGTTCAGCTGTCTCGCGCAGCTTGATTCTGGCTATGAAGCGCTATCCTGCCGAGGGATGGGTTCGCGGCCAGTACGCAATGACGCCAGAAACCCAGGCAGAAATGGCGGAGCTTCGAGCGCGAGTGAGCGAGCTCAAACTTGAAGTCAAATCCTCGCTCTCGACAATTGTTGAGGTTCCCGAAGGATTGGCCTCCGGCGAGGATAGTTATCACATCACCGGTCGCCTGGCGTTCTACCGCAAAAGTGATATTAAGAGCGGCAGCTATACCTCGGCTACACGTTATGCCATCGATGTCTCCATCCCGGTGACGTGGAACGAGATCTTTGGCGTCTTGGGACCCAGCCTGATGAACGAGGCTACGGAGTCCGACCTGCGAAAGAGCGTCTTCCGCTTTTGCGAGAATATTGTCAAAGATGAGCCGGCCGGCTACATGCCCAGAGATTTCGGCAAGTTCCAGGCGCTGAAGGTCGAGGAAGAGCTTTTCCAAGACGTTCTGGTCCAGCTTTTTGCCCTAAACCTCATGACTCACGGCGTAAAGAAAAGATCAGCCACGGATCAGAACAAATATTGGGCTCTAACCCCACTCGGCCAGGACACACTGATGAAACTTCGAGCCATCCCAAAGCAATCCACTGAAGTTGGCGCGTAGACAGTAGGTATTCAGTTTGGCACATGAATTTGCGCAGTCAGTCGCTTAGTTTTCTCGTCTGCGGTCAGCAGGTGTCATTTTCAGAAGTTGACTGCACTGACTTTCCCGTTATTCCGGGGTAGTGCAGATGACTTCTAAACATTGGCTGCTCGATATATTCCTCTGCACTATCGCCGCTTCTGCTCGATACTCCTCTGCACTGAGGTCACTTCGGACCGGTACTCCGCCGCCCAACGGCTTTAGTGCAGAGGACTCCTGACATTCTCTGCAGACGATTCCTGAAAATGGCATCCATAATGACCTTCTAACGAAGAGTGTCAGGTTGAAACCCAAGGCCCCCGGACCCGAGTGTTCAGTTACCCCTGAGCTGTGACTGTTAGTTCAGAGTGGCGGTTCTTTCGCAGCTCGGTTTGGCGGTTTTAGCCGATTCCGATGACGGGGTGGTGCGTGATGGATGCTGAATTGGTTGATTTTCATGCCCCGTTTTGACCTGGGTGAAGAACCGGTCGGGGACTCGCCAAGGTGAAATTCGCCACCGGCCCGGTTGCCTTGAGTGATGAGATCCGCGCCGATGGATGGGATCGGCCCGAGCGCGTCACTGTTTTGCTGTCTGGGGCCGGTCTGGCGGCGCCCACATGTTTTAGAAGCGCCCTTCGCGGCGGCTAAAAACGCGGCGCTTGGAAAATATTCCTGAGTGGCTGTATAAAACCTGCATTGTCCGGACGCGTGACGGTTAGAGGAAGATCGTCGTCCGGGGCTTGGAGGTTGATGTGCAAACCACCAGGGAAAGCGAATTCCAGGCCCTGTACGCAGAGCATTATGCCAAGGTATATGCGTATCTCGCCTACCGCATCTGACAGGCAACGCGCAGAAGAACTCGCCGTCGAGGTTTTTGGCACCATCTGGGAAACGGGCTTGCCCGATCGTGTGGGAGTCGGCTGGCTGCTCGCCACGGCACGAAATCTTGCGCCCAACGAGTACCGCGCCAGGGAGCGCGGCCAAGCGCTCAACAGCAGGCTTCGTGAAGAGGCAATGCTTGCCGCCCAAGGGCTTGCATAATTCAGTGTTGAGCTCCCCGAAAAATATATCGACTCACCCCTTAACTAAACCGTCTTGACCGGGGTACAGTCCTCTCACCAAACGCAAAAAAGGGGGAAGGGTGAGAACTGCCCGAGCATGGTTAGCTCTTACGGCCGCCTTGGTCGCCTCTGGCCTCATGACCGCGTGTGGAAGCGGACCCATGGTCTCGCCCGGATCAGCCCCCGTTGTGGTTTGCGCAGCATTCACTTCAACCGCTCCCTGCAGGATCTATGCAAGCGTCTCCGGGCATGACGGCAGCGGCGACCTTCCCTGGATGGCCTCGGGAGCCATCACTACCAAGCTCGAATCAGTAGACAACGCCCTCCACCTGACGATCGTGACCCCATGCGGCCCGCTCAGCGGATCGGTGACACGGGACGGGTTGACACTCAACCCCGGGCCTGTCGGAGTCGGCGCTGCCGGACGTGCTGGAGGCGGCCCAAGTGGCTGCACCGGCGGCCAAGAGCTCTGGCTCCTCGACTTCCTCAAGAAGCCTTTCGAGGTGGTTTACGGCGACGGGCATCTGACATGGACCAACGACAAGGGCACACTCGTATTCAAGCCTAGCTAACCACGTCAGGCTAAATCGCACCGCCGAATCAAATGGGGGATATAGATGAAGCTCAGCACGCGTGCCGTCCGTACCTGCTCTTTGCTTGTTGTGATCTTAATGGGATTTGGCGCTGGCGCGGCGAATGCCGATCGCAATCCTCCAACAGCACCTGCCGGATCAAGTCCGATCGACCTCTACATGCAGACCAAGGGCAGTGGCTTCCTCACCGACCAGAAGCAGCTTTCGGAGTTCAAGCTCTGGATCACCGAACTGCCGGGAATCGAGCAGGCTGGCTATGTCGGCCAAGTCAACGACGCGACCACTCGGTCGACAAGAGTCCTCTGGAAGGGTGCGTCCCCGCTGCGCGACACGGTTCGCGCGGGAGGCCAAGCCCGAGGCATATCAGTGACCTTCTCTGAGCGCCCCTACTCGTTGCCCGAAATACGCGCGACCATCGCAAGAATCGACTCACAGAAGAAGGCGCTGTCGAATCTGGGGTTCCAAGTCGACAACATCGCCGGCGTGCGAGATGACGACGGGACAATCGCCGTTGAAGGGCGTGCCGCTCCCGGTGCCGCGCCGGACTGGGTTATGGTAGCCGCCGCCGCAAATCAGGCGGCGGGCACACCGGTCCGAGTGGTCAACACCGTTCGCGCCACTCCGGCCACGCGCTCACGAGATAGTTCGCCCTTCAACTCGGGTGCATACATGATGACCAGCAACTACCATGTCTGCTCTACGGGATTCGCTCTGGCAAGCAGCACCCAGACGTATACCATCACCGCAAGACATTGCGATGCCGGCCCGTGGTACGACCGCGATGATTCCACGAAGTTCATTGGAAGCGAGTTCTGGGATTCATCGACCGGCCAGTCGTCGCTGATAGCCGGGGCAGGCAGCAAATGGATGTACGACGGCACTTGGGATAATTCGTGGGGCCTCTCCAAGGCCACATCGGGCGTTCGAGACGTTTCGATCGGCGACTGGATTTGCACAAGCGGCGGGAACTCCGGCGTTCACTGCAACATCCAGGTCCGGAGCGAGTGGAATTGGTGGGACGACGGATTCGGCGGCGCATACAACACGGAAGGTCTCCAGATAGGCGGGACGGATATCGCCGCCATCCAGGGAGACAGCGGCGGGCCAGTCTTGATGCCCTACTCCGATGGCACCGTCGGAGCGGTGGGCATGATCCAGGCCGTCATCAATGGCCATGCGGACGGATGCGGGTCGGTCCACGACTACGGGCCGCCAACCGACCCGAATCTCTGCTCCGCTGACTTCTTCTTCACACCCGAGCGGACCATCGCCAACAGCTACGGGCTGAGCCTGGTCACCTGGTAACGGCGCCTGCGCTGGCGGTCCGGTTCGACCCCGGTACTGCCCGGGTCGGGTCGTGCGGGCGCGAGGGGCGTGCGATCCCGTTCCATGTTGCATGCCGGATCCGGCCAGTGACCCCGGAATCTGACTATGACAGGTTTGGATGGCCCCGGCAGGACGGTTATTTCTGGCCCCACTTCGTGACTCGCCGGGCAGCTTGTGACGGTTATATGTGGCCCCGCCTTCAACGTTGGATTCATCAGGGGATGGATGCGGCGGAAGGCTGGTCTGGATGGAGTCGAGAGTGGAGTTGTTCGCGCTGATTCGAAGGGATGCCCGGGTCGGGGGCCTCTCGGTCCGCGCGCTGGCGGCCAAACATAAGGTTCACCGCAGGACGGTGCGGCAGGCCTTGGAATCAGCCTCCCCTCCTGAACGCAAACCCAGACAGGGGGTTGCCTGGCGGTTGGAGCCGTTCAAGGCTGCGGTCGACGCGATGCTCATTGAGGACACGACCGCGCCACGGAAGCAACGTCATACGGCCCGCAGGATCCTGGCCCGGCTCATTGACGAGCATGGCGCGGAAGAGTTGTCATATTCGACGGTGCGTGACTACGTGCGGGTCCGACGGGCCCAGATCGATGTCGAGGCCGGCCGCCGGCTGGAGGCGTTCGTCCCGCAGGAGCATGCCCCGGGCGCGGAAGCCGAGGTGGACTTCGGTGAAGTCTGGGTGGTGCTGAACGGGGTGAAGACCAAATGCCACATGTTCATCTTCCGGCTGTCGCACTCGGGCAAGGCCATCCACCGGATCTATCCCACACAGGCGCAGGAAGCTTTCCTGGAAGGCCACATTGAAGCCTTTCACGTCATGGGAGGCATCCCGACAAAGCACATCCGGTATGACAACCTCACCAGCGCGGTCACCGCGGTGGTGTTCGGGCAGGGCCGGCAACGCCATGAGAATGACCGGTGGGTGCTGTTCCGCTCGCACTACGGCTTCGACCCGTTCTACTGCCAGCCCGGCATCGACGGGGCACACGAGAAGGGTGGGGTTGAAGGGGAGGTCGGCTGGTTCCGCCGCAACAGGCTCTCGCCCATGCCTGTCGCGGAATCTCTGGATGAGCTCAACGACCGGATCCGGGCCTGGGAAGCCCAGGACGAGGCCCGGCGGATCAACGACAGGATCCGCACCATCGGGCAGGATTTCGCCGCCGAACAGCCTTTCCTGGCCCCGCTGCCGGCAGAATCCTTTGACCCGGGTCTGGTGCTGACACCCAGGGTGGACCGGTCTTCGATGATCACCGTGCGCATGGTGAAGTACTCCGTCCCGGCACGGTTCATCGGCAGGAAAGTCCGGGTGTACCTGCGGGCGTCCGAGGTCGTCGTTTTCGACGGCCGCACCGTGGCCGCCAGGCATCAACGGATCGTTGCCAAAAGTGGCCAGTCCGTCCAGCTGGATCACTATCTGGAGGTCCTCAAAACCAAACCCGGCGCGCTGCCCGGGTCCACAGCCCTGGCCAGGGCACGGGAGTCCGGTGCGTTCACCAGCGCCCATGAAGCATTCTGGGCTGTCTGCCGCAGGGTCAACGGCGACGCCGACGGCACCCGCGAACTCATCGACGTCCTGCTGCTCCACCGCTCCATGGACGCCTCCGACGTCACTGCAGGCATCCTCTCGGCCCTGGGAGTGGGTGCTGTCAGCGCCGACGTCGTCGCGGTCGAAGCCCGCAGACACGCCTCAAACATCCCCGCGGGTGGGGCCGGGCCGGACCGTCATCCCAGCACTCGAGAAGACGTGAAGGTGCAACGCGTTGTCAGTCTTACGCAGCGCCGGCTCATGGACCCCGCGGCTGTTATCGCCGGGCTCCCGCCGGACACGCGCCCGCTTCCGTCGATCGGTGTCTATGACGAGCTGCTGGCCAAACGCACCGAACACCCCGCCGGAACAGCGTCGAAGGAGAACATCTCATGAGCCCTGCAGTACCCTCGACGACCATCACTCCGACCCTGCGCCGGCGGCGCGGCCTGACCGAACAAGCCGCCGTCGCGGCCGTGGACCAGGCCTGCCGCCGGCTCCGCCTGCCCACGATCCGGGCGGTGCTCGATGAAGCCCTCACCGTCGCCGGAAAGGAACAACTCTCCTACCAGGGCTTCCTGGCCGAGCTCCTGCTGGCCGAGTGCGACGACCGGGACCGGCGCTCCTCCATCCGCCGGATCAAAGCCGCGAACTTTCCCCGCGACAAATGGCTCGGGGACTTCGACTTCGACGCGAACCCAAACATCAACCCCGCCACCATCCACACCCTCGCCACCGGCGACTGGATCCGCAAAGGCGCACCCCTGTGCCTGATCGGTGATTCCGGGACGGGGAAATCCCACCTGCTCATCGGCCTCGGCACCGCAGCCGCCGAGAAGGGCTACCGGGTCAAATACACCCTCGCCACCCGGCTCGTGAACGAACTCGTCGAAGCCGCCGACGAAAAGATGCTGGCCAAGACCATCGCCCGCTACGGGCGCGTGGACCTGCTCTGCATCGACGAGCTCGGCTACATGGAACTGGACCGCCGCGGCGCGGAACTCCTCTTCCAGGTCCTCACCGAACGCGAAGAGAAAAACTCCATCGCCATCGCCAGCAACGAGTCCTTCTCCGGCTGGACCAAAACCTTCACCGACCCGCGCCTCTGCGCCGCGATCGTGGACCGGCTCACCTTCAACGGCGCCATCATCGAAACCGGCACCGACTCCTACCGCCTCGCCCACAGCCTCAACCGGACAACCACCTAGCGTTATGGATCCGGCAGCATTCTGACGATGTTGCGATGATCTGGAACAACTCTCCTAGCAGGGCTTCCTAGCCAAACTCCTGCTGGCCGAGACTCGCCTAGGCGCGCCGGGCTCCGCTTCCTCTGCTCTAGGTCCCCCAAGAACTTCGGAATAGGCGCCGTCCGAATGATCGCCGCCGGCTCACACTATGGGAGGCTCATCTCTCATGCCACGCGCAACAAACTTGCAGGTGGTGATCAAGATGGCAAGACCCATCAACACAATTCCTCCTGCAACACGCGGGCCTGTTAGGTCTGCCAGACTCACTACGGCGAGCACGAGAAGAAGACCGACTTGCCACCAACTTGCCCGCGAAATCGCGCTAGCCGCCCTGCGCAAGCCGCCCTACCGTCCATTTCGAGGTTTGGACTTATAGGCCAGCCGCAGTATGGCCGTGAACGCGGCCAGCATCGACAGAACCGCGATGCCAACGACAAGATACATTGCAACCCCTTGGACCTCTCCTAGGGGATGGCCGAAAAGCCAGGAGCTCAGGGTAGCGACCACCACGCCAACCGGGAGCATGATTGCTATGGCCACGACCACCAGCACACGATAGCGGGAGATGCTGCGACGTTCTGGGGAGCGCATCGCAATCCTCTCGGTAGTTTCCGAATGCTCTGCCAGCCAAACCGAATCCCGTCGCGCGTTCCGACGGCGGCTAGCACGCAATCCTAGGGAGTCGAACGTTCGCGGTCGGTGTGGTGTCTGGCGCTGGGGCCCGGTGTCATCTCTGTCTCCCCTTGATGGCAAAGGCTATTGATAGGACTGCAGAGACTACCGCACCAATCACAGCTCCGGTCATTAAGGTCCGAGTTGAAACTCCGACGATAACTAGCCAGATTGCCATGAAGATCACGAACGAAGCCACCGCCACGAGGGCGCGGAAACCCAGCGGTTTAGTCGTCTTATCCGGCACAGGTGATCAGTGCCAGGACTGGACCCGCCGTCTCGGTCAGGAGCCCGGTCCCCAGGCCGGTGGCCATAACCCCGCTGAACAACAATGCCGGCGGCCTGTGACCACCGGCAGATTGATCTGTATCTTGCGGCGCACGCCGCGTCCCCCCAAAAAGCATCCTAGCTCCAGACCTGGAAGTGAGTAATGACCCTCACTTTACGACCGGATTTTGTCCAAAGACCAGAGAACCAAGCTTGTCATTTTCGTGACAAAAAATCAGGCCGCCTTCCCTGTGCAACCTTTACCGAGAGGCTGAGACCGACACCCATCACGACACTACAGCGGCCCGCACCACGTAACCTCCTCAGCGCCCAGGGCGCATGCGGTGGGAAGGTTCCACCGACCAAAACTCTCGAACGGCACGAACATGCCGGGATGGGGCCAGATTCAACCGTCATTCCGGGGCCAGAAATACTTGACACAATCAGGAATCGTTGCCGCGGGTGGCTGGTCACCTTCCCGCATAGGAGAAGTCCAGCACGGAAGGACGAGAATACTGGGAACTGCCCGATTGAAGTTGCTAATCGAAGCGGCGAGCCTACGGGTTCGAACGAGTTCGCTCGACCCCTTGGAAGCAACGTGTCCTAAACGACCGTATCTACTACAAACCAGCCAACTCGCAGAACAGATTCGATCCACCCCTGATTGTTGTAGCGAAACTCAGTGCCGGTTTCTATGTGGCGGTTCTTCAGGTGGTTGACGGGTATTGGTACATTGGGGCGCATGGGACATCTGTTGGGCTATGCCCGGGTATCGACCGGGGACCAGGACGCGGCCCTGCAGCAGGACGCGTTGAAGGCTGCCGGCTGCTATCGCGTCTTCACCGACACGGCTTCCGGATCTTTGGAGTCCCGGCCGGAACTGACGAAGGTTCTGGATCAGCTCCGGCCCGGGGACACGCTCGTTGTGTGGCGGCTGGATCGGCTGGGCAGGTCCATCCGGCATCTGATTGACCAGCTTGCCGATCTTCAGGATCGTGGCATCGGGTTCCGGTCCCTGCAGGAAGCGATCGACACGACCTCCTCGGGCGGCCGGCTGGTTTTTCACGTGTTCGCAGCCCTTGCGGAGTTCGAACGGGACCTGATCCGTGAACGAACGAACGCAGGCCTTCAGGCCGCACGGGCGCGGGGACGTGTTGGTGGCCGGCCCCAGCTGCTAACCAAGGACAAGCTGCGGACCGCCCGCCGGATGTATGAGCAGAAGGACATGACGGTGAAAAAGATCGGCGAGGTCCTCGGCGTCAGCCGGACCACCGTCTATCGGGCTCTCCGGCGCGAGCCGGCCCCTGCCGCGCTGCGGCGGCGTTCAACAGCCACACAGAAAACAGTCCGGTGACGGCCGGAGGCAGCACTTCCCTGACGGGGGATGCTGCCTCCACGCCTGACCAGACAGCGTTGGTGCGCTGGCAAATCCTGAGCCGGCATATCGAAGAGGGCGTGCCGCTGACGGCCCTCGCCGCAGACGCAGGCATCGGACTTCGGACACTGCAGCGCTGGCACGCAGCCCACAAACGCGACGGCATCGCCGGACTGGCCACTGCCAACCGCGGAACCACTTCGCGCAGGAGCACCCCCGAACTGGTCGCACTCGTCGAAGGCCTGGCCATGGTGAAACCGCCCCTGCCCATGGCCACCATTGCCCGCAAAGCCAACCGCGTCGCTGCCGACCGCGGTTGGCCTCCCCTCTCCTACAGCACCGTCCGCTCCATCACCGCGAGCCTTGACCCCGGCATGAAAACGCTCGCCCAGCAGGGAACGGCAGCCTACCGGGACAGCTATGAACTGGCATGGCGGCACCGGGCCGAGCGCCCGAACGCGATCTGGCAGGCCGACCACACCGAACTGGACATCCTCGTCCTGGACGCAAACCTGAAACCCGTGCGCCCGTGGCTCACGACGATTATTGACGACTACTCCCGCGCGATCTGCGGCTACATGCTCTTCCTTGGGGCACCGTCCGCCCTTAACACCGCACTGGCACTGCGGCAGGGGATCTGGCCCAAAGCCGGCGCAGGGTGGCCGATGTGCGGGATTCCCGACGTCCTCTACGTCGACCACGGCTCAGATTTCACCAGCCACCACCTGACCCAGACCGCGAAAGACCTGCACTTCGAAATCACCTACTCAACGATCGCCAGGCCCCAGGGCCGCGGAAAGATCGAACGGTTCTACGGCACCGTTAATACGGAGCTGCTGACCGAACTGCCCGGCCACCTGACCCGCGGACACCCGC
Source organism: Arthrobacter sp. UYEF3 (assembly GCF_040546245.1). Taxonomy (NCBI): domain Bacteria; kingdom Bacillati; phylum Actinomycetota; class Actinomycetes; order Micrococcales; family Micrococcaceae; genus Arthrobacter; species Arthrobacter sp. UYEF3. The sequence continues at coordinate 23,174 of NZ_JBEPNK010000037.1, forward strand.
CCCCGGCGCCGGTGCTGACGCTCAAAGAGCTGGACAGGGCCATCGGTCGGTTTATCACGGAGGAGTACCACCAGCGCAAGCACCCAGAAATCAAAACCACCCCGCACCAGGCCTGGGTAGGTGATGGCTGGCTGCCCCGCCTCCCGGCAACCATGGACGAACTCAACCTGCTCCTGTTGACCGTTGCCAAACCCCGGATCGTCCACCGCGACGGCGTGCACTTCCAGGGACTCAGATACGTCTCGCCACTCCTGGCCGCCTACGTCCGCGAACCGGTCGTTGTCCGCTACGATCCGCGGGACATCACCGAGATCCGCGTCTTCCATAAGAACCAGTTCATCTGCAAAGCCGTGGACCCCGACCACGAAACCTCCACGCTGACCCTCAAGGACATTCAGGCTGCACGGTCGGCCCGCCGCCGGGAGTTGCGCGGACAAATCAACCAGCGCATCGCCGTCGTGGCCAGGCACCTGCCGGACTTGGCATCAGCGAAACCGGCTCCCGCTCCGGCCCCTGTCGATCAACCCAAGAAGCGCCCGAAGCTACGCACCTACCTGGAGGACGACCAATGACAGCACAAAGCTTCATTGCCACGAAAGAGCACCGACGGTTCGCTGAGTTCGCCGACGCCGTGCGCCGCCAGCACACCATCGGCATCTGCTACGGCCAGGCCGGCATCGGAAAGACCCTCTCCGCCAGACGCTACGCCAACTGGCACAAAGCAGAGACCCTCATAGAACAGTGGGGTCCCCGGGACGACTCCGACTACCAGATCTACGCGGCCCTGGCCCGGGCACGCAGCGTCTTCTACACCCCTGCCGTGCTCACCTCACCCAAACAGATCCACACCGACCTCGAACACATCAGCACCCGCGTATCGATCTGCGTTGACCAGCACCTGGAAAAAATCGGCAAGAAGACAGGGCCGCACACCCGCACAGGTAAGCATGTTGAGCTGCTCATCATTGACGAATCCGAGCGCCTCAACGCCACGGCCTTGGAACTGCTGCGCGACCGCTACGACCGGGACAACATAGCCCTGATCCTCATCGGCATGCCCGGGATCGAAAAATGGTTCAGCCGCTACGCACAGCTTTACAGCAGGGTCGGCTTTGCCCACGAATACCGCCCACTCGCACAGGAAGAATTGAATTTCGTCCTCGAGCGCCGATGGCGCAAACTCGGCCAAACCCTGGACCCCGACGACTTCACCGACGCCCAGGCCATCGCCGCCGTCGCCCGGATCACCCGAGGCAACTTCCGCCTCATCGACAGGCTCTTCACCCAAATCGAACGGGTCATGAAAATCAACGAACTCAACACCATCACCGACGACGTCATCGAGGCCGCACGCTCAACCCTCGTCATCGGAATCAGCTAGAACCGCCAAACCGGGCTGTGAAAAAACCGCCAATCTGGACTAACAGTCACACCCCTGAGCTGTGACCCTAACCTGACATGACGTCAGGCAGTGTCCTGACGTCCACGTGAGATATGCCCCAACCTGACGGTTCCATGCTGAGCATCGCTGATTTGGGCTCTCTCTGAGTATTTGATGCCTTGAGAGCCACCCAATCTTGCGCTTCAGAGCCACCGATCGTGCGGAAGAGAGCCAGTGGTGGTGTGCTTGGGAGCCACTG
>NZ_JBEPNK010000038.1:0-23913 GCF_040546245.1 Arthrobacter sp. UYEF3
CCCCGCCCCCCCCCCCCCCCCCCCCCCCCCCCCCCCCCCCCCCCCCCCCCCCCCCACACCCCCCCCCCCCCCCCCCCCCCCCCCCCCCCCCCCCCCCCCCCCGGGCCCCCCCCCCCCCCCCCGCCCCCCCCCCCGCCGTCGGACTGTCTGCTGTTGAAACGGCAGAGGCGTCAGCTGTGCTCGATGCTGCTCGGCTGCCACGCGCCGGTGACCAGGTAGGTGACCTTCTGCGTGACGGACACCCCGTGGTCCGCGAAGCGCTCGAAGTAGCGGCTGGCCAGCGCCACGTCCACGGTGGTTGCGGCGGATCCCGGCCAGTCGCTGCGCGCGATCGCCTTGAAGACGCTCAGGTGGAGGTCGTTGACAACGGCGTTGGCCTTGAGGATTTCGCGGGCAACCTCGAGGTCCCGGGTCTCCAGCAGCACGGTAAGCTTTTCTGCGATCTCCAGGTCGTGCTTGGCGAAACTCCTAAAGGTCTCCCGAAGCGTCTCCGGGATGACGTTGGCCGGGTAACGGAGCCTTGCGAGCTGGGCGATGTGCCGGGCCAGGTCGCCCATCCGCTCCAGCGAGGCACTCATCCGCAGCGAGCCCACGATCATGCGCAGGTCGCTGGCCACCGGGCCCTGCAGGGCGAGGATGTCGATGGCACGCTCGTCGAGGCTGTTTTGCAGGAAGTCGATCCGGGCGTCGGCCGCGATGACGTCCTCGGCGAGGTCGATGTCGGCGCCCTCGAAGGAGGTCGTGGCCTTCTCGAAGGCCTCGCTGACGAGTTTCGAGATTTCGATGAGCTGCTCACCGACCTGGGCGAGCTCTTCCTGAAAAACCTTGCGCACTGGTGCGTCCTTTCCTCGGAAACGTCGCCGGGCACCGCAGTGGCCGGCCCGTTTCGTTTCACCGTAGCGGCGTTCAACCTGCCACCCTTCCACTCTCCGGTGAACTGTTACGCCTCTATAGGTGAACGTTAGCTGAACCGGCGCCGCGATCGCACACGTTTCGATTTCCGGCGGGCCGCAGCGCATAAGCTGGAGCTGTGGACCCAATGCTTATCGGCGTGATCGCGGGACTGATCGGCCTGTCGCTCGGCATCTTTGGCGTGCTCGCCTTCCGGGTGAGCGAGCAGCAACGCAAAATCAGTGACGTCGAAACCGACGATCCATCGCTCCCCGACGGAGCCGCCGAGGTGCTCGCCGTCGTCGGGCGCGCCTTCGTCGTGGTGGACGCGGTCGACGGCGTGGTGCGCGCCAGCCCCGCCGCCTACGCTTACGGCCTGGTCCGCGGGCACACCGTGGTGCACCAGCAGTTACTGGAGATGACCGCGAAGGTCCGGCGCGACGGCGTGATCCTGGAGAGGCAGCTCGAGCTGCCGCGCGGCCCGCTGGGCTCGGGAACCATTGTGGTGCAGGTCCGTGCGGCCATGCTCGGAGAGGAATATATTCTGCTGCTCGCTGATGACCGCACCGAGTTCACCCGCACGGAAGAGATCCGCAACGACTTTGTGGCCAACGTTTCGCATGAGCTGAAGACCCCGGTCGGCGCGATCTCGCTGCTGGCGGAGGCGCTGGAAGCCTCGCCCGACGATGAGGAAGCCGTCCGCCGGTTCGCCAAGCGCATGCATAAGGAGTCCACCCGGTTGGCCGCGCTCGTGCAGGACATCATCGAACTCTCCCGCCTGCAGGGTGCCAACGTGGCCCAGCAGGCGCACCCCGTGGACATCAACACGGTGGTCGCAGAGGCCGTGGACCGGTCCCAGCTTCCCGCCGAAAGCAAGAACATCGAGATTGTAGTGGGCGGCCGGGCCGATGCGATGGTCTACGGCGACCAGGACTTGCTCGTCACGGCGTTGCGGAACCTGATCGACAATGCCATCCGCTATTCGCCGGAGAACACCCGGGTGGGCGTCGGGGTGCGGGCCCGGGACGGCCTGGTCGCGGTCTCCGTAACGGACCAGGGGGAGGGCCTCAGCTCCGAGGACCAGGAGCGGGTCTTCGAACGCTTCTACCGTGTGGACAGCGCCCGCTCCCGCCACACCGGCGGCACCGGGCTGGGCCTGAGCATCGTCAAGCACGTGATGGCCAACCACGGTGGCGAGGTGACGCTCTGGTCCCAACCCGGACAGGGCTCCACCTTCACCATCCGCCTTCCGGAGATGGAAGGCCAGGACGAGCCCTCCGCGGATCCCCGACGGCGCTCGCAGAACGCACGACCAGAACGAAGTGACGCCGCCGGCGTCCATGAGCAAGGAGCTAGCGCTTGAGCCGGATTCTTATTGTCGAGGACGAGGAATCGTTCAGTGACCCCCTCTCCTACCTGCTCGGCAAGGAAGGATTCGAGGTGGAAGTCGTGGACAACGGCCTCGACGCCATCACCGAATTCGACCGCAACGGCGCAGACCTGGTGCTGCTGGATCTGCAGCTGCCCGGGCAGTCCGGAACTGAGGTGTGCCGCCAGTTGCGTCAGCGGTCCTCCGTCCCGGTCATCATGCTGACCGCCAAGGATGCCGAGATAGACAAGGTGGTGGGCCTGGAACTGGGAGCCGACGACTACGTCACGAAGCCCTACTCCTCGCGGGAACTGGTAGCCCGGGTCCGCGCTGTCCTCCGCCGCCACGGCGAACCCGAGGAACTGGTCTCCAGTACCGTCCAGGCCGGCCCGGTCCGGATGGACATTGAACGGCATGTGGTGAGCGTCAAGGGCGAGCAGGTGTCACTGCCGCTGAAGGAATTTGAGTTGCTCGAGATGCTGTTGCGCAACTCCGGCCGGGTGCTCACCCGGGGCCAGCTCATCGACCGGGTCTGGGGCTCCGACTACGTGGGTGACACCAAGACTTTGGATGTGCACGTCAAGCGGCTGCGCAGCAAGGTTGAGCCGGATCCGTCGGCGCCGCGGTACCTGATCACGGTCCGCGGGCTGGGGTACAAGTTCGAGCCCTAGCCTGACCGTGCCGCGGCCCGCGGCGCCCCGGAACTCAAAAGCTACAGAACGCAAAAATCCCAGAACGCAAAAGGAGGGGCACCCACGGGTGCCCCTCCTTTTGCCTGTGCGGTCGCGCCGCGGCTGGCGTTGGAGGCTAGTGGCTGCTGCTCGGCGAAGGGGTCGACGACGGCGACGACGGCGTGGCAGCACCCGACGCGGTCCCGGAGCTCGTGGGCTCGGCGGTGGGCAGATACTGCTTGTATTCGGTGAGCGTGCCGTCCAGGACCGGCATCTTGAACTTGGCCTCCAGGTTGGTGACATCCTCGCGGATCGTCACGTCCAACACGGAACCGGGCTTGGCGCCCGTTGTGCTGAGGAGCGCCGGGTCCGTGCTGTCGTTGAGCAGGACATAAGAGTTTTTCTTGACCTGAACCTGGGTCTGGGAACCGCTGGCGCCTTTGAGGGTGAGCAATACGTCCTTGGAGGAGGTGTTGTACACGGCGCCGATCACGCGGCCGGCCTCATTCTTCCCGTCGGAGATGACCATCATGTTGCGGAGCTGGAGCGGGCCGAGGTCAGTGCGCGTTCCGTCCGAAGCGGAGTACTGCACAGAGGTCTGCTGGGGGTTAATGTAGCCGCAACCGGTCACGGACAGCAGGCCAATGCCCAGAGCAGCCGTTGCCATTGCCAGCTTGCCGCGCCGGCCCCGGGTCATCGCAGTGAAACGCACGTCACGCACTCCTTGAGAGTCTTGAAACATTATTCAGGCATAGCCTATCGGCAATAGCCATCAAATGCGGATTCGGGCGAGTCCATCATGACGCGCGCGGGCACCGGCGGCACTGCCTCCGGCCACCGCCGTCGCTCGAAGGGGCGACCTTTGTAATGCTCCCCGTGTGCCGAATTCGTGACCCCTTGGCGGAGGGTTGGCAATGCACTATTATTCGCATCCGTCAAGGGTTTTGGAGAGTCGATTCCTGCGATTTTCCGCGGATTTACGCGGTTTTGGGCCCCGAACCATGGGAGTCATATGCCTTAATCGTGATAAACTGGTTTGCGGGAAAGGGGAATGTCCACATGGTTTTTGAGGTCGGCGAAACAGTAGTTTACCCTCACCACGGTGCAGCAAAAATTGAAGAAATCAAGATGCGCACTGTCAAGGGCGAAGAGAAGATGTATCTCAAGCTCAAGGTGGCTCAGGGTGATCTGACCATTGAAGTTCCAGCAGAGAACGTTGACCTTGTTGGGGTCCGGGACGTAGTGGGCAAGGAAGGCTTGGAGCACGTGTTTGATGTGCTGCGCGCCGAGTTCACTGAAGAGCCCACCAACTGGTCGCGTCGTTACAAGGCAAACCTGGAGAAGCTTGCTTCCGGTGACGTCATCAAGGTGGCAGAGGTCGTCCGCGACTTGTGGCGCCGTGATCATGACCGGGGTCTCTCCGCAGGGGAGAAGCGCATGCTGGCCAAGGCCCGCCAGATTCTGATTTCAGAACTGGCACTGGCGGAGAAGACTGATGAAGAGAAGGCTGCAAGCGTTCTCGACGAGGTCCTGGCTTCCTAGCTAAGAATCGAACCCCGGTGGCGTAACGGCCGCCGGGCTTCTTTTTGCCCAAAATCAGTCCAGCAGACTGGCAAATATTGACCTTCCGGGCCCTGACAGGACAACAACGGCGAGCTGGTTCGGCTGCGGCGGAGCGCCGGGACGTAGTCTTGTCCGCATGAACACTGCATCGACAGCTCACGTCACCGCGGTCATCCTCGTCGCGGCCGGATCCGGCCAGCGCCTGGGCTACGGCATGCCAAAGGCCAAGGTGCCGCTGGGCGGCGACAGTATCCTTACGCACGCCCTGCGCGGCGTAGCCGCAGCGGGCGTTGCCCGGCAGATCTGCGTCGCCATCCCGCCGGGAGACCCGGAACTCCGGGCCCAGTGCGAGGCGTTCGCGGCGGAACTGCAGGCGGAGTATCTCGGCACCGCGGCGCCGGGAGAGGACGGCCAACTGCCCGCGGTTAGCACTGTCGACGGCGGGGCCAGCCGTGCCGACTCCGTGCGTGCCGCGCTTGCGGCGCTCACGCCGGGCACCCAATTCGTGCTGGTCCACGACGCCGCCCGGGCGCTGACCCCGGAATCCGTCTTCCACCGGGTGGCCGCAGCCCTGGCCTCCGGCGCGGTGGCCGTCATCCCCGTGATTCCCGTCGTCGACACCGTCAAGACCGTAGATCACACCCAGGGCCCCGACGCCGAAATCGCCCCGGAGATGGTCACCGGCACCGCGCCGCGCGAAGCCTTGCGGGCAGTTCAGACCCCGCAGGGCTTCGACGCCGCCACCTTGGTCCGCGCCCACGAGGCCGCCGCAGGCTTCGACGCCACGGAGCATGCGGCTGTCACGGACGACGCCATGCTGGTGGAACTGCTGGGCGTACCTGTCTATGCGGTGCGCGGTGCCAGCCAGTCGCTAAAGATCACCACACCGCTGGACCTCATCCTCGCCGAGGGACTCCTCGAGGGCCCACTCGGTGTGCGCTGGGTGGAGGGCTAGGCGTGGCCGTGAACGAGCCGCAGCTTAACCGGATGCCCCTCCCCAGAACCGGCATCGGCATCGACGTCCACGCCTACGCCCCGGAGGAAGCGCCGCAGCCGTTGTGGCTCGGTGGCCTCCGCTGGGACGGTGAACGGGGGCTCGCCGGCCATTCCGACGGCGACCCGGTCGCGCACGCGGCCGCCGACGCGCTATTCTCCGCCTGCGGGATCGGTGACCTCGGCACGCACTTCGGCACCGACCGCCCCGAATACGCCGGGGCCTCGGGCGTCACTCTGCTCGCCGAAGCGGCCCGGATCGTGCGCGCCGAGGGCTTCGAGATCGGGAACATTGCCGTGCAGTTTGTGGCCAACCGGCCCAAGTTCGGTCCGCGCCGGGAAGAGTCGCAGCGGGTCCTCAGCCAAGCCGCCGGCGCACCCGTGAGTGTCTCGGCCACCACCAGCGACGGGCTTGGATTCGCCGGCCGCGGCGAAGGCATCGCGGCTACGGCCACCGCCCTGGTCTACCCCGCCGGCTGAGCTTCGTCGGCTGAGCCGTTCCGGGCTTTCGGGCCTACGCTTAAGGGATTACGCCGTCCGGACTGGTCAGGAGACTTCCCATGAAAAAGCTGCGTCCCGCCGTCGTCCTAACTATCGGAATTACCGGACTTACCGGAACGCTGCTGGCGGGATGCTCCGGTGCGGCCGCACCGCCCGCCACCACCACGCCCAGGATGAGCGTTACCGAAAGCTGCACGTACCTCAACACCGACGCCTTCGTCCCCTCCGGGAGCGACAAGGAAAAAGCCGGTCAGATCAGTGAGCACTACCGGAACGTCGCGGACAAGGTGGCGCCGGAGGTCGCGGAGCCCATCCAGCAGATGGCGGACATCATGAAGCAGGTGGCCGCGAGTTCCACCGGAACCCAGACCCAGGACCAGCTCACCCAGCTCAGGCAGCAGTTGGACAAGATCGGTCAGCACTGCAAATAGGACCGCAGGGCCGGCCTCCCGGGCATCGGCTAATCTGGAGCGGTGACCCTGCGCTTTTACGACACTGCATCCGCCGAAGTCCGCGACTTCGTCCCCTTGGTTCCTGGAAATGTGAGCCTGTACTACTGCGGCGCCACGGTGCAGGGCATGCCGCACGTGGGGCACATCCGCTCCGCGATCGCCTTTGACCAACTCACGCGCTGGCTGGAGTACCGGGGCTTCCGGGTGACAGTGGTCCGCAACGTCACCGACATCGACGACAAGATCCTGGCCAAGTCCGCTGACTCGTTCGGGCCGGACTTCGAGGACGAGCCGGGTTCCGTCCGCGGTGAGGAGTGGTGGGCGCTGGCCTACCGTTACGAGCAGGAATTCCTCAAGGCCTACGACGCCCTCGGCGTCTCCCGCCCCACCTACGAGCCGCGCGCCACCGGCCACATCCCGGAAATGCACGCCCTCATCGCAACGTTGATCGACCGCGGCCACGCCTACCCTGCCCTCGACGAGTCCGGGGACGTTTACTTCGATGTGCGCTCGTGGTCCAAGTACGGCTCCCTGACGCGCCAGAACATCGACGATATGCAGGGTGCTGCGGATGCTGACCCTAGGGGGAAGAAGGATCCGCGCGATTTTGCCCTGTGGAAGGGCCACAAGGACGGGGAACCGGCGACGGCGGGCTGGGGCTCGCCGTGGGGCGCCGGCAGGCCGGGCTGGCACCTGGAGTGCTCTGCGATGGCAAGCAAATATCTAGGTGACGAGTTCGATATCCACGGCGGCGGCCTGGACCTCCGCTTCCCGCACCACGAGAACGAGATGGCCCAGTCGCAGGCCGCCGGCCAGGGATTCGCGAACTTCTGGATGCACAACGGCATGGTCACCTACGCCGGCGAGAAGATGTCCAAGTCCATCGGCAACACCGTCAGCCCGTCGGAGATGCTGCAGCTCGCATCGCCGCGGGTGGTCCGGTACTACCTGGGGCAGGCACAGTACCGTTCCGTGCTGGACTACCGTCCCACGTCGCTGGAGGAGTCCGCCGCAGCCGTCGAACGCATCGAAGGCTTCATCAGCCGCGCCGTTCGGGCACTGTCTGACGGAGGGTCCTACGGCTTCGCCACCTACGGGCAGGTGCCGGAGGCCTTCGAGCGCGCCATGGACGACGACCTCAACGTGCCGCAGGCCCTCGCGGTTGTGCACGAGACAGTCCGGTCCGGCAACACGGCCCTGACGGAGGGGCGGCTGGAGGATGCGCGGCAGGCGCTGCACGAACTTAATGACATGCTGCGCGTCCTGGGCCTGAATTCCGTGGCGTCCGGCCCCGCGGCGGACGCCCGCGAAATGGAGGCCCTCAACGTACTCGTCGAGGCCCAGCTCGCGGCCCGGGCCCTGGCCCGGGCCGACAAGAACTGGGCCACCTCGGACGCCATCCGGGACACCCTCGCCACGGCCGGGGTCGTCGTCGAGGACGGTGCGGACGGCGCAAGCTGGAGCCTCAAGCGGGGCTAAACCGCTGTGCCGCGGCGGGACGAAGGGCGCCGGTCGATGACCCTGCGGTCGAGGATTTAACTCGAGTCAGTAGACTGGAGTTCAGACTTATCAACGAATCGCGTAGTTAAAAGGGTGAAACTCATGGCCAACAACGGTCGCCGCTCGGTCAAAATGAAGAAGGGCCCCACCGTCGGGACCGGGGGCCACGGCCGCAAGGCCCTTGAGGGCAAGGGCCCGACTCCCAAGGCGGAGGACCGTCCGTACCACAAGGCCCACAAGAACAAACAGCTCGCGGACCGCTCGGCAGCCAAGCGGGGTCCGGGCCCGGGTGCCCGCAACGCCGGCGCCCGCTCGGGTCCCAAGGGCCGTGCCACCGAGGAAGTCGTCACCGGCCGCAACTCCGTGGTCGAGGCCCTCCGCGCCGGCATCCCGGCCAAGGCCCTGCACGTCGCCATCCGCATCGAGATGGACGACCGCGTCAAGGAGTCGCTCAAGCTCGCGGCCGAACGCGGCATCCCGCTGCTCGAAACCGGCAAGCCGGAACTGGACCGGATGACCGACGACGCCATTCACCAGGGGCTCGTGCTGCAGATCCCGCCGTACGAATACCAGGACGCCTTCGACCTGGCCGAGGAGACCATCGAGAGCTGGAAGAAGGGCCACGTCGCCAACGCGCCGCTCTTCGTCGCCCTCGACGGCATCACCGACCCGCGCAACCTGGGCGCGATCATCCGCTCGGTCTCGGCGTTCAGCGGCCATGGCGTGGTCGTGCCGGAACGCCGATCCGTGGGCGTCACCGCCTCGGCGTGGAAGACCAGTGCGGGAGCGGCCGTACGAGTCCCCGTGGCCCGCGCCGCCAACCTTAACAGCACGCTCAAGGCCTTCAAGAACATGGGCATCTACGTGCTGGGCCTGGACGGCGACGGCGATGTGTCGCTGCCGGACCTCGCCCTGGCCACCGAACCGGTCTGCATCGTCGTCGGGTCCGAGGGCAAGGGCCTGAGCCGGCTGGTCCGCGAAAACTGCGACCAGATCGTCTCCATCCCGATCGACTCCGCGATGGAATCGCTGAACGCGTCCATGGCCGTCGGCATCTCCCTCTACGAGATCTCCCGCCAGCGCGCCGCCAAATAGCCTTGGCCGTCGTCGGGTCCCGCCGCAACCGGAGTTTTGCCGTCGCTTAGACACCTCCCGGCGCTCCGTTCGGCCGCGGGCGGGCTCCCTCCGCTTTGGTCGGCGACGCGCTCCTGGCAAATCTCCGCTTCCAGCGATTTGCCTCTCCGTGTTGGCGGTGAGTCGTCCCTAGAATCTGTGGCGGTTGGCGAGGACCGGGAGTTTGCTGCGGGCGTCCTGGACGACGGCGGGGTCCAGGTCCGCGAACAGGAGACCGGGGGCGGCGTCGAGCTCCTGCAGGACTTCGCCGAAGGGGGAGACGACGGCGGAGTGCCCGACGCCGGTGGGGGCAGAGCCCTTGGCCTCGAGGCCCTGGCTGGCGGGGTCGCCCTGGCCGCACGCCAGGACGAAGGTGGTGGAATCCACGGCGCGGGCCCGGGACAGCAGCTTCCACTGCTCCACCTTGCGCGGCCCGGCACCCCAAGAGGCGCAGACAATGTTGACCTGGGCGCCGCGTTCCGCGTTTTCCGTGAACAGGGCCGGGAAACGGACGTCATAGCAGGTGGCCAGGCCGAAGGTGACGCCGCCGACGTCGAACGTCACGGGCTGGGTGCCGGCGTCCACTGTGTCCGATTCCGCGAAGCCGAAGGCGTCGAAAAGGTGGATTTTGTCGTAGCTGGCGTCCACTCCGGGACCGGTGGCCAGGAGCGTGTTGCGGACCTTAAGGGCACCGGCCCCGGCCGCCCCCGGGGTGAACATGCCGACCACCACGACGATGCCCTCATCAGCTGCGATGGCGCGGACCTGCGAGGCCCACGGGCCGTCCAAGGGTTCGGCGATGTCCAGCAGCGAGTTGCCGAACGCGCGCATGGTCGCTTCGGGGAAGACCACCAGGTCCGCACCCCCCGCTTTCGCCTGGCGGGCATAGTCCCGCACGAGGGCCAGATTCCGCTCCAGCTCGCGGCCGGTGATGATTTGAGCAAGTGCTATGCGCACAAGTACCTCCAGTTCAGCGCCTCCTCCCAGTATGCGGGTCCTCGACCCTACGCTGCCCATGCCTTGGCCCCAAGAACGAAACGGTGCCCATTTGTCATCCCCGGCTAAGCTTTAAGCGATGGTCAAGCCCTATATCGATTCAGCCACCACCGCGGATCTCTCGCGGCCTTTTCCGCTGGGTGTCAGCGTCCCCCGCACGGGCTCCCCGACGACGGACGATCCCCGGGGCAGCTGCGCGAATGTGGCCGTCTATGCCCCCGGAGTGGACACCTTGGACATCGCCTACCTCGCCCCGGGCGGAAGCTGGCAGCTGGCGCCCCTGCCGAACATCACGGACGGCGTGCACCACGGCATCGTCGAGGGGCTGCCGGCCGGCTCGCGCTACGGCCTGCGCGCTTCGCCACAGGTGGACGCCTTGGCCCTCCCGGTGCCGACGGTGGACTTCGACGCCGACGGCGTGCAGCCGCTGCTGCTGGACCCGTACGGCCGCGGAGTGGATGAACGCGGCGACTCCGTCACCAACGTCCGGATGGCCGGCGACTTCGACTGGGGTGCGGACCAGGCGCCGCAAACCTCTTGGCGCAATACCATCATTTACGAGGCCCATGTCCGCGGCCAGACGATGCTGCATCCGGACATCCCGGAGCACCTCCAAGGCACCTACGCGGGCATGGCGCATCCGGCCATGGTCGAGCACCTCCTCTCCCTCGGGGTCACGGCCGTCCAGCTCCTTCCCGTCCATTTCCACGTGGATGAGCCGCACCTGCAGGACTTGGGCCTGACCAATTACTGGGGTTACAACACGGCGGCGTTCTTCGCGCCGCACCCGGGCTACGCCACCCAGGGGGCACAGGACGCCGGACCGCAGGCCGTGCAGGATGAATTCAAGGGCATGGTCAAGCTCCTTCACGCCGCAGGACTAGAAGTCATTCTCGACGTTGTCTACAACCACACCGCGGAAGGCGGCACGGACGGCCCGACGCTGAACTTCCGCGGCCTCGGCGAGCTGGAATACTACCGCCACGACGGCCACGGAAAATACGTGGACACCACCGGCTGCGGCAACAGCCTGAACTTCGGCGAGCCCCGGGTGGTGCAGCTGGTGCTGGACTCCCTGCGCTACTGGGTGAATGAATTCCACATCGACGGCTTCCGCTTCGATCTGGCCGTCACGCTGTGCCGCACTACCGCGAACGAGTTCGATCCGCGGCACCCCTTCCTGGTCGCGATTGCCGCTGATCCGGTGTTGTCCGAGTCCAAGCTCATCGCCGAACCCTGGGACGTCGGCTACGGCGGCTGGCAGACGGGCCGGTTCCCCGCGGGCTGGGTGGACTGGAACGACCATTTCCGGGATGCCGTGCGCACTTTCTGGCTGGCCGACCGCGCAGCGATCGACGCGGGAGGCCAGGGCGGTTCGGTTGCGCGCCTCGCGGACGCGTTGTCCGGTTCCGCGAGCCTGTTCGCGGCCTCGGGACGGAGCCGGCTGGCCTCGGTCAACCTCATCACCGCCCACGACGGCTTTACCCTGGCGGACCTGGTCTCTTACGACCGCAAGCACAACGAGGCGAACGGGGAGCAGAATCGCGACGGGCACGGCGACAACCGCAGCTACAACCACGGCTTCGAGGGCCGTACCGAAGACGAGGAGGTCCTTTCGAAGCGCGGCCAGACCAGCAGGAATTTGATGGCTTCCCTGATGATTTCCCAGGGTGTGCCGATGATCACCGCCGGTGACGAGATCGGCCGCAGCCAGCAGGGGAACAACAACGCTTACTGCCAAGACAACCCGCTCACCTGGATCGACTGGACCAGCACTCCGGAATCACACTCCATGCTGCGCAGCACCAAGCGCGTGATCCGGCTTCGCAAGGAGTTCCTCGCCGGACAGCCGCACGACTACCCTGCTCGGGACCAAGGGTCCCATTTCCACTGGTTCGATGTCCACGGCGAGCGGATGTCCGGAGACCGGTGGCAGGACCCCGGGCACCGGGTGGTTCAGCTCCTGCTGGGATCCGACAATGGCGACCTGACCGGCCTCGTCGTCGTCAACGGCGGCGCCCAGGACGTCAAGGTCACGCTCCCGGCCATCCCCGACGACGACGACGCCGCCAACCGGCTCTTCGAACTCCGGCTGACCACTTCGGAACTGCACGACCGGCGTCAGGGTGTTCGTATCTCCTCCGGCGAGCGGGACGTGATCCAGGCCAACAGCATCAGCATCTACCGCCTCTAGCGGCCGGCACACCAGGCAGGGGAAGCACGAATGAAGATCACGCGGCTGACAGCCCTGCTTGCCGTGATCATGGGGCTGGTGGTGCTGGCCTTTGTGCTGCTCGGCACCCCGCAGCCCGGTACTGCCCCGCCAGAGGCCGGCCGGACCAGCCCCGCCGCCAGCGCGACGGCGGCCAGGACGCCTGCGGCCGGCGTCGTCAATCCCTCCCGCCTCACCGAAATCATGGCGTCCGAACTGCCGCCCGAAGCACGCCAGACGCTGAACCTCATCTCCAAGGGCGGCCCATACCCCTATCCCCGCGACAATGTCCCGTTTGGGAACTTTGAAAGGATCCTCCCGCAGAAGCCGTCCGGGTACTACCGCGAATTCACCGTGATAACCCCGGGGGAGTCGGACCGGGGCGCCCGCCGGATCGTGGTGGGCGGCGGCAGCGAAAAGTACTTCACCGCCGACCATTACGGATCGTTCAAATTCATCGCCGAAGGCAAGTAGGAGCCCATGAAGATTTTCTCCGCCGACACCTGGACCCTCGAAGAATTACGTGAGCAGGTGAACGACGCCGGCCGCCGGGCCCTGCTGGTCCCCGCGGCGGACGCCAAGAAGGGCGTGCTGCTGGCCTTCGGCGGGGCGCTGGCTTTCCCCGAGCACTACGGCTTGAACCTGGATGCCCTTAACGACTCGCTGAACGACTTCGCCGACAACGTCACTGAGCACGGCCAGGCCCCGGCCACCATCATCTGGCAGGTCCCGGCCGTCTTCCGGGCCGACCGCTCCTTCGGAGTGATCTGCGAAATCCTGCAGGACGCCGAACGTTACGCCGGCACGGATCTCGCCGTCATCGCCGTCTGCCTATAGCTGGCTTAACGGTCAGCGGTTCGCAACCGGTTATCCGGAAGCGTGCGTCTAAGCGAGGAACGAGCGAGCACGCGGAGGATGACCGGTTGCGAACCGCCGAGGAGCCACAGGTCAGGCGTTGACGATCAGTCCCAGTTCGGCCTTGGACGCCAGTCCTTCATGCTGGGGCAGCACCCGGACGGTGTAGCCGAAGGATCCGGACCGGTCAATGACGAGGGTGCCGCTGAACAGGTACCGGCCCTTGCCGAGGTCTTCCAAGGACTGCAGTTCCGCGACGGTGACGTTAGTCAATTCGTCACTGTCCTCGGCGCGGCCGTAGGCTACCTCGACCGAAACATCCTCCGGTAGCAGGGTGCTGAGCGCCACGTACGCATTTACCTGCAGGTAGTCGCCGATCTGCGGGTCCTCGGAGACACCCACCGAGTCCACGTGTTCCACCTGGATCTGGGGCCAGGCCGCGCGGATCCGTGAGCACCAGGCGGCAAGGCCCTTCGCCTCGGCGAAGTTGTCCGCCGAGGCGTCCCGGCCGGCGATCGCGGCGGGCCGGTAGAGGACGTTGACGTAATCCTGCAGCATCCGCTCCGCGGACACGGCCGGGCCCAGATGCGCCAGGGTGTGCTTGATCATTGAGACCCAGTGCGTGGGGACTTCCTGCGGCCCGGACTGCGAGGGGCCGGCGGCGCCGGCCCCCGCGGAGACCGTGAGGCCGTAGAACTTCGGCGCCACCTGGGTTTCCAGGAGCTCGTACAGGGCCGCGGCTTCGATGTCGTCGCGCTCGTCGGGGGACGCGTCGTTGTTCGCCGTCGGAATCGCCCAGCCATTCTCGCCGTCGTACATCTCGTCCCACCAGCCGTCCAGCACGGAGAGGTTGAGGGAGCCGTTCAGGGCCGCCTTCATGCCGGACGTTCCGCACGCCTCGAGCGGGCGGAGCGGGTTGTTGAGCCACACGTCGCAGCCGGGGAACAAGGTCCTGGCCATGGCGATGTCATAGTTGGGCAGGAACGCGATCCGGTGCCGGACCTCGGGGTCGTCGGTGAAACGGACCAGGTCCTGGATCATTTTCTTGCCGGCATCGTCGGCCGGGTGCGACTTGCCCGCAATGACCAGCTGGATCGGGTGGGTCTTGTGCAGCAGCAGCGCCTTGAGCCGTGCCGGATCCCGCAGCATCAGCGTCAGGCGTTTGTAGGTAGGCACCCGCCGGGCGAAGCCGATTGTCAGGACATCAGGATCCAGCACCGAGTCGGTCCAGGACAGCTCGGCGTCCGCGGCGCCACGCGTTTTCCAGGCGGCCCGGAGCCGACGACGGACGTCCTCGACCAGGGAGACGCGCATTTCGCGGCGCAGCGCCCACACGGCTTCGTCGCTGACGTTATAGGCCAGGTCCCAGCGGCCCTGGGTCTCGGCGTCGGAGCCGAAGTGCTCGCGGGCCAGCTGGGAGACCCTCGGGTCCACCCAGGTGGGCACATGGACGCCGTTGGTGACCGAGGTGATGGGCACCTCGGAGTGATCGAAACCCGGCCAGAGAGCGGAGAACATGCCCCGGGAGACGACGCCGTGCAGCTTCGCCACGCCGTTGGCCCGCTGGGCCAGCCGCAGCCCCATCACGGCCATGTTGAAGACGAACGGGTTGCCATCGGCATAATCTTCGCGGCCCAGGTCCAGGATCTTCGCGATCGGAACGTCGGGAGCCAGCCCGGCGGCGAAGAAATGCTCGATCTGCGACGTCTCGAAGCGGTCAATGCCGGCCGGCACGGGAGTGTGCGTGGTGAACACCGTGGAGGCGCGGCCCGCGGTCAGGGCTTCGTCCCAGCTGAGGGGGCTCTCCCCGGACATCAATTCCTGGATGCGTTCGACCCCCAGGAAACCGGCATGGCCCTCATTGGTGTGGAAAACCTCCGGTGCGGGGGCGCCCGTCAGCCGTTGGAAGGCCCGCAGCGCCTTGACCCCGCCCATCCCCAGCAGGAGCTCCTGCTGGAGCCGGTGGTCGCCGCCGCCGCCATAGAGACGGTCCGTGATGCCGCGCGCCGCGTCGTCGTTCCCTGCAACGTTGGAGTCCAGCAACAGCAGCGGGACACGCCCGACGTCGGCCCGCCACACGTGCGCCAGCAGGCGGCGGCCGTTGGGGAGCGGAAGCGAAATCAGGACGGGGCGGCCGCTGTTGTCCGGGGAGGCCTCGCGGAGCAGGGTCAGCGGCAGGCCGTCGGGGTCCAGAACGGGGTAGGTCTCCTGCTGCCAGGCGTCGCGGGACAGCGACTGCTTGAAGTAGCCCGCCTGGTACAGCAGGCCGACGCCGATCAGCGGGACGCCCAGATCCGAAGCTGCCTTCAGATGGTCGCCGGCCAGGATTCCGAGACCGCCGGAGTACTGCGGCAGGACCTCGGTGATGCCGAACTCGGGTGAGAAGTACGCAA
This sequence comes from Arthrobacter sp. UYEF3, assembly GCF_040546245.1. Taxonomy (NCBI): domain Bacteria; kingdom Bacillati; phylum Actinomycetota; class Actinomycetes; order Micrococcales; family Micrococcaceae; genus Arthrobacter; species Arthrobacter sp. UYEF3. Next base: position 15,510 of record NZ_JBEPNK010000038.1, read on the forward strand.
TGCAGCGGGGCGCGTCTTCGCCCAGGCTCTGGTACCAGCGGGGTTGCTCCAGGTAATGATCCAGGTCCTGGGCGGCGGCATGGACCCGGCCCACCACGTCCTGGTCCGCGGCGAGACGCTGCAGCTCCTCCCGGCTGACCAGGCCGAGGAAGGTCACCGGGTCGTGTTCACTCTCAGCCCAGACCGCCGGGTTGAGCTGTTCGAAGAGCTCCCGGGTGGGCAGGTGCCACGACCAGCGCAGGTTGGTGGCGAGCCGCGCCAAAGGCCGGATCGATTCGGGAAGAACAGTTCGGACGGTAAATCTGCGGATAGCCTTCACCTGCGAAACCCTAACGGACAATTGCAGGGCCCCGAAACCGCTGTGGGTTTCTTTAAGGTAAATGTCGGGTGGCCGCCGTGACTCGGCCAAAAACTGAGCAACCTTAGCAATCTCTGCGATTTGTAGATAACGTCGAGCCTGTGACGACTAACTCGCGAACCAGTGCCGTGTCCAAGCAAAAGCCGAAGGCCCTGATCACGGATGGGCTCAAATTCGGCAGATTTCCGATCACCGGCGTGGAGCCTGCGGTCGAAGACGGGAAATTCCCCGCCAAGGCCGTTGTGGGCGAGAGTATCGTGGTGGGCGCCACCGCATTCCGGGAGGGCCACGACATGCTCGGCGTCAGTGCCGTGCTCCTGGACCCGCGGGGCAAGGAGCGGCAGCGCGTCCGCCTGGCACCGCCGCGCGGCGACCGGGGTGCCGGCACCGACCGCTGGGAAGGCCGACTCACCCCCTCCGGCACCGGCCGGTGGTCCTTCGTCATTGAGGCCTGGCATGACCGCTACGGCACGTGGCACCACAACGCGGAGGTCAAGGTCGAGGCAGGCATCGACGTCGAGCTGATGCTGGCCGAGGGCGCCGCGCTGCTGACCGCGGCGTCCGAGGAGGCCGCCCGCCCCTCCGCCGACCGCCGGACGCTGCGGATCGCCGTCGTCGGCCTAGTGGACAGCACGAAGACACCCGAGGAGCGCCTGGCCGCCGGCTTCAGCGCCGATGTGGCAGCAGTCATCTCCCGGCAGCCGATCCGCGAACTGGTGACGGCCTCCGAGCCCTACCCGCTGCTGGTGGAGCGTGAACTCGCCGGACGCGGCGCCTGGTACGAGTTCTTCCCGCGCTCCGAGGGCGCCGTGCGCAACCACGAGACCGGTGAATGGACCTCCGGGACGTTCCGCACTGCCGCGAAGCGCCTTGATGCTGTCGCCGCGATGGGCTTCGACATCATCTACCTGCCGCCGATCCACCCGATCGGTACCCAGCACCGGAAGGGCCCGAACAACACCCTGCTGGCAGGCCAGCAGGACCCCGGTTCCCCGTGGGCGATCGGTGCAAAGGAGGGCGGCCACGACGCCATCCACCCGGATCTCGGGACCTTCGCGGACTTCGACGCCTTTGTGACACGGGCCGGCGAACTGGGGCTGGAAGTGGCCCTGGACCTCGCGCTGCAGGCCGCCCCGGACCATCCGTGGGTGCAGAGCCATCCCGAATGGTTCACCACCCGCGTGGACGGCAGCATCGCCTACGCCGAAAACCCGCCGAAGAAATACCAGGACATTTTTCCGCTCAACTTCGACAACGACCCCGCCGGACTGGCCAACGAGATCCTGCGGATCGTCCAGCTCTGGATCAGCCACGGGGTGAAGATCTTCCGCGTGGACAACCCGCACACCAAACCTGTCTGGTTCTGGGAATGGCTGATCGCCAAGGTCAACAAGAAGAACCCTGACGTCGTCTTCCTCGCGGAGGCTTTCACCAGGCCGGCCATGATGCACGCGCTGGGCCGGGCCGGATTCCAGCAGTCTTACAGCTACTTCACCTGGCGCAACACCAAGGAGGAACTCGAGGAGTACTTCCAGGAGATCAGCCACGAATCCCCGGCCTACTTCCGGCCGAATTTCTTCGTCAACACCCCGGACATCCTTACCGAGTACCTGCAGTTCGGGGGCCCGGCTGCCTTCAAAATCCGCGCCACGCTCGCCGCCACCGCCAGCCCCAGCTGGGGTGTCTACGCCGGGTACGAGCTGTACGAACACGTGGCCCGGCCGGGCGCGGAGGAGTACATCGACAACGAGAAGTTCGAGTACAAGGACCGCGACTGGGATGCGGCGGCGGAGTCCGGACGGAACCTGGCCCCGTACCTGACCCGGCTCAACGCCATCCGGCACGCGCACCCGGCCCTCGGCGACCTGCAGAACCTGACCCTGCACGCCAGCACCGACGACGCCACCATCGTCTATTCGAAGCACAAGACGCTTCCGGACGGCACCAAGGACACGCTGATCTTCGTGGTCAACGTGGATCCGCACAGCACCCGGGAAAGCACGGTGTCGCTGGACCTGGCGGCCCTCGAACTGGAGCCGGACAACCTGACGCACAACGGCGGCTTCATCGTCGATGACCTGCTCAGCGGTGAAAGCTGGGAATGGGGCGAGTACAACTACGTACGCTTAGACGCCCACGTCGAACCCGCCCACATCCTTAGCATCCGGAGGCAGCGCCAGTGAGTTTCAGTCCTAGCAGTTCCAACCAGTTCACGCCGAAGGGGTCCTTCGAATTGAACGCGCCCGGCCTCCAGCACGATCCGCTCTGGTACCGCAAGGCGGTCTTTTATGAGGTCCTGGTGCGGGGTTTCGCGGACGGCAACGGCGACGGATCCGGCGACTTCCACGGGCTGATCGAAAAACTCGACTATCTCCAGTGGCTCGGCGTCGACTGCCTCTGGCTGCCGCCCTTTTTCCAGTCACCGCTGCGGGACGGCGGTTACGACATTTCGGACTATAACTCCGTGCTGGACGAATTCGGCACCATCAGCGATTTCAAGCGGCTCGTCGCTGAGGCCCATGCCCGCGGCGTCCGGGTCATCATTGACCTGCCGCTGAACCACACCTCAGACCAGCACCCCTGGTTCCAGGAGTCGCGCAAGGACCCGGACGGCCCGTTCGGCGACTTCTACGTCTGGAGCGACACGGACGAGAAATACCAGGACGCCCGCATCATCTTCGTGGACACGGAGGAGTCCAACTGGACCTTCGATCCAATCCGGCGCCAGTTTTTCTGGCACCGGTTCTTCAGCCACCAGCCGGATTTGAACTTCGAAAATCCCAAGGTCGTTGACGCCCTCTTCGACGTCGTGCGGTTCTGGCTCGACCAGGGCATCGATGGTTTCCGCGCGGACGCCATTCCGTACCTGTTCGAAGAAGAGGGAACCAACTGCGAGAACCTGCCGCAGACCCACGAATTCCTGCGCAAGTTACGCAAGATGGTCGATGAGAGTTACCCGGGCCGTGTGATCATCGCCGAGGCCAACCAGCCGCCGGCCGAAGTGGTGGAGTACTTCGGCAGCGAGGAGGAGCCGGAATGCCACATGGCGTTCCACTTCCCGATCATGCCGCGGCTGTACTACGCGCTGCGGGACCAGAAGGCCGCCCCGATCATCCAGACCATGAAGGACACCCCGGACATTCCCGAGGGCGCCCAGTGGGGCACCTTCCTGCGCAACCACGACGAGCTGACCCTGGAAATGGTCACGTCGGACGAGCGCGCCGCGATGCTGGGCTGGTACGCGCCGGACCCGCGGATGCGCGCCAACATCGGTATCCGCCGCCGGCTGGCCCCGCTGCTGGACAACTCCCGCTCGGAGATCGAACTCATCAATGCCCTGCTCCTCTCGCTCCCGGGGAGCCCGTTCCTGTACTACGGCGACGAGATCGGCATGGGCGACAACATCTGGCTCGAGGACCGCGACGCGGTCCGCACCCCGATGCAATGGAACCCGGACCGAAACGCCGGGTTCTCCCATGCCGACCCGGGCAAGCTGTACCTGCCGGTGATCCAGTCGCTGGTCTACAACTACAGCATGGCGAATGTCGAGGCGGAGGCGGCACACTCAGGGTCGCTGCTGCGCTGGACGCGTCAGATCCTCAGCGTCCGCAAGAACCATCCCGCCTTCGGGCTGGGCACATTCCAGCACATCGAGGCGGACCACGACGTCGTCCTGGCCTACCTGCGTGAGCTGCCGGCAGGCAACGCCGCCGGAGAGGATCCTGAGAGCATCCTGTGCGCCTTCAACCTGTCCCAGCACCCGGTGGCCACCACGCTGAAGGTGCCGCAGTACGCCGGCCGGGGCCTGCGCGACGTCTTCGGCGGCCAGGCGTTCCCGGCCATTGCCGACGACGGGACGCTGACCCTGACCCTGGGCAGCCACGATTTCTTCTGGCTGCGGATCCGGGCGTCCACCTCCAACCCGGCCTCACCCAACACCACGGCGATGCCTATCCTGTCACTCGAAGGCTGATATGACTCCGCCCATTTTCCCCCCGCCACTGGATGCCCTGCTCCGCGGTTGGCTTCCGCGGCAGCGCTGGTTCCCCGTCAAAAGCGCGCATTTCGGCTTCGAACCGGTGGGCCGCGTGCGCCTTGACGGCGGTCCGGGAGCCGGACAGCCGGGGGACGGGGCCGGGCTTGAGATCCTGCTGCTGGCTGTCACGTACCCGACGGCGGACGGCAACCGCACCGACGTCGTCCAGGTGCCGCTCAGCTACCGCCCGCTGCCGCTGGCCGGCGCCGGAGCGGCGCTGCTCGGTGAGGTCCCCGCCGACGGTGTCGATCAGGGCCGCCGCTGGATCTATGACGGCGTCCACGACCCGGCCTTCATCGCGGCCTGGCTGCAGTTGATGCGCGCACGCGCCGGCAGCGCGGACGGTGCCGCCGTCGGCCACCTGGTGGAATCGGACTACCGCCTGCCCTTCGCCACCGGAAAGGTCCGGGTGCTCTCCGGCGAACAGTCCAACACTTCGGTGATAGTGGACGACGGTGACTCTGCCGCGATCCTCAAATTCTTCCGGGTGCTCTCCGAAGGGCAGAACCCCGAGGTCGAGATCGGTGCGGCACTGACCGCGGCGCGCACCGCCGAGGTGCCCGCCACGCTGGGCTGGGTCACCGGCGACTGGACGGTCCCGGCCCCCGGCGCCGGCGCCGGGCCGGCCGGGACTTCCGCCGGCGGCCGCCCGGTCCGCGGCGAACTCGCCGTCGCCCACGAATTCCTCGGCCGCGGCCGCGACGCCTGGCGCTTGGCGGTGGATGCGGCCAGCACCGGGACCGATTTCAGCGCCGAGGCCCGCGCCCTGGGCGTCGCCACGGCCACGGTGCACCGCCGGCTGGCCGACGCGTTGGGCACTGCGGCCGAGCGAGTGCCGGGCGGGGACATCGCGACCGCTGTCGCCCGGCGGGTCCGGCAGTCGTGGGCCGAGGCAGGCGCCGCCGTCGGGCCCTTCGGCGATGAACTGGAGGCACTCCTGTTGAGCCTCGAGGGCAGCAGCGTCGGGCCTTTGCAGCGGATCCACGGAGACCTGCACCTCGGCCAGATCCTGCAGGTGCCCGGTGGGTCAGGGACAGCCGTGCGCTGGGCGATCCTGGACTTTGAGGGCGAACCGCTGCGGCCGATCTCCGAACGCAACGTCCCGGACGTGCCGCTTCGCGACGTCGTCGGCATGTTGCGGTCTTTCGACTACGCGGCCGGCGCGGCTGTCCGCGAGTACGACGGCGCCGTCGTGCCCGCAGGCTGGGTGGACGACTGCGCCGTGGCTTTCCTGGCCGGCTATGCGGAGGTCACACCCGGCAGCATCAACCGCGACTCCCCACTGTTCGTCGCGTTGTGGCTCGACAAAGCCCTCTATGAAGTTGTTTACGAACTGCGGAACAGGCCGGACTGGCTTGCTATACCGGTCAACGCGTCCCGCAGTCTCCTCGGCAGTACAGGTTCCGGCGCTCTCGCCGAAGCCGCAGCGGAAGGTAACAAAATGACAGGTTCAGCACGTACCGATCGACCCGGCGTCCCGATGCCGGTAGACGCGGAGACCCTAGCGCGGGTCGGCGCCGGAGAGCACCACGCGCCGCATTCGGTCCTGGGTGCCCACCTTGACGACTACGGCCATGTGACCATCCGCACCGTGAAGCACCTCGCCGAGTCCGTTTCCGTGGTGACCGCGGCCGGCAGCGTCCCGATGTCGCACGAATCCAGCGGCGTATGGGTGGCCGTGCTGGAGCCCGTGGACGAGGGTCACGTGCCGGATTACCGGCTCGAGGTCAGCTATGAGGGCCAGGCCCCGCAGCAGGCGGACGACCCCTACCGCTACCTGCCCACGGTCGGGGAGATCGACCTGCACCTGATCGGCGAAGGCCGCCACGAGCGCCTCTGGGATGTCCTGGGCGCGCATGTCCAGCACTACAAGTCGGGCCTGGGCGACGTCGACGGGGTGTCCTTTGCGGTGTGGGCACCGAACGCCGAGGCCATGCGGGTCAAGGGCGACTTCAACGGCTGGGACGGCCGGGAATTTTCCATGCGCTCACTCGGCTCCTCGGGCGTGTGGGAACTGTTCATCCCTGGCGTTGTGGCAGGGGCGTGCTACAAGTTCGAGATCAAGACCAGGCATGGCTACTGGGTGGAGAAGGCAGACCCGCTCGCCTTCGGCACGGAAGTCCCGCCGCTGACCGCCTCCCGCGTCGTAGAGCCCTCCTACGTTTTCCGGGACGCCGAATGGATGGAGGCCCGCGCCGCCCGGGATCCGCACAACTCGCCGATGAGTGTCTACGAAGTCCACCTGGGCTCCTGGCGCGTCGGGCTCGACTACCGCCAACTGGCCAAGGAGCTCGTGGAGTACGTCAAATGGCTCGGCTTCACCCACGTGGAGTTCATGCCCGTCGCCGAACACCCCTTCGGCGGATCGTGGGGCTACCAGGTCACGTCCTACTTCGCACCGACCTCGCGCTTCGGGCACCCGGACGAGTTCCGGCACCTCGTGGACGAACTGCACCAGGCGGGCATCGGCGTGCTGCTGGACTGGGTCCCGGCGCACTTCCCCAAAGACGAGTGGGCACTGGCCCGCTTCGACGGCGGGCCCCTGTACGAGCACTCCGACCCGAACCTGGGCGAGCACCCGGACTGGGGCACCCTGATCTTCGACTTCGGCCGGCGCGAAGTCCGCAACTTCCTGGTTGCCAACGCGCTCTACTGGCTGGAGGAATTCCACATCGACGGCCTGCGCGTCGACGCCGTGGCTTCGATGCTCTACCTCGACTACTCCCGCGAGGAAGGCCAGTGGCAGCCCAACCGTTTCGGCGGCCGGGAGAACCTCGAAGCGATGTCCTTCCTGCAGGAAGTCAACGCCACGGTCTACAAGAAAAACCCCGGTGCGGTCATGATTGCCGAGGAATCCACGGCCTTCCCCGGCGTCACCGCTCCCACCAGCCAGGGCGGCCTGGGCTTCGGGATCAAGTGGAACATGGGCTGGATGCACGACTCGCTGAAGTACATGGCCGAGGACCCGTACAACCGGAAATGGCACCACGGCACCGTGACCTTCTCTATGGTCTACGCCTACACGGAGAACTTCCTGCTGCCAATCAGCCATGACGAGGTGGTGCACGGCAAGGGCTCGATGCTGCGCAAGATGCCCGGCGACCGCTGGAAGCAGTTGGCCAACCTGCGCGCGTTCCTGGGTTACCAGTGGGCCCACCCCGGCAAGCAGCTGATCTTCATGGGTACCGAGTTCGGGCAGGAAGCGGAATGGTCCGAGCAGCACGGACTGGACTGGTGGCTGGCAGATATCCCCGCACACCGGGGCATCCAACTCCTCACCAAGGACCTGAACGAGCTCTACAGTTCCACCCCCGCCCTATACGAACTGGACAACCATCCCGACGGCTTCCAGTGGATCAACGGCGGCGACTCTGACCGGAACGTCCTGACCTTTATCCGGCGGGACGCCGCCGGCAATCCTCTGGTCTGCGCGCTGAACTTCTCCGGCGCCCCGCACGCGGACTTCCGGCTGGGAGTACCGGCCGCGGGCCAGTGGCAGGAAGTGTTGAACACCGACGCCGCTGCCTACGGGGGTTCTGACGTCCTGAACGTCGGACCCCTGACAGCGTCCGACGACGGCAGCGACGGCCAGCCGGCCACGCTCAGCGTGACGCTGCCCCCGTTGGGTGCCGTGTACTTCAAGGCGCTCGGCTAATAGCGGGCCGAGTACCGGGAAGGCCCGGAACCCTTGCGGTTCCGGGCTTTTTCGTGCCGCGGTTGTGTCCGGCAGCCGTGCCAGATTCTTGCGGGAGGGGCACCTCTCTGGGGCCGTTTTGTCAGCCGGCCAAAGTGGTGGTAGAGTTTATTTCCGCGCTGCTCCCCGGAGTTGATCCGCAAAGAAGACCACGAAGCCTACGGGAACACTGAGTTGGAAACGCTGATTTGACTAGGGTGAAGTGCGCGGGTAAGTTTGGGAAGTTGCTCCGGAGCGATCTGCGGCCCTGTGGGGTTGTGGTGGTGCCGGGTGTGTCTGTTGTTTGAGAACTCAATAGTGTGCCAAGTTTGTTGAT
>NZ_JBEPNK010000039.1:0-21462 GCF_040546245.1 Arthrobacter sp. UYEF3
ATGGGTTCTAGACAAGCTCCATTTTCCTTGAAAAGACGGGCATTCTCGGTTTAAATCGCCGTCGGCGCCCCGATCAACATCGGTGGATCAAGGCTTAGTACCGCTTTTCGTCCCACTAGAGTTGCCGGGTGGGGAAATTCCTGGCGGACATCACGCCGTTACGCGAGAGCCCGGTGTTCCGCCGCCTGTGGCTGGGATCCGCCGCCTCGGCGCTGGGCAGCCAGCTCACCGTGGTGGCTGTGAGCCTTGAAGTCTACCGGCTCACCCAGGACAGCCTCTACGTGGGCCTGCTGAGCATCTTCGCCCTCGCCCCGCTGGTCGTGGGCGGCCTCCTCGGCGGATCCATCGCGGATGCCCACGACCGCCGCACCGTCGCGCTGCTTGCCTCGGCGGTGCTTTGGCTGACCACCGTCGGCCTGGCGCTGCAGGCCAGGCTGCAGCTGGGAAACGTGTGGCTGCTGTACGGCCTGATCGCCGTGCAGAGCGGCGCGCAGGCCATCAACCAGCCGGCCCGGAGCGCCATCATCCCGATGCTGGTGCGCAAGGAGCTCCTGCCCGCGGCCAACGCCCTGAGCATGATCACCTTCGGCCTGACCATGACGGCCGGGCCGCTGCTGGCCGGCGTACTGGTCGCCGCAATCGGCTTCGCCTGGACCTACACGATCGACGTGGCCAGCTTCGCGTTCGTCGTCTGGGCGCTGCTGAGGCTGCCGCCGATGCCGCCGGGGCAGGTGTCGCACCGGGCGGGACTGCGTTCCGTCGTGGAGGGCTTCCGCTTCCTCGGCACCCGGCCAAACCTGCGGATGACCTTCGTGATTGACCTCGTCGCGATGATCCTGGCCCAGCCGCGTGCGCTGCTGCCGGCCATCGCCGCGCTGATGATCGGCGGCGGCGACGCCACTGTCGGCGTACTGCTCGCCTCGACCGCCGTCGGAGCCTTCCTGGCCGGGCTGTTCTCCGGCCCGCTGGGGGCCGTCCGGGCGCAGGGCGCGGCGGTGGTGTGGTCGGTGATGGGCTGGGGCGCCTCAATCGCAGGGCTGGGCCTCGTCGTCGTGCTCGCCGGCCGCTCCGGTGCCCACGGCGTGACCCTGTGGCTGGTGCCGGCTGCCCTGTGCTGCGCGCTCGCCGGCATCGCCGACTCCGTCAGCGCCGTCTTCCGCACCACCATCCTGCAGTCCGCCACACCGGACCACCTGCGCGGCAGGCTGCAGGGTGTTTTTGTGGTCGTCGTGGCAGGCGGCCCCCGGGTTGGCGACATGTTGGCCGGCGGCGCGACCCGGCTGCTCAGTGAGGGCTGGGTTCTGCTCGCTGGCGGTGTGCTGTGCGCGGCGGTGGCGTGGCTCGTGGCCCGTTGGCAATCCGGTTTCCTCAAGTACGACGCGCGGAACCCGGTCCCTTAGCGGTTCGTTTCTCAGGTGGGTGATCCGTTACAACATCCACTGGCGGCTAGGGAGGATCAGTGCACAACCATCACAACGGTCTGAAGACTGCGGCCCTTTTCGGCGTGCTCTGGGCGGTGTTGCTCGGCCTGGGTGCGCTGATCGGAACCGGGATGCGCAGCTCGGCGCCCATCTGGATCATGGCGCTGATCGGCGTCGGCACCACCGCCTACGGTTACTGGAACAGCGACAAGATTGCGATCCGGTCCATGCAGGCCTTTCCGGTGACGGAGCCCGGGGCGCCCCAGCTGTACCAGATTGTCCGCGAACTGTCGGTCCGGGCCAACCAGCCGATGCCGCGGATCTACATTTCACCGACCATGGCGCCTAATGCTTTCGCCACCGGCCGGAATCCGCAGAACGCGGCGGTGTGCTGCACGCAGGGCATCCTGCAGCTGCTCGACGCACGGGAACTGCGCGGGGTACTGGGCCACGAGCTGATGCACGTGTACAACCGGGACATCCTGACCTCTTCGGTGGCTGCCGCCGTCGCCGGCGTCATCACTTCGGTGGGCCAGATGCTGCTGTTCTTCGGCGGCGGTGACCGCCGCAATGCGAACCCGCTGGCCCTGATCGCAACGGCCCTGCTGGCGCCGTTTGCCGCCTCGCTGATCCAGATGGCCATCTCCCGGACCCGGGAGTACGATGCCGACGAGGACGGCTCGGTCCTCACCGGCGATCCGCTGGCGCTCGCCTCCGCCCTGCGCAAGATCGAGCAGGGCGTGCAGCTCGCGCCCCTGCCGCAGGACCAGCGGCTGGTGAACGCCTCGCACCTGATGATCGCCAACCCGTTCCGCAGCGTCGGCGGCGTGGCGAGGATGTTCTCCACGCACCCGCCGATGAGCGAGCGGATCGGCCGGCTGGAGCGCATGGCGGGACGGCCGCTGGGGTAGCGGTGCCGTGACGCGTGCCGGACGCGTGCCTAGCTGCGGAAGTTCACAAACTGAAGGTCGGCCTCGTCGAAGTTCTTCAGCAGGTTCATGGTTTCCTGGAGATCATCGCGGGACTTGGACGTCACGCGCAGCTCGTCGCCCTGGATCTGGGACTTGACCGATTTCGGGCCCTCGTCGCGGATGAGCTTGTTGATCTTCTTCGCAAGATCCTGGGCAATGCCCTCCTTGATGGTCGCCTCAAGACGGTATTCCTTGCCGGAGGGGTAGGGCTCGCCCGTGTCGAGGGACTTCAACGAGATGCCGCGGCGGATGAGCTTGGATTGCAGCACGTCCAGAACGGCCAGCACCCGCTCCTCCGAATTGGCCTTCATCAGGATCTTCTCGCCGCTGAAGTCGACCTCCGCGCCGACGCCCTTGAAGTCGTAACGCTGAACCAGTTCCTTCTGGGCCTGATTCAGCGCGTTGGCGACTTCCTGCTTGTCGACCTTGCTGACGACGTCGAATGTGGATTCGCCTGCCATGACTGTCCTCCTGGTGATTGTCCTAACGCCCGTCTGCGGGGCGGTGGTTTCTGCGGTCCAGCCTAGTACGGATGCTCTGGTTGTGAAGGTGCCGCGGAGCGGGCCGGTCCGCACAGTCGGCTCAAAGCTGAACCTCGGTGGGAACGAAGCTTGGTCCGGCAGAGTTGTCTCCGTTGAAAGAACCGTTCGAGAGGCAACGCACATGAACCGCAGGGCCATCCAGTACGTCAACCGCTCCACCGCCGCCGCGGCGAGTTCTCTCACGACGGCGGCGACGTCGGTGGCCGCCGCAGCCCTGGCCGCCTCTATCATCCTCAGCCCCGCAGCCGAGGCCTCCGTCCGCCTGGACGGGGTGCAGGCGGATTTGGCCAGGGCGGTGCAGTTGCACCAGGTCACGCCGGAGCAGGCGGCGAAGTTCGAGGCCAAACTTGCCGGCCGGATCCTCGGTGACGCCTGAATTTCCGGGTCTCCGGGCGCCGGATCACGCCGATTCGATTCTTCGGCGGAAGTTCTGTAAAGTTGTCTTGCCCGCGGTTGCTGGAAGCGGAACGGACTGGAAACAGGCGTTCCGATCATGGAAGCCGCGAGTGATCTTCTTTTGAAGTTCGGCAGATTACCCGAGCGGCCAAAGGGGGCTGACTGTAAATCAGCTGGCAACGCCTACGGGGGTTCGAATCCCTCATCTGCCACCCTCGATAAGCCTCCGGAACCGCCAGGTTCCGGAGGCTTTTCTTTTGCCCGGCCTGTCCGGCGAAGGGCCTGCTCGGCCCAGGGACTGCTCCCTAACCGCCCTTTTGAGGCGTGAAAACGGCAGCTACGGAGCAATCGATGCGCGCTCGACGGCGGCCAGGATGGACCCTGGTCGGCCCGCCTTGGCACGGTTGTTACTCGCGGTTAACATAGTGCGCATGCATCTGCTGCTCCGCACCCTCATCCTGCTGATCAAGTCCGCCCGACGGCCGCCGGTGGGCATCTGGGATACGGCCTCGCTCCCGCTCAGGGTCCTGCCCACTGACATTGACATCGCGATGCATGTCAACAACGGCATGTATTTCTCGCTGATGGACCTTGGCAGGTTCGACTTGATGGCACGCAGCGGCACCTGGAAGGCCGTCCGCCGGCGCGGCTGGACGCCGGTGGTGGCGGGAGAGACCATCGCCTTCCGCCGCTCCCTGAAGTTGTGGCAGCGGTACACGATCGAGACCAAGGTCATCGGCCTGGATGAGAAAGCAATTTACTTTGAGCAGCGCATGGTGGTCGAGGGCGAAATCTACGCGCGAGCCCACATCGCCACCCGGCTGGTCAGCAAGGGCAAGCCGGTCAGCCAGGACGAGATCATCCGCGAATTCGGGGCCCCTCCCGCGGATCTTGAGCTGCCGGAATGGATCCACGACTGGCGCGAAACCAACGCGCTGCCGGGTGCCCGCCGCCCGGCCCCGCACGTCTGGGCCTGATATCCGGGCCTGGCCGGCAGGATGTGCCAAGAGCGAAACGCAGCGGACTATCGCGGGAGGCTCGCGTACGGTTGACGCATGGCAACCGTAGACATTACAGGTGAACAGTTCGCATCGACCGTTGAGGACAACAACATCGTCCTCGTGGATTTCTGGGCCGAATGGTGCGGCCCGTGCAAGCAGTTTGGCCCCACCTACTCGGCCGTCTCGGAGAAGCACCCGGACGTGGTGTTCTCCAAGGTGGACACCGAAGCGGAGCAGCAGCTTGCGGCCGAGGCCGGCATCACCTCGATCCCCACGCTGATGGCCTTCCGCGAAAAGGTGCTGGTGTTTTCCCAGCCCGGCGCCCTGAACGCCCAGCAGTTGGAGCAGGTGGTCGACGCCGTCAAGGCCCTCGACATGACGGAAGTCCACGCGCACGTGACGCGCTCGCAGGCCGAGGCTGCTGTCGCCCCGCAGGACGGCACCCAGATCCCGGACTTCTAAGCCCCGCTTAGGAACCCGGTGTTGATCTTTTGCTCCGTGGTGGGTGCCGGCCGCCTTAGAGCTTTTCGACGGTGACCGGCTCGACCAGCAGCGCGCTCAGGGACTCATTCAGGTCCTGGAGCGCCGTGCCCTTGGCATGCTTGTCCAGGTCCTCCTGCGAAGCCCACTGCTCGGTCAACACCAGCTTGTCCTCGCGCGCCTCGGTGAGTTCATAGCGGATGCAGCCCGGTTCGTTGACCACCTCGTCAATCGCGATTTCCAGGGCAAGCTTCACGCGGAAGAATTCGCCGTCGTTGGGGATGAAAGTGGCCTGCAGGTCAATGGGTGCGCTCATGGCATTTACCCTACCGGGCGGCCGCACTGACGTCGGAAGATGTCCTGGACATTTCCTAGGACTTCCACGCTTTGCCCTTCTCATGCCGGCGCGCTGTTGGTAGCGTCACACCATGCTTTCGTATACAGCCGGGGACACTGACGTCCCGCTGATCGAGGAAACCATCGGCGACCATTTCGAGCGAATCGCCGCCCGGTTTCCGTACCACGATGCGCTGATCGAGGCCGCCGCGGTCCCCGGTGGGGAAGCCCGGCGGTGGAGCTACACCAAGATGAACGACGACGTCGACCGGCTGGGCCGGGCGTTGCTGGCCCTCGGCGTCGCCAAGGGGGAACGGATTGGGATCTGGAGTCCTAACTGCGCCGAATGGACCATGCTGCAGTACGCCACGGCGAAGATCGGTGCGATCCTGGTCAACGTCAACCCGGCCTACCGCAGCCACGAACTCGAGTTCGTCGTCAAGCAGAACGGCATGCGGATGCTGGTGGCTGCGCCGTCGGACCGGAACAGCGACTACACCGGCATGGCCCGGCAGGCCCTGGCCGAATGCCCCGAACTGCGCGAACTCGTGTTCCTGCCGGACTCGGGCCTGCCCGGCCTCACTGCCGGGGACCCGGAAAGCGAGGCGGAGCGGACGTACGCTGAGCTGCTGAAGCGGGCCGACGACGTCGCGCATGCCGGTCTGAAGGCGCGGATGGCCGAACTGGAGCCGCACGACGCGATCAACCTGCAGTACACCTCCGGTACCACCGGCTTCCCGAAGGGCGCCGCCCTCACGCACCACAACCTGCTCAACAACGGCTACTCCATCGGGGAACTGCTCGACTACACCGAGCACGACAGGGTGGTGCTGCCGGTGCCGTTCTACCACTGCTTCGGCATGGTGATCGGCAACCTGGCGGCGTTCAGCCACGGCGCCGCCACCATTATCCCGGGCCGCGGGTTTTCACCGGCGGCCGCACTGGAGGCCGTACAGGATTTCGGCGGGACGTCGCTCTACGGCGTGCCGACCATGTTCATCGCCGAACTCGCACTGCCGGACTTCGCCTCCTACGACCTCTCGACGCTGCGCACCGGCGTGATGGCCGGATCGCTGTGCCCCATCGAGGTGATGAACCGGGTGATCGCGGAGATGAACATGCGCGACGTGGCCATCTGCTACGGCATGACGGAGACCTCGCCGGTCTCCACCATGACCCGCGGCGTGGACACCCTGGCGCAGCGAACGCAGACCGTGGGCCGGACCATGCCGCAACTGGAGAGCCGGGTCGTGGACCCGGCCACCGGGGCGGTGTTGCAGCGCGGCGAGATCGGCGAGCTGTGCACTCGCGGCTACTCGGTGATGCAGGGCTACTGGAACCAGCCGGACAAGACCGCGGAGGCGATCGACGCAGAGGGCTGGATGCACACCGGCGACCTGGCCCGGATGGACGAGGACGGCTACCTCGTGATCGAGGGCCGGATGAAGGACGTGGTGATCCGCGGCGGCGAAAACGTCTATCCGCGCGAAATTGAGGAGTTCCTCTACACGCACCCGGATATCCAGGACGTCCAGGTGATCGGGGTTCCGGACGCCACGTACGGCGAGGAACTGATGGCCTGCGTGATCCTCAAGCCCGGAGCGGCACCGCTGGATGCCGCGGGCCTGGAGGAATTCTGCCGCGGCAAGCTGGCGCGCTACAAGATCCCGCGCTACGTGGACGTCAGGGAAAGTTTCCCGATGACCGTTTCCGGCAAGATCCGCAAGGTGGACATGCGCCAGGAGGCAGTGGCCCGGCTGCGGCTCTGAAGCAAATGTGGGTCAGGCGGTCCGGGGGCACTTTGGGCGCCACGTTCGACGTCGTCCCCAAAGTTGACGGCGTGTCCGCGCCAAAGTGCCCCCGGAGTGCCGCCGAGCGTTGGTTTCGGCACCACGTGGAGGGGCTAGTGTCCGCGGTGGTCCTGGATCGTCATCCGCGGGCCGAAAACCGGTTTCCGGAAGCCGCTGAGCCCGATCATGCGCACCACACGCTGCCGGTGTCCGGCCCACGGCGCCAGCAACCGCAGCATGCCGGCGTCGTCCGTCCGCCGGCCGGTCAGGGCCGCACCGACGTAGGCGGCCAGATGGTAGTCGCCCGCCGCGATCGAATCCGGACAGCCGTGCGTGCGCTGAACCACCTCGGCCGCCGTCCAGACACCGATCCCGGGGATGGCCTGCAGCTTCGTGGCCGCCTCGGCCGCTGGCAGCACCGCCAGCCGTTCCAGGGCGGCGGCGGAGCGCAACGCCCGCATGACGGTGGCCGCGCGCTGCGGGCCCACTCCGGCCTTGTGCCATTCCCAGGAAGGGATGCGCAGCCACTGCTCGGGCGTGGGCTGGACCATGAGGTCCGCGGGGGCCGCGCCGCCCGCACCGGGCGCCGCGGTCCCGAAGCGGTACATCAGGTAGCGGTACGCGCGGCGCGCCTCAATCACCGTGACTTTCTGCTCCAGGACCGTGGGCACCAGTGCATCGATGATCCGGCCGGTGGCGGGCAGCCGGACAGCAGGGTTCCGGCGCCGGGCTTCGGCGACCATCCGGGGGAGCGTGGCCTGGAACGCCGGTTCGTCGAAGTCCGCCCAGTCGTCGTCGCGACCCAGCAGCCGGGGAACGGTCTCGACCGCGCAGGCTGCGCCGGGGCCCCAGACGCGCGCTTCGATGCAGGACGCGGCCGCCGGGCCGGTCGGGGCCAGCCGGAGTGTGACCGGGCCGGCCGTCGTTCTGAATGCCATCCAGAGCCCGTCCGGGGCAAGCCTGATCGAGGGATCGCCGTGGCCGCGGCGGAGCGTGCCGAGCGTCTGCAGCAGATCGTACGGGCCGCCCGGATGCCACTGCAGCGACGCGTCCGGCGCTGGAGCGCCGGCGGGGAGTTCTGCGATGGTCACCCGAACATGATCCCACGGCGGGCTGATGGCGGACCCGTCCGGGACCGCCCCGTGGCGGCGTTCCGCGGCCCCATCGTGCCCTTATCCTCGGCCTCCTGTCGGACTAGACTCCGGCTGTGGCGCGGATATTCCGTGCCCGCCCCGGGAGCGCATCCCTTGATGGTCAGGAGACTGTGATGGCTGGGGGAGTGGTGCATTTCGAAATCCCTGCGGAGGACGAGAACCGCGCGGAAAAGTTCTACAGTTCGGCGTTCGGCTGGGAAGTTAGTTCCCTGCCGGAGATGAGTTACGCCATGATCAAGACGACGGCGACTGATGCGTCGGGCATGCCCGCCGTTCCGGGCTCCATCAACGGCGGCATGTTCCGCCGCGAAGGAGACCTCAGGTCCCCGGTGATCACGGTGGACGTTGATGACATTGACGCGGCGTTGGAGAGGATCAATTCCCTGGGCGGGAGCACGGTGAGAGCACGGCAGGAAGTCGGCTCCATGGGCTGGGCCGCATACTTCCGGGACACCGAAGGCAATGTCGTCGGACTCTGGCAGAACGCACCGAGTGAGGGAGAGGCCGGCTCGGCTGCGGCCGACATCGGCGCCTGACGCCCCCGCGGATCTCGACGTTGAGCGCAAGCAGGCGTTCGTGCCAGAGCAGTGTTGCGAGCGACGCCCAGGGGGACACCAGCGGGCCGAAGTTCACGCCGATCAGCAGCGCCGCCAGCCGCACTGCCCGCGCGACGAGGCCCGCCCGCGGCCGCGGAGACGGTAACTTTGTACCTATGAAGTACGCCCAGTCCGTTCTGGACCTCATCGGCAATACGCCGCTCGTCAAACTCAACCACGTGACCGACGGCATCTCCGCCACGGTGCTGGTGAAGCTGGAATACCTGAACCCCGGCGGGTCCATCAAGGACCGTATCGCCGCCAAAATGATCGACGAGGCGGAGCGCAGCGGCAAGCTCCTGCCCGGCGGGACCATTGTGGAGCCCACGTCCGGCAACACCGGCGTCGGCCTGGCCCTGGTGGCGCAGCAGAAGGGCTACCGCTGCATCTTCGTGGTCCCGGACAAGGTCGGCGAGGACAAGCGTGCAGTGCTCCAGGCCTACGGCGCCCAGGTGGTGGTGACCCCCACCGCCGTCGCCCCGGACAGCCCGCAAAGCTACTACGGCGTGTCGGACCGCCTCGTCACCGAAATTCCCGGCGCCTACAAGCCGGACCAGTTCTCCAACCCGGCCGCCCCGGCCAGCCACTACGAGTCCACCGGCCCGGAGATCTGGAACGACACGGACGGCAAAGTCACGCACTGCGTGATCGGCGCCGGCACCGGCGGCACCATCACGGGCACCGGCCGCTACCTCAAGGAAGCCTCCGCGGACCGGCCCGAGGCCCACGGCGGCGTGGTCAAGGTGATCGCTGCCGACCCTGCCGGTTCGGTGTATTCCGGCGGCACCGGCCGGCCGTACTTCGTCGAAGGCGTCGGCGAGGACATGTGGCCGGCTAACTACGACAAAGCCGTTCCGGACGACGTCATCGCCGTCAGCGACGCCGACTCGTTCGCCATGACCCGACGGCTGGCCCGCGAGGAGGGCCTGCTGGTGGGTGGTTCCTCGGGCATGGCCGTCGTCGCGGCGCTGCAGGCCGCCAAGGACCTGCCCGCCGACGCGGTCGTCGTCGTGATCCTGCCGGACTCCGGACGCGGCTACCTGGCGAAGATCTTCAACGACCAGTGGATGCGCTCCTACGGCTTCCTGGCCAGCGGCGACGAAGCCTCGGTCGAGGAGGTGCTCAAGGCCAAGACCGGCGAACTTCCGGACCTGGTGCACATCCACCCCAACGAGAGTGTCCGCGACGTCATCAACATCATGAACGAGTACGGCGTCTCGCACATCCCGGTGCTGTCCGCGGAGCCGCCGGTGGTGATGGGCGAGGTCCTCGGGGCCGTTGACGAACGCACGCTGACCGCCAAGCTCTTCCGCGGCGAGGCCAATCTCACCGACAACATTTCCGACCACATGGAGGCCAGGCTCCCCGTGATCGGGTCGCTCGAATCGATCACGACGGCCCGCGAACTCCTCTCCGACGCCGACACCCTGATGGTGACGTTCGTCGGCGCCCCGGTGGGGATCCTGACCCGCCACGACCTCCTCGCCTACCTCAGCAACTGACCAGTTCAAGGAGTTCCATGTCCCAGCCAGAAAGCTCTTCCGCGACAAACGCCGGCTTCAACACCCGCGCCGTGCACGCCGGCCAGGCCTTCGAGCCGCGCACCGGCGCCGTGGTGCCCCCGGTCCACTTCAGCTCCACCTACGCACAGGACGGGATCGGCGGCCTCCGGGCAGGCTACGAATACGGCCGCGGCACCAATCCCACCCGCGACGCCCTGCAGGAACAGCTCGCCGCGCTGGAGGGCGGGACCGCAGCCTTCTCCTTCAGCTCCGGCCTCGCGGCCGAGGACTCGATGATCCGCGCCCTGACGCGGCCCGGGGACCACATCGTGCTCGGCAATGACGCCTACGGCGGCACCTACCGGCTGATCAGCCGCGTCCTGGGCGAGTGGGGGATCGGCAACACCCCGGTGGACATGTCCGATCTGGACGCCGTCGCGAAGGCCGTCGCGGCAGGCGGCTCAGCCGCCGGCGGTGGCAAGACCCGCCTGGTCTGGGTCGAGACGCCCTCGAACCCGATGATGAAGATCACCGACATTGCGGCGCTGGCCGAGGTGGCGCACTTCGCCGGCGCCCTCCTCGTGGTGGACAACACCTTCGCTTCGCCCTACCTGCAGAACCCGCTGGCGCTCGGCGCCGACGTCGTGGTGCATTCCACCACCAAGTACATCGGCGGGCACTCCGACGTCGTCGGCGGCGCGATCATTGTCAACGACGCAACGTTGGCCGAGAAGATCGGCTTCGTGCAGTTCGCCGTCGGCGCCGTGTCCGGGCCGATGGATGCATTCCTCACCACCCGCGGGTTGAAAACCCTCGGTGTGCGCATGGACCGGCACAGCGACAATGCCCAGGCCGTGGCCGAATGGCTGCTCGAGCGCCCGGAAGTGGAAGCCGTGCTGTACCCGGGCCTGCCCTCGCACCCGGGCCACGAGCTCGCGAAGAAGCAGATGAAGAAGTTCGGCGGGATGATCTCGGTGCAGTTCAAGGGCGGCGAGGCCGCGGCACGGACGGTGGCCGAGTCTACCTCCGTGTTCACCCTGGCGGAGTCCCTGGGCGGCATCGAATCCCTGATGAACTACCCCTCCGAGATGACGCACGCCTCGGTCAGGGGAACCGAACTGGCCGTCCCGGTGAACCTCATCCGGCTGTCCTGCGGTATCGAGGACGTCGAGGACCTGATCGCGGACCTCGAGCAGGCCTTCGCGCGCCTTGAGACGGGCAGCTAGCCTCCGGTGACCGTTGCTTCCAAGCCGGCCCGCACCGCCACCCGAGGCTGGATCGCGACGGCGGCAGGCGCGGCCGCCGTCGTCGCCGCGCTGGTGGTGCTGTACTCGGCGTACATCCCGCTGATGAACGACTTTGAGGTCTACTTCTACGGCGGGAACCGCGTCCTGCAGGCGGGGGAGGCCGGTGTGAACGAGCTGTACGCCCCCCGCGACGGGCTGCCGTTCACCTACCCGCCCTTCGCCGCGCTGATCTTTGCTGCCCTGGCAACGCTGGGCCAACGCGCCGGCAGCCTGACCTTCATTGCCACCGCGCTGGTCGGTGCCGCCGTCGTCTCCGCCTGGCTGACCCGGCACTACTTCGGGCTGGGCCGCTGGCGTGACGCCGCCGCGGATTGGCGGTTCCGTGCCGTGGCGCTCGCCGGCACCGCGGCCATCCTGCTGCTGGGGCCCTGGCGGGACACCTTCGACTTCGGCCAGATCAACGTCATCCTG
Source organism: Arthrobacter sp. UYEF3 (assembly GCF_040546245.1). NCBI lineage: Bacteria > Bacillati > Actinomycetota > Actinomycetes > Micrococcales > Micrococcaceae > Arthrobacter > Arthrobacter sp. UYEF3. The sequence goes on from NZ_JBEPNK010000039.1 coordinate 11,908, forward strand.
ATGGGCCTGATCCTGGCGGACTTCGCGTTGTACGGAAAATCGCCGGCTGGAAAAGCGTTGTACGGAAAATCGCCGGCTGGAAAAGCGTTGTACGGAAAATCGCCGGTGGGCGAATTCCGCTGGCCGGCGGGCCTGCTGATCGGGATCGCGGCCGGGATCAAGCTGACCCCGCTCGCGTTCGGGCTGTACTTCCTGGTCCGCCGCGACTTCAAGGCCCTCGGCTGGATGGCCGTCGGGTTCTTCGGGTCGATCGCGCTGGCCTGGGCCCTGCTGCCCACGGCCTCGGTGACGTTCTGGACCAAGATCCTGCCGGACACGGGACGGATCGGCGGCCCCGCGTACGTGGACAACCTCTCGGTCAAGGGACTGCTGTTGCACCTCGGCCTGCCGGACTCGTCCCTGACAACCCTGGTGTGGCTGGTGCTCTCCCTCGCCTTGACTGCTGTGGCCGCACTCGTGATCAAGTGGGCGGTGGATGCGGAGGAGAACTTCGTCGCAGTGTCTGCCACCGCACTGCTGATGCTGTTGATCAGTCCGGTGTCCTGGTCCCACCACTGGGTCTGGATGGCCGTGGCGCTGCCGTGCATGGGTTTCGCGATGCACCGGGTGCCCTCGCGCAAGGGCACGATGCGGCTGGCCGGCTGGATCATCGTGGCCGCCTCCGCGGTCGCCTTCTACTTGACGCCCAAGTACCTTTCGGTCCTGGCCGGGGCTCAGGAGTGGGGCAAGGACCCGCAGACGCAATGGCAGCTCATTGTCGCGAGCCTGGGCGTGGTCTGCGGGACGGCGATGCTGGTGTACTGGGCGCTGGCTTATCGGCCGTCCCGCGCCGCGATGCGGGTAGTGGAGTAGCAGGGTCCTGCGTCCCCGCCGCAACCTAGCTTTCTTGAAGATAGCCAGCTAATCTGCCGGTATGGCACTTCGATCCGACTGGTCCCGGCGCAGCTGCAGCATGGCCCGCGGCCTGGATATCCTCGGAGACCCGTGGGGCATCCTGGTCCTCCGCGAAGTCTTTTTCGGCAACGGGCGCTTCGACGCGATGAAGGCCCGGCTGGGGGCCTCCGACTCGGTCCTCACGCGGCGACTGGGCGCCCTCGTCCAGGCCGGCCTGCTCACCCGCCGGCCCTATGACGACGGCGTCCGGCGCCGGCAGGAGTACGTGCTCACCGGCAAGGGCGAGGATGCCCTGCCGGTACTCAACGCCGTCGTGATCTGGGCCGAAAAGCACCTGGCCGCGCCGTCCGAACAAGCGCACATGTTCGTGGTCCACCGCGGTTGCGGGGCGCGCACCTCCTCGGCGGACAGCTGTACGGCCTGCGGCGAACGGCTCACGGCCGAAAACACCAGCTGGCACAGCCTCACCCGGACCGCCAACCCGGTACCCCTCGCCACCGCCCCGGCGACACGGCAGTCGACACGGCAGAACGGAACCGCAGCATGAGTGAACTCCGGACCACGCCCCGCCGCTCCGCGGGCCGCCGGATCCATCCGGCCTGGATCGTGGCCGCCGTCGCGTTCCTGGCACTGGTCGGCGCCGCCGGTTTCCGGGCCGCCCCCGGCGTGCTGATGCTGCCCCTGCAGAACGAGTTCGGCTGGTCCACCACTGTCCTCTCGGCAGCCGTGAGCATCAACCTCGTGCTCTTCGGGCTCACGGCACCGTTCGCCGCGGCCCTGATGGAGCGCTTCGGGGTCCGCGCCGTGACCTCCGTGGCGCTGGTGCTGATCGGTGCCGGCAGCGCCCTGACCGTGCTGGTGAACCAGTCCTGGCAGATCCTGCTGACCTGGGGGCTGCTGATCGGGCTCGGTACCGGATCCATGGCGCTGGTCTTCGCCGCCACGATTGCCAACACCTGGTTTGCCAAGAGCCGCGGGCTGGTGGTTGGCATCCTCACCGCGGGCAGCGCCGCCGGGCAACTGGTCTTCCTGCCCTTCATCGCCGCCCTCGCCCAGAATCCGGGCTGGCGGCAGGCCTCTCTGCTGATTGCCGCCGGGGCATTTGCCGTGGTGCCGCTGGTGCTGAAGTTTTTGAAGAACTCGCCGGCCGACGTCGGAACACTCCCGTACGGCGCCGAGGCGCCGGCGGCGGGGCCCGGGCCCGGCGGTAGCGCTGCCGGCGGCGGTAGCGCAGAGCCGCTGCTTCCGGCCGGAGCAGCCGAGCCCCGCCGGAATGCCGCCGTCCGGGCCCTTCAGGTACTCAAGCGGGCCAGTAGGGTCCGAACCTTTTGGGCGCTCGTGGCAGGCTTCGCCATCTGTGGCGCCACCACGAACGGACTGATCGGCACCCACTTCATCCCCTCAGCGCACGACCACGGCATGCCCGAAACCACCGCTGCCGGCCTGCTCGCCGTCGTCGGGATCTTCGACATCGTTGGGACCATCGCGTCCGGCTGGCTCACGGACAGGTTCAACCCGCGGATCCTGCTCGCGGTCTATTACCAGTTCCGGGGCATCGGGCTGCTTGTCCTGCCGCTGCTGCTCAGCGACGAGGTGAAACCCAGCATGCTCGTCTTCGTGGTCATCTACGGCTTGGACTGGGTGGCCACCGTCCCGCCGACGGCCGCGATCTGCCGCCAAGTGTTTGGTGCTGACGGCAGCGTGGTCTTCGGCTGGGTCTTCGCCGCACACCAGCTCGGCGCCGCCGCAGCGGCGTTGGCCGCCGGCGCCGTCCGGGACGCCACCGGCCAGTACACCTACGCGTGGTTTGCCGCCGCGGCGATGTGCACGATTGCCGCCGTCATCAGCGCCACCATCCGCAAGGACACCCCGGCGCAGGCGGCTGTCCCGCTGCCGGCCTGACGGCTCGGCCGGATGGAGGGCAGGATTCGGGGGCGGCCGTTAGCGGTGTCCATGCGCCAGCGTCGCGCAGCAGCAAATTTGGGGGAAGCACTTATGTAAAGGCTCGGCGCCGAAAACCCGGACGCCCCACCCTCCGGGGACTGTACTGCCGAACCGCCGCAGCCGGATCCGGCCCAGGACCGACGTCTCGCCAATCGCCGGGCTCTCGCGGTCTTCCGGCCTTCGCCTGGACCCTGCATGAAACCCCGCAGAGCTACCGCGGACTGCGCTGGCTCATGGGCGGGGTGCCGGGCGTCTCCGTGCCGGGTATGGACCGCGCCGCCCGCGCTCCGGGGGCACTTTGGCACGGACACGCCGTTGAACTATGCCCCCGACGCCGAATAGTGCGCCCAAGGCGCCCCCGGACGAAGGCGTGCCCCTAAATCTCGAGCAGCATTGTCGCCAGCCTCTCCTGGTGAGCTGGCACCCGACCCGCATCCAGTCCGACTGCTCACGGCGGCAACCTGAGTTCCGGGAATCGCCACCCGTGCCCGGCCTACACTGGTGCTATGGACACCGCTTCCGTGCTTGCCGTCTGCCGCGTACACGAGTTGCTGACCGACTCGGGGAACGTTGGCGTGACGGCGATCGACAAACGTCCCGTGGAGGGTCCGGTGAAGGTCCACCGGCTGGGACTTCACGGCGATGTCCAAGCTGACCGCATCCACCACGGCGGCGAAGACCAGGCCCTCTACGCCTATTCCCAGGACGACGCCGACTACTGGGCGGCCGAGCTTGGCCGTGAACTGCCGCCGGGGATCTTCGGTGAGAACCTGCGCATCGCGGGCGTCAGCGCCACCGATGCCGTCATCGGCGAACGCTGGAAGATCGGGCTCGACGTCGAGGTCGAAGTGACCTCGCCCCGCACCCCCTGCGCCACGTTCCAGCGTCGGATGCGGGAGCCGCAGTGGGTCAAACGGTTCGCCGATGCCGGACGGGTGGGAGCCTATTTGCGGGTGGTGCGGGTCGGCAGCATCGCGGCGGGCGACCACATCCACCGGATCTACGTCCCGACCCACGGAGTGACCGTCGGCAAGTGGTTCAGCGACCCGGCGCTGGAGGATCTGGAAGCCTTGCGGGACGCCGATGCCGACGGTGAGATCCGCCTCCAGCCCGAGTACCGCGAAGAGTTCGAGAAGCTGCAGCGCCGCCTCGGCGTGTAGCGTAGCCGGAGCCTGTGTGCGCAAGCTCACCGCCGTCGTCGGCCTCTGCATTAGCACCTGCGCCGCCGCATGCCGTACACTAGAAATATCCCCCACTCCGGAAATCCCTTATTCCTGCCCAATTTTTGAGGCAGGACTGGCAAGTGTTGGGGCCCGCTAATGTGATGCGGGCATTTTCATAGGGAGAGCCGGCTAAAGAAAACGCTGTACAGACTGCTGGGATAGCAGCCAAGAGATGCAGCGGGAAGTCCTGCCACGGGATTGCGAAAGCGCCGGACTTCTATGTGACCGGCCGGTCAATGTATGCCCGGCACCTTTGTGTCACGCGTACTGCGGCTCCGCTCACCTCGGGTTGTGCCGCCTGGCCCCTATGGATGAGGAAATTCCCCTATGCCCGAAAATCAGGACAACTCCGTCGACACCGCGAACACGGAAGCCGACGTCGAGACTGCCGAAACGGTTGCTGCCGCAGCTGAAGATACCGCTGACACCACCGGCGAAAAAACCGCTGACACCACCGGCGAAGATACCGCTGACGCCGGCGACGACGACGGCGGCCTCCGCTTCGTTGACCTCGGCATCGACGCCCGCGTCCTTGCCGCCCTGCAGGACGTCGGCTACGAGAAGCCGTCTCCGATCCAGGCCGCGACCATCCCGCTGCTGCTCGAGGGCCGCGACGTCGTGGGCCTGGCCCAGACCGGCACTGGTAAGACTGCAGCATTCGCTGTCCCGGCGCTGTCCCGGCTGGCCGAACTCCACGACCTGAACGGCCCGTCCCGCAAGACCCAGGCCCTGGTCCTGGCTCCGACCCGCGAACTCGCGCTCCAGGTCGCCGAGGCCTTCACCTCCTACGCCAAGCACATCGATGACTTCACCGTCCTCCCGGTCTACGGCGGCTCAGCCTACGGCCCCCAGCTGGCCGGCCTGCGCCGCGGCGCCCAGGTTGTTGTCGGTACCCCCGGCCGCGTGATCGACCACATCGCCAAGGGTTCCCTGGACCTGTCCGAGCTCCAGTACCTCGTGCTGGACGAGGCTGACGAGATGCTCCGCATGGGCTTCGCCGAAGACGTGGAGCAGATCTTCCAGCAGACCCCCGAGGGCCGTCAGGTTGCGCTGTTTTCCGCCACCATGCCGAGCCAGATCCGCCGGCTCTCCAAGCAGTACCTGAACAACCCGGCCGAGATCCAGGTCAAGTCCAAAACCACCACCGGCGCCAACACCCGCCAGCGGTACCTGCAGGTCATGGGCCCGCACAAGCTGGACGCTCTGACGCGCATCCTCGAGGTCGAAGAGTTCGACGGCGTGATCGCCTTCGTCCGTACCAAGATGGCAACTGAGGACCTGGCCGACAAGCTGAAGTCCCGCGGATTCCAGGCCGCCGCCATCAACGGCGACATTCCGCAGCAGCAGCGCGAACGCACCGTTGAGGCGCTTAAGGAAGGCCGGATCGATATCCTCGTCGCCACCGACGTTGCGGCCCGCGGCCTGGACGTCGAACGCATCAGCCACGTGGTCAACTACGACATCCCGCACGACACTGAGTCCTACGTGCACCGCATCGGCCGCACCGGCCGTGCGGGCCGTTCCGGCGACGCAATCCTCTTCATGACGCCGCGGGAGAAGTACCTGCTGCGTTCCATCGAAAAAGCGACCCGGCAGCCGGTCGAACAGATGCACCTGCCCACCGCCGAGTCGGTCAACACCCTGCGCCTGGGCAAATTCGCGGAGAAGATCACGGAGACCCTCCAATCCGAGGATGTATCGGCGTTCCGCGACCTGATCGCCTCCTACGAGCAGGAGCACAACGTGCCGGCCGCCGAGATTGCCGCGGCACTGGCCGTCATGGCGCAGGGCGGCCAGCCGCTCCTGGTCAAGGAACTGCCCGCCGCTCCGGAATTCCAGAAGCGCGAGCGCTCCAAGGACGGCTTCGGCTCACGTGGGCCGACCCGCACACTGACCGAGGGTAACGCCACCTACCGGATCGCCGTCGGACGCCGCCAGCGCGTCATGCCGGGTTCCATCGTGGGCGCCATTGCCAACGAAGGCGGCATCTCCTCGGCCCAGATCGGCGGCATCGATATCCGTTCGGACCACACCCTCGTGGAGCTCCCGGCGGACCTGAGCGCCGATCAGCTGAAGGCCCTGTCCCGCACCCGGATCGGCGGGGAGCTGATCCACCTCGAACTGGACAACGGCCGTAAGCCTTCCGGTGACCGGGGCGCCTACCAGGGCAGCCGCGGTGGCGACCGGGGCGGTTACTCCGGCGGCAGCGGAAACTTCAAGGGCAACGGCGGCTTCAAGCGCGAATTCCGCAAGAGCGACGGCGAGCGTTCCTCCGCGGACCGCGGCGGCCGCTCCTTCAGCGACCGCAACGAGCGTGGCGTCGGTACCGACACCCGCAAGCCCCGCCAAGAAGGCGGCTTCAAGCCCCGCAACAAGTGGTAACCACTAGTTCCTAGGCAAAACCAGAACGGGCCGGCTCTTGGAGCCGGTCCGTTCTGCGTTGGGGACCGGCCCCTGCCCCGAGTAGGCTTCGTCACATCCTTGCCGCGGACCAGTCAACGGCACCCCCGCTGAGGCCGGTCGAAGCCCCGAAATCCTTGGAATGGCGCTGGTTCGGACAGGCCCGACAGGGTCAGCCGGTCGATTTGTTGGAAGCCCGATCTTCCGGTAAAGTATTTACTCGTTGCCCCCCTAGCTCAGTGGTAGAGCGCGTTCTTGGTAAGAACGAGGTCACCGGATCGATTCCGGTGGGGGGCTCTGGATGAGGGCCTGTGTCAAGGCGGTTTTGACCGGCTTGAGACAGGCTTTCCTCATTCGTGGCGGTGTAGCTCAGTTGGTTAGAGCGCACGACTCATAATCGTGAGGTCGGGAGATCGAGCCTCCCCACCGCTACAGCTAAGACCCCGCAGGTTCGTCCTGCGGGGTCTTTTAGTTGCAGTCCGCTAATAGCCGGATAGGTACGGGGGCAGAGCTCTTGGGACAGAATGGATCGATGACGCGAATCGCAATTATCGGCGGCCACGGCAAGGTGGCCTTGGAACTCTCGGGCATCCTCGCCAAGAGCGGGGCCAATATTACGTCCATCATCCGCAACCCGGACCACGGCGATGACGTGGCCGCCACCGGCGCCACACCGCTTGTCCTGGACGTGGAGAACTCGACGACGGCGGAAATCGCGGCGGCGTTGTCGGGGCACGACGCGGTGGTCTGGTCCGCGGGCGCCGGCGGTGGCGCTCCCGAGCGGACCTACGCCGTGGACCGGGACGCGGCCATCCGCTCCATGGACGCAGCCGCACTGGCCGGCGTGCGGCGGTATGTCATGGTGTCCTACCTCGGCGCCGGGCTGGATCATGGCGTCCCGCCGGACAACAGCTTCCACGCCTACGCAGAGGCCAAGGCCGCCGCGGACGCCCACCTGCGCGACAGCGGGCTGGAATGGACAATCCTCGGACCCGGTGCGCTGACGGATGGGCCCGGCAACGGGCTCATCGACGTCAACCCCGCGGACACCTCCAACGGCACCGGCACTTCGCGCGCCAACGTAGCTCTCGTAGCCGCCGCGGTGCTGGGCCGGCCGCGGACAGCTGGCCGGACCGTCGAGTTCCGGGACGGTACGCTTCCGCTGGCTGCCGCGCTGGAACCGATCAGCTAGGGCCCCGGCAGGGCAGTGGGCCGGCCGGCCGGCCCGGCGGGGACCGGATCCCGACGACCGGGTACCGGCTGCGATAATCACGGGAAAGTGAGCATATGGACCAGTTGGCCCTCATAGTCGGACTTCTTCTCGCCACGGTGGTGGCGGTGGGCCTCGGCGACCGGCTTCGTCTGCCGTACCCGGTTTTGATGCTGATCCTGGCCGCCTCGCTGACGTTTATCCCGGGTTTCCCCGAGATGGACATCTCGCCCGAGTTGATCCTTCCCATCTTCCTGCCGCCGCTACTCTTCGCAACCGCGCAGCGCAGCTCCTGGGCGGTGTTCCGGGTCCGCTGGCGCACGCTCCTGATGCTCGCCGTCGCGCTCGTGGTGGCGTCCACCGCGGTCGTGGCCGGGGCAGCGTGGCTGATGATTCCCGGCATTGGAATCCCGGCCGCGATTGCCCTCGGCGCCATGGTCGCGCCGCCGGACCCCGTGGCGGTGGACTCCATTGCGGGGCGGGTGCACATGCCCCGGCGGCTCATCACGGTCCTGCAGAGCGAGGGCCTGTTCAACGACGCCGCCGCCATCGTCATTTTCCAGGCCGCCGTGGCGGCTTCCACCTCCGGCACCAGAATTGGGCCCGAAGTCGTCATCCAGTTCGTCGTTGGTGCGGCCGTGGCCGTGGGGCTCGGGATCGTCATGGGCTGGCTCACGGGCCTGATCACGCGGCTGGTGCAATCGATGGTGGCCCGCAGCGCCGTCACCCTCGTTGTCCCGTTTGCCGCTTATATCCTCGCCGAGGAGCTGCACGCCTCCGGGGTCATCGCCGTCGTCGTGACGGCCCTGGAGATGAAGCGCCACTCGCGGCCTCAGGACGCCGCAGAAAGAGTCACCCGGACCGCCTTCTGGGACGTGGTGGAGTTACTCGTGACCGGGCTGGCCTTCGGGCTGGTGGGCCTTGAGATCCGACAGGTCATCCGGGACGAAGGAGCCGCCGTTCTTGGCATGGCGGGGACGGCCGGAGTGGTCTGCCTGCTGGTGTTCGTCGTGCGTTTCGGCTGGCTGGCAATGATGTCCGGCATGGCCCGGAGCCAGAAGAACACGTTGCGCCCCACGTCCACCAAGGAAGTGCTGGTCCTGACCTGGTGCGGGATGCGAGGCCTGGCCACGCTGGCACTGGCACTCGCGCTGCCCGTCACCTTGGCCGACGGCGCCCCGTTCCCGGCCCGCAGCGAAATGCTGGTCATTGCCTGCGCCGGTCTGCTCACCACGCTCGTGCTGCCTGGACTCACGCTGCCGTGGTTGATGCGGGTCCTGCACGCGTCCGGGGACGGCTCCGAGGAACGCGACGCTGCCCGGATATTGGCTTCCAGGGCCCAGGAAGCCGCCATTGCGGCGCTGAAAGACACCGAATTCATTAAGGCGCTGCCGCCGGAAAAGGTTGCCCTGGTCAAGGAGAAGATGACCCGGCTGCGCTCAGACCTGCTCGGCAGGAACCTGCCGGACGAGAGCGTGGATGAGAAACGTAAGCGCGGACGTGAACTGGCGATCGCCGTGCAGACCATCGCCCTCGACGCGGCGCGGCAGGAGATCGTGGACGCCCGAAACGAACCCGACACGGACCCCGAAGTGGCAGACCGGGTGCTGCGCCAACTGGACCTGCGCACCATGATCATGCCGGAGTGACGACGGCGGCGGCACGGGCGCCTTCTCGGCATTGAATCGCAAATATGGCAGAAGGCCGGCACCTTGAGGCGCCGGCCTTCTGCCGGTTCATGAGGTCACTCCCTATTCAGAGCTTGACGAATCCGGGGTCTTAACGGGAAACGGTTTGGCATCCGAGGAGGGTGTTGCCGTTGGAGAGTGGGGTGACGGGGATGCCGTAGGCGCAGACTTTGTAGGTGCCGGGCTGGGTGATGGG
>NZ_JBEPNK010000040.1:0-17319 GCF_040546245.1 Arthrobacter sp. UYEF3
TTCCGGACGTTATCGTACGTGGTGTCATGCACGGCGTAATCCCCGTGGCTCATGTTCATCCGGGCAACGTCGACCCCGGCCTCAAGCACCGCGAGCGTATTCTCGAAGCTCGCGATCGCCGGTCCGAAGGTGGCCACAATTTTAGCGCGTCTCATATACCTACCCTTGAGGAAATTCTGTGGTTTGGATGGAGCCGGACCTGAAATGCCGGTTGTGCGTCATGGACAGGCTCCGACGCAGCGGTTCAGGAGCAGCGTTCGATGGAGTGTTCCGTGGAGTCGATGAGCTTCCGTTCGCCGGCTGGTGTTTGAATCCAGAGGATGCGCTGTTTCTTGGCGATCAGCTCCACTATTCCCTGGAAACAGATGCCCCTCCGGTCGGATCCTTTTACGCGGTCGCCCTTACGGAATCTGAAATCGGCTTCCTTTTTTTGCGGCGCACGTCCCACGACAATCTCCTTCTGGGGTCGGATCGGGAAGGTCAGGTGTCCTGGCCGGAACTAACCCGGCAGGCCAGCTGCCTTGGCTGCCAGTTCGTCCTTGAGTGCAGCCACGTGGCCGGCTGCGTCGACGCGGTACTGAGCGAGGGTCACCTTGCCGTCGGGGTCCAAAACGACGGTAGACCGCACCACTCCCTCCACGACTTCGCCGCCGATGAGCTTTTCGCCCCACGCGCCGTAAGCGAGGGCAACGGAGTGGTCCTCGTCGGAGAGAAGAGGAAAGGTGAGGGCGAAATCGTCCGCGAACACTGCCAGGGCGGCGGGCGCGTCCGGGGAGATGCCCACGACTTCGTACCCGGAGCTCTGCAGGGAGGCGAGGTTGTCGCGAAAATCGCAGGCTTCAGTCGTGCATCCCGGCGTCGCCGCTTTGGGGTAGAAGTACACGATAACCTTCTTGCCGCGGTAGTCGGCGAGGGAGAATTGCGTTCCGTTCGCATCGGGAAGAGTGAAGTCCGGCGCTTCGCTGCCTGGCTGGAGAGGGAGGGAGCGCGGCTGGCCGATCTGGTCGATGGTCATGAGGATCCTTTGCAGGTAGGTGGGAGGGCATATCGAGGCAACCGTTGCTGCCGTGCAGTAAATTCGGACGGGGGTGGGCGGAGCCGCCGTGGTGCGCCGCGGGGAGTCCTCCGAAGGGGACCACGACGGCTCCGGTTTCCGCCGTTGGCTGCACCCCCTGGGTTTAGTCAACGGCGGAAGTTGCAGCCCCGGCGGCAGGCCGGAATGGACTTCCGCCCCCGGGGCAATTCTGATGTTCGTCCTGGGTCAGATCCCGCCGCGGCGCAGGAGGGTGCCGTGGGGAGTGTGGTGGTTGATTTGTTGGCCGCGGAGGTAGGTTTTGCGGACGACGCCGGAGAGTGCTTTGCCGTCGTAGGGGGTGATGGGGTTCTTGTGCTGAAGTTTGGACACGTCCACGACGTAGGCGTCGTTGGGCGCGAAGATAGAGAAATCCGCGTCATAGCCGAGCGCGAGCTGGCCCTTGGTGCTCAGGCGGGCGAGTTCTGCGGGTTTGGCGGCCATCCAGGAGATCACTTGTTCCAGAGAGATTCCACGGTGCCGGGCTTCGGTCCAGATCAGGGACAGTCCGAGCTGGAGCGAGGAGACCCCGCCCCAGGCCACGGCGAAGTCGCCGTTTTCCAGGTCTTTCAGGTCCAGGGTCGACGGCGAGTGGTCAGAGACGATGCAGTCGATGGTGCCGTCCTGCAGGCCTTTCCAGAGCAGTTCCCGGTTAGCTGCTTCCCGGATCGGCGGGCAGCATTTGTAGGCGGTGGCGCCGTCGGGGATTTCCTCGGCCATCAGGGTCAGGTAGTGGGGGCAGGTCTCGACGGTCAGGTGCACACCGTCGCGTTTGGCGGTGGCGATCATCGGCAGTGCATCCGAGGAGGACAGGTGCAGGATATGGGCCCTGGCCCCGGTCCAGCGGGCGCGTTCGATGACTTCGGCGATGGCTTTGTTCTCGGCCCCGCGCGGGCGTGAGGAGAGGAAGTTCGCGTAGTGGTCCCCGCCCGGGTGCGGGGCGCGGTCGATCGCGTGGGAGTCTTCGGCGTGGACGATCATGAGCGAATCGAAGGATTTCAACTCGGCCATGTCGGCTTCCATTTCGTCCGCTTCCAGGTGCGGGAATTCATCCACACCCGAGTGCAGCAGGAAGCACTTAAACCCGAACACACCCTCGTCATGCAGGGGCCGGAGGTCCTTCAGGTTGCCCGGGACGGCCCCGCCCCAGAACCCGACGTCGACGAATGCCTGATCAGCAGCCACTTCGCGTTTGAGTTTCAGGCCTTCCAGCGTGGTGGTGGGAGGGATGGAGTTCAGCGGCATGTCGATGATCGTCGTCACGCCGCCGGCTGCGGCGGCCCGGGTCGCGGACGCGAACCCTTCCCACTCGGTCCGGCCGGGTTCGTTGACGTGGACGTGGGTATCCACCAGCCCCGGGATCATGGTCTCGTCATCGGCAAGCTCGATGAGCTCCGCCCCGTCCAGGGCATTTCCCAGCGGTTCGATCGCAACGATCCTGCCGCCCCGGATCCCGACCTCACGCGCCGCGATGCCGGCCGTGGTCAGCACGCGCTGACCACGAACAACCAAGTCATAGCGTTCTTCAGGCACTGAGGGACTCCTTCGATGATGCGTTTTTCTTAGGACGGTACCAGCCAGACTCAGGACCGAGCTGGCCGGCGATTGTGGCGCCGAGTTGTTCGAGAAGACGCCCGGCTTCGTTGATGCAGGTCTCCACATTGTCTTCAATCGCGGTCAACGCAAATGTCGCTTGGAACCCTGCGGCGCTCAATTGCTCGGCCGTCAGCGTGGTGCGGCCGCAGACGGCGATGATCGGGACGCCGGCCAGCGCCGCCGCCCGCGCTACTCCCATGGGAGTTTTCCCGAGCAGGCTTTGTTCGTCCAGGCTGCCTTCGCCGGTGATCACGAGGTCCGCCCCGGCCAGCCGGTGCGCGAGATCGGTAAATTCAAGGACGACGTCGATGCCCGGCCTGCGGGAGGCGGCCAGGACCGCGATGGCGGCGTAGCCGACACCGCCGGCGGCTCCGGCGCCCGGGGCTTCCGCCGCCTTCAATGCCCGGGAGCCCAGTTCCTGGCCGAGCACATCCACGAAGTGCGCAAGGGCGGAGTCCAGCGTACTGACGTCCTCGCTGGAGGCCCCCTTCTGCGGGCCAAACACCGCGGCCGCACCGTCCGGACCGAGCAACGGATTGTCCACGTCGCTGGCCAGCACGAACCGGGTTTCCTCCAGCCGCGGATCGAAATCGGAGAAGTCAATCCATTTCAGCCGGGCCAGGGCAGCCCCGCCAGCCGGAAGCTTGTTACCGTCCGCATCGATAAAGCGCGCACCGAGACCCTGCAGCACCCCGGCGCCGCCGTCGGTGTTCGCGCTTCCGCCGACGCCGAGGATAATCTTGCGGCAACCGGCGTCCAGGGCCGCCCGGATCAGCTGCCCGGTGCCCAGGGACGTGGATCCCAGGGCGTCCTTCGTGCCGCCGGGCAGCACGGCGAGTCCTGACGCCGTCGCCATTTCAATGACCGCCGAGCGGCCGCGGACGGCGAAGTCGGCCTCAACCGGCTCGCCCGTCGGGCCGCTGACGACGGCGCTGCGGCGGGTGAAGCCGGAGCCGACGGCGGCGTCGAGGGTGCCCTCGCCGCCGTCGGCAACGGGGATGCCGTTTACTTCCAGGACCTGCCCGGCAGTCTGTTTCACGGATTGAAGACCCTTGGTGAGGTGGGTGACGATGTCCGGGGCCGATAGTGAGCCCTTGAACTTGTCCGGTGCTATGACCACTCGCATGCCGGGGTTTCCTTTCGATGAATCAGACGTGCCGGGTTGGCGCGCGGGAGGTGGGTGGTGTTAGTCCAGCAGGGCGATGATGGCCGTCGGGGCGTCCGCGCCGCTTGCGGCGAGGTCCTCGAACTCGTTGACCGCGTTGATCTCGGTGCCCATGGAGATGTTGGTGATCTTTTCCAGGATCACTTCGACCACGACGGGGACGTTGAACTCACTCATAAGCGCCTTGGCTTTGTCGAAAGCTGCCGGCAGGTCACTGGGGTCTTCCACCCGGATGGCTTTGCAGCCCAGGCCCTCGGCAACCTTCAGGTGGTCCACGCCGTAGCCGTTGGTCTCCGGAGAGTTGATGTTGTCGAACGCCAGGGACACGTTCTGCTCCATCTTGAAGCCACGCTGGGACTGGCGGATCAGGCCCAGGTACGAGTTGTTCACCACCACGTGCACGTACGGGAGGTTGAATTGGGCGCCAACGGCCAGTTCTTCGATCATGAACTGGAAGTCGTAGTCACCGGACAGTGCGACGACGGTCTCCCCCGGCTTTCCACGGACCACGCCGAGTGCGGCGGGTCCGGTCCAGCCCAGCGGACCGGCCTGGCCGGCATTGATCCATTTGCGGGGCCCGAACACGTGCAGCATCTGGGCGCCGGCGATCTGCGAGAGGCCGATCGTGCTCACGTAGGTGGTGTCCTTGCCGAAGGACTTGTTCATTTCCTCGTAGACACGCTGCGGCTTGATCGGGACATTCTCAAAGTGCGTCTTGCGCTGCAGGGAGCCCTTGCGCTGGACGCATTCGTTTACCCAGTCGCTGTAGTCCGGCAACGTGCCGGCGGCCGTGCGTTCCCGGGCGAGCTCCAGGAGCCCGTCCAGTGCCGCACCGGCGTCGGAGGCGATGCCCAGGTCCGGGGAGAAGACGCGGCCGATCTGGGTCGGCTCGATGTCGATGTGCACGAACTTGCGGCCGGACGTGTAGGTCTCCAGCCCGCCGGTGTGGCGGTTGGCCCAGCGGTTGCCAATCCCGATTACGAAGTCCGAGGCCAGCATGGTCTCGTTGCCGTAGCGGTGCGAGGTCTGCAGGCCCACCATGCCGGCCATCAGGCGGTGATCGTCCGGGATGGAGCCCCAGCCCATCAGCGTGGGGATGACCGGGACATTGAGCAGCTCGGCCAGTTCGACAAGCTGTGCCGAGGCGGAAGCGTTGATCACGCCGCCACCGGCCACGATCAGCGGGTGCTGTGCTGCGGTGAGCATGTCCAGCGCCTTTTCCAGCTGCTTGCGGCTGGCCTTGGGCTTCTCCACCGGGAGAGGCTCGTAGGTGTCGATATCAAACTCAATCTCGGCCATCTGCACATCGAACGGCAGGTCCAGCAGCACGGGGCCGGGACGGCCGGAGCGCATCAGCTGGAAGGCCTTCTGGAAGGCACCCGGGATCTGGCCGGGTTCGAGCACAGTCATGGCCATCTTGGTGACAGGTTTGGCGATGGATTCGATATCCACGGCCTGGAAGTCTTCCTTGTGCAGCTTGGCGACGGGGGCCTGCCCGGTGATGCACAGCATGGGGACGGAGTCCGCCCAGGCTGCGTAGAGGCCGGTGATCATATCGGTGCCGGCGGGGCCGGAGGTACCGATACAGATGCCGATGTTTCCGTCCTTGGCACGGGAGTACCCGTCGGCCATGTGGGAGGCACCTTCCACGTGCCGGGCGAGGGTGTGGCGGATACCGCCATGCTCCCGCATCGCCGAATAGAAGGGGTTAATTGCCGCACCTGGCAGGCCGAACGCCTCGATGGCGCCCTCCTTTACCAGAATGGCGACGGCTGCGTCTACGGTGCGCATCTTCGTCATGATGTTCTCCTTGGAAGTCTGTTGGGTGTGGCGGATGGGCCGCAGGATTACTTGCGGCCGCTGAGCTGGAGGGTCTGCTTGAACAGTCCCGAGTGGTCGAGGCCGCCGTCGCCCTGGTTGACCGTGGCGGCGACAAGCTGCGCAGCGAGGGCGCCGAGCGGAAGCGCGACGTTGGCTTCGCGGGCGGCCGAGGTCACGATGCCCATGTCCTTGTGGTGGAGCGCGAGGCGGAAGCCGGGCGCGAAGTCGCGGTCCAGCATCTTCTGGCCCTTCTGGTCCAGGACCTTGGAGCCGGCCAGGCCGCCGCCGAGGACCTTGAGTGCCGCATCGGTGTCGACACCGTAAGCCTCGAGGAAGGCGACGGCTTCACCCAGAACCTGGATGTTGACGGCGACGATCAGCTGGTTGGCTGCCTTGACGGTCTGGCCGGAGCCGGCCGGCCCTACGTGGACGATGGTCTTGCCCACAGCGTTGAGCACGTCCTGTGCGGCTTCGAAGTCGGCTGCCTCGCCGCCCACCATGATGGACAGCGCGGCGCTGATGGCACCCTGCTCGCCGCCGGACACCGGGGCGTCCAGCGCGCGGATGCCGGCTGCCTTGGCATCGTCCGCGAGCCGCTTGGCCACGTCCGGGCGGATGCTGCTGGCGTCAATCCAGAGGGTGCCCTGCTTCGCGTTCGCGAACAGGCCCTCGGGGCCGGAGACGACGCCTTCGACGTCCGGGGAGTCCGGCACCATCGTGATCACGACGTCCGCTTCCTTGACGGCGTCGGCGATGCTCGCTGCGCCCTGGCCGCCCTCGGCGATCAGCGCGTCAATCTTGTCCTGACTGCGGTTGAAGCCGGTGACGCTGTGGCCGGCTTTGACAAGGTTGACGGCCATGGGCAGGCCCATGATGCCGAGACCGATGACTGTTACGTTGCTCATGAGGTTTCCTTTGCTGAAGTGTGCTGGGGCGGTGAACGGTCAGTTCGCGGCGGGCTGGCGGATTGCCCAGTTGAAGGCCGTTGCGGCCGGTTCTTTGTATTCGAGGCCGATGTAGCCCGTGTAGCCGAGTTCGCGGCTGCGGGCGATCCATTCGCCGAGCGGAAGATTTCCGGTTCCGGGGGCGCCGCGGCCCGGGTTGTCGGCGATCTGGATGTGACCGAAGTCCTTGGCGTGCTGTTCGATCACGGCGGCAACGTCGTCGCCGTTGACGGCCAGATGGTAGAAGTCGGCGAGGAGCTTGACGTTGTCCGCGCCGGATTCTTCCTTGACCCTGTCGATCACCGTCAGGGCGTCGGCGGCGGTGAGCAACGGGTACCGCGGCGCTCCGCTGACCGGCTCCAGGAGGACGGTGCCGCCGATCCGGGCGACGCCGGCGGCTGCTGTCGCGAGGTTCTCGGCGCCGACGGCATCCTGCTTCTCGGCGGACTCCCCATCGACTCGGTTGCCGTAGAGGGCGTTGAAAGCTTTGCAGCCGAGGCGCTCCCCGATGCCGGCGACGACGTCGATGTTGTCCAGGAACTCGGCCGAGCGGGCCGGCCAGGACACCAGGCCGCGGTCACCTCCCGGCATGTTGCCGGCGTTGAAGTTCAGGCCGGAGAGCTGGACACCGGCGTCGGTGATGGCCTTTTCGAACGTCGCAACCTCAGTGTCCGAGGGAACGGAGGTGTCAAACGGCCACCAGAATTCGACAGCGTCAAAGCCGGCCGCCTTGGCGGCTGCGGGCCGTTCCAGGAGCGGCAGTTCCGTCAGCAGGATGGAGCAGTTCACGGTATACGTCATTGGATTCGTCCTTAGCCCTCTGGACCGGCAGCAACCGGCAGGTTTCACGTTCTCAAGATTCCGCCTTGTGGAATCTTTATTTTGCTTTATGAAAAGTTTAGGCTGAGCGGCACGCGCCGTCAACCCAGATACGCCCGGGCGGCGATTAAACGACGGCGCCCCGGCCAGAATGTGCCGGGGCGCCGTTGAGCGATGATTAGGTCAGGCGAATCTGACGGTTGACATCCTTGTACAGCAGGTATCGGAAGTTGCCGGGGCCACCGGCGTAGCAGGCCTGCGGGCAGAAGGCGCGCAGCCACATGAAGTCGCCTGCCTCCACCTCCACCCAGTCATTGTTGAGCAAGTACATGCCCTTGCCCTCCAGAACGTACAGTCCGTGCTCCATCACATGGGTTTCGGGGAAGGGGATCACACCGCCGGGCTTGAACGTCACGATGTTCACGTGCATATCGTGTGCCAGGTCGTTGGGGTCCGCGAAACGCGTGGTCTTCCAGACGCCGTCGACATCCGGCATTTCGCCCGGCTCGACCTCCTGGTCACTCGTGACGAAGGATTTCGCCTCGTAGCCTTCCAGCCGCTCGTAAGCCTTGCGGATCCAGTGGAAGGACACGACGTCGTCCGAAACATTTTCCAGGCCCCACTGCGCGCCGGCAGCAATGTAGGCGTAGCCGCCTTCCTCGAGCTGGTGCAGCTCACCCTCAAGGGTCAGGTTGACCCGGCCCTTGGTCACGAAGATGACGCCTTCAACGCCTGCCTCGAATTCCGCCTTGGGCGCGCCGCCGCCAGGACCAATCTCCACGATCAGCTGGGAGAAGGTAGTCGCGAACCCGGAGATGGGGCGGGCGATGATCCAGGAGCGGGTGTTCGAGAAGCCCGGCAGGTTGCTGGTCACGATGTCCGTCAGGACACCCTTGGGGATGACCGTATAAGCCTCCGTGACGATCGCGCGCTCGGTCGTGAGGTGGGTCTGCGGCGGCAGGCCGCCTTCGGGAGAGTAGTACTTGCCCATCGGGTAGATCCTTACTTAAGAGGAGGTGGAAGTGATGGCCAGCCGCGGGTGGGCCAGTGCGGTTAGCTGCGGAACTCCGACGCCGGCAAGCGCCTGGACTTCGTCGGCACCGACAGCGCCGCACTGGACGCCGCGCAGCACAAAAGCTGCCAGGGCCCGGGCGGTGGCAGGCTCGTCCATGACGCCGCCTTCGGTCTGTTCCACATAGTTTCGCAGACGGGCCGCGGCTGCCGGAAGACCCTGCCGGTAGAACGCGTACGTCGCCGCAAACCGGCTGGGCAGCTGGGCCGGATGCAGGTCCCAGCCCTGGTAGTAGCCCCGCTCCAACGAGCGGCGGACCAGCCGGCCATGGATCGCCCAGGCATTTTCAACGCCGTCGCCCACCGGGATGATGTTCGTCGAGCCGTCGGAGAGGCGGATGCCCGTGCCGGCGACGGCCAGCTGCATGACCTCCTTGGCGAAATCAGCCACGGGGTGCTCCATGGACTGGTACTCGGCGGAGATCTGCAGGGAGGCGGAATAGTCGTACGTTCCGTAGTGTAGACCGCTGATCCGGCCCGGGACGACGTGCGCCAACTGGGCTACCGGCGAGGTTCCCTCGGGGCCCAGGATCAGCTGGGGCGTTTCCACCTGCACTTCAAACCTGAGCCGTCCGTGCGGCAATGAGTGGATCTCCTCAAGCCGGGAGACGGTATAGTCCATGGCCTGCACCTGGGCCACCGTAGTGACCTTGGGCAGGGTAAGGATCAGGCCCTCCGGGAGCTCGCCGCCTGAGGCTAGCGTGGAGACAAAGAGATCCAGCGTGCGCAGCCCCCGGTTCCGGGTGGGGGCTTCAAAGCACTTGAAGCGGATGCCGATGAACGGCGGTGCGGTGCCGGCGGCAACGGCGGCCGTCACGGCCGAGGCGGCCGTCACGGCAGCGGAGTCCTCGGCCGTGTCTCCGCGGTCCCCGTAGCCATCCTCGAAGTCAAGCCTGAGGTCCTCGATCGGTTCGCTGCGCAGCTTCGACTCGACCCGGGAAGCCACCGACTCAGCCAGTTCAGCGTCCTGGCCCAGAAGCGAGCCAAGGCGGCCCAGCCCGCCGTGGGCGTCCGCGGCCTCCAGCGCCTGGGCGCCCCAGTCCGCGGCGAATGTCGGTGTGAACCGGTCGGCCGGGACATAGACCGTGTGCACCGGCTGGCGGGAGCCATCGTCGCCCGGGTAGTTCTGCTCCAGCAGCCGGTCGGTCGCTGCCAGTTGCGATTCGATTTCGGCCAGGTCCCTTGGACTCAGGGAAGCGTTGATGTCCATATATCAGCCGACCAATTCGTAGGCGGGCGTGGTGAGGAAGTCCGTGTAGTCCTCGGACAGGCAGATATCACTGATCAGCTTACTGGCGGGCAGGTAGAACTTTTCGAAGGTCTCATGACCCACTTCGCCGCGCAGTTTCTCCGTTTCTTCAGCCAGGATCGTCTCGACCAGCTCGCGAGTGACCGTGTTGCCAGTATCCGAGAGGACCACAGCGTTGCGGATCTGCTGCCACACCTGGGAGCGGGAAATTTCGGCCGTGGCCGCATCCTCCATGAGGTTGTGGATGGCCACCGCGCCGTTGCCCGAGACCCAGACCGCCGTGTAGGCCACGGCAACATACAGGTTCAACCGCAGGCCTGCCTCGGTGACCTGCCCGTCTGCTGATGCGACATCGAGCAGTTGGCCGGCGGTGACCGACACCTCGGGCCGCTGCTTGTCCAGCTGGTTGGGGCGTGAACCGAGGACGGAGTCAAAGACCTCGGCACAGATCGGAACGAGGTCAGGGTGCGCCACCCAGGAACCGTCAAAACCGTCGTTCGCCTCGCGGGTCTTGTCCGCCCGGACCTTTGCGAAGGCCTGTGCTGTGACTTCGGGTTCACGCCGGTTGGGGATCACCGCGGCCATACCACCCATGGCGAACGCTCCGCGGTGGTGGCAGGTCTTGACCAGCAACTCGGTGTAGGCGCGCATGAACGGTGCCGTCATGGCCACCGTGGCCCGGTCCGGGAGAACAAAGCTGGCCCCGGCGTCGCGGAAGTACTTGATAATGCTGAACAGGTAGTCCCAGCGGCCGGCGTTGAGCCCGGAGGCGTGGTCGCGGAGTTCGTAAAGGATTTCGTCCATTTCAAACGCAGCGGGAATGGTTTCGATCAGCACCGTGGCACGGACGGTTCCCTGCGGGATGCCGAGGTGGTCCTGGGCGAAGACAAACACGTCATTCCAGAGCCGTGCTTCGAGGTGGCTCTCCATCTTGGGCAGGTAGTAGTACGGGCCGTGGCCGTTGCTGATCAGCTGCCGGGCAGTGTGGAAGAAGTGCAGGCCGAAATCGACGAGGGCACCCACGGCCGGCTGCCCGTCAATGACCAGGTGGCGTTCGTCCATGTGCCAGCCGCGGGGACGTGCGACGACGACGGCGAGCGGTGCGTCGGTCCGGAGGGTGTATTTCTTGCCTTCCGGGGAGGTGTAGCGAAGGGTTCCGGCGGCGGCATCCCGGAGGTTAAGGAGTGCGTCGATGACGTTGGGCCAGGTGGGAGTGCTGGCATCCTCGAGATCTGCCAGCCACACCTTGGCACCGGAATTCAGTGCGTTGATGGCCATTTTGGCGGGGGTGGCGGGCCCGGTCATTTCCACGCGCCGGTCCAGGAGCGCCTTTGGTGCCGGGGCCACCGCCCACGTGCCCTTGCGTACGTCTTGGGTCTCCGGCAGGAAATCAAGTTTCCCGGTCCGGGCTACTTGCTCGCGCTTTGCGGTGCGGGCCTTCAGGAGGCCGGTGCGGGTACCGGCGAAGCGGTTGTGGAGTTCCTCCACAAAGGCCAGCGCTTCCGGCGTGAGGATTTCCTCGGCACGTGCGATCGGGTTCGGGTCAGTGACTATGAGCGCCATTGTCCGGTCCTTTCCTTGGCTGTGTATCAGGCTTTGACGGATTTTGCGGCTGAGGCTGCATGGGCTGCGTGGGCGACCGCGGATGCTACGTCGGCGGCAACGTGGGGATCGAAGACGCTGGGGATGATGTAGCTGGCATTGAGCTCATCGTCAGCCACCCGGTTGGCGATTGCCTCGGCGGCCGCCACCAGCATCTCCGGGATGATGTCCGACGCTCCGGCGTCCAGCAGGCCGCGGAAGAAGCCGGGAAAGGCCAGTACGTTATTGATCTGGTTCGGGAAGTCGCTGCGGCCGGTCGCCACGACTGCCGCGTGCCGGGACGCGATGACCGGGTCGATTTCCGGGGTCGGGTTTGCCATGGCGAAGACGATCGCGTCCTTGGCCATGGCGGCGACCTGCTCCTCGCCGATCACGTTGGGGGCGCTGACCCCGATGAAGACGTCGGCGCCCTTGAGGGCCTCGTGCAGGGTCCCGGAGAAACCGTCCTCGTTGGTGTTGGCCGCGATCCAGGTGCGGTGTTCGTCGTCGTAGTCCGCGCCGGAGTGGATGGCACCGGAGCGTCCGGCGGCGATGATGTGCCGGGCACCCTGGGCCTTGAGCAGCTGGATGATGGCCGACCCGGCGGCGCCGACCCCGGAGACCACGATCCGGACGTCGCCAAGCTTTTTGTCCACGACACGCAGTGCATTGGTCAGCGCGGCCAGGGTGACGATGGCGGTGCCGTGCTGGTCGTCGTGGAAGACCGGAATGTCAAGTTCTTCGCGGAGCCGGTTCTCGATCTCGAAGCAGCGCGGTGCCGCGATGTCCTCCAGGTTCACGCCGCCGTAGACAGGGGCGAGGGCCTTGACGATCATGATGATCTCCTCAGTGTCCTGGGTATCCAGGCAGACCGGCCACGCGTCCACGTTGGCGAACTGCTTGAACAGGGCCGCCTTGCCTTCCATCACCGGAAGAGCCGCCGCGGGACCTATGTTCCCCAGGCCCAGGACAGCGGAGCCGTCGGTGACAACCGCGATAGTGTTGCGCTTGATCGTCAGGTTACGGGCGGCGTCGGGGTTCTCTGCGATCGCCAGGCAGACGCGGGCCACCCCGGGAGTGTAGGCGCGTGAGAGATCGTCGCGGTTGCGCAGCGCCACCTTGGGGACAACCTCGAGTTTTCCGCCCAGGTGCATGAGGAAGGTGCGGTCCGAAACGTTGCGGACGGTGACGCCCTCAAGTGCGTTCAGCGCATCCTTCACGCGGCCCGCATGCTCGTCGTCGGTCGTGTTGCAGGTGACATCGACCACGAGGGTCTCATGGTGGGACTCGGTGACGTCCAGGGCGGTGATGGCAGCGCCGGCAGCGCCGACGGCGGCTGCAAGTTCGCTGGTGGCGGTGAAGCTGGACGGTGCGTCCACGCGCAGGGTGATCGAATTTCCGGGGCTCGGGTTCGCCATTGAATGTTCCTCCAGTTCGGGCCCAGGTCTGGGCTGCTGTGCTAAATCAAAAAGTTTCGTATTATGGATATTATTATCTACTTTGTGGAAATACAAGTCTGAGAGTGCCGGTTCCATCTTCGGGCCGTACTGTTAACTCTTGCACCCAAGTATTTTCACGATGTGGATACTAATTGCCACATCAATCCCGCAGGAGACCCCGTTATGGCTGAAAAAGCCCCCGGAGGCGTGCAGTCCGTTGAGCGCGTCTTCGAACTCTTGGAACTCATTACCGACGCCGGCGGCGAGGTCACGCTCAGCGAACTCTCGTCCTCTACGGAGTTGCCGCTGCCCACGATCCACCGTCTCCTGCGCACGCTCGTGACGCTGGGATACATCCGCCAACTGCCGAACCGCCGCTACGCACTGGGCCCCCGGCTGATCAGGCTGGGCGAAGGGGCCAACCAGCAGCTCGGCGCCCTGGCTCGGCCGCAGCTGAAATCCCTCGTGGACCAGCTCGGCGAGACAGCCAATATGGCTGTGCTCGACTCGGACATGGTCATCTATGTGGCCCAGGTGCCCTCGTTGCACTCCATGCGGATGTTCACCGAAGTGGGCCGCCGCGCCCACACCCACGCCACGGGCGTGGGCAAGGCCATCCTGTCCCAGCTCGATGACGAGACCGTCCGCGGCATCGTCCACCGCAGCGGGATGCCTGTTGCCACCTCGAAGAGCATCGGCGATATCGACACCCTGCTGCACGATCTCAAACTGATCCGCGAACGCGGCTACTCCATTGACGAGGAGGAACAGGAGATCGGCGTCCGCTGCTTCGCCATGGCCGTCCCCAGTGCACCGACACCGTCGGCTATTTCGGTGTCCGGCCCGGTCTCGCGCGTGGATCAGTCCTTCGCGGCGCGTGCCGTACCGCTGCTGCGCGCTGCTGCCCAGGTCATCTCGGGCGAGCTGAACCACCGGTAAGCCCGGGCCGCTGTATCGCAGCGCGCCGCGGAATGTCAGCGGCGGAAACACCTGAAGCCCATGTTCCTGTGAACATGGGCTTCAGGGTTTTCGCTGCGATAGACCTCAGCGGGTGGCTCCGTCCGGAGGGTCAGTGCTCGGCAGAACCTTCCGAAGCCGCCACGGGCACTTCCTTGCCGTCGCAGTCGATCAGTTTGCCGTTTTCAAAGTGGTCGCCGTCTGCTAGCGGCTTCAGGTCTTCCTCGCGGATGACCCGTCCGGTGCCGGCCACGAAAACTGACTGATTCTCGGAGTTGCCGGCCTTAAGGTGGTTGAACAGGAGGTTCAGCAGGATCGCCATCACGGCCGCGGAGCTGATGCCGGAGTGGAAGATCGTGCCAAACCAGGCCGGGAACTTGTCATAGAAAGTGGGTGCGGCGATCGGGACCATGCCGAAGCCGATCGACGCGGCCACGATGATCAGGTTCATGTTGTTCCGGTACTCGACCTTCGCGAGAGTCCTGATACCACTGGCAGCCACGGTGCCGAACAGCACGATACCGGCGCCACCCAGGACGGCCGTAGGAACGGCAGCGACGACGCGACCCAGCACCGGCAGCAGGCCCAGCAGGACCAGAATCACGCCGCCCGCCGCCACCACGTAGCGGCTCTTGATCTTGGTGACGGCCACCAGGCCGACGTTTTGTGCAAAGGCGCTCTGGGTGAAGGAACCAAAGACGGGGGCAACCATGCTGGAGACCATATCGGCACGCAGACCCGCTGCGATCCGCTTGGAGTCGGTCTTCGTGCCGACGATTTCGCCGACGGCCAGAATGTCCGCCATAGTTTCGGTCAGGATCACCAGGACCACGATCACCATGGAAATGATTGCTGCAATTTCAAAGGTGGGGGCACCCAGGTGGAACGGGGTGGGGAAGGCGACGATGGGGCCGTCGCCGACCTTGGAAAAGTTGGCCATGCCGGTGACGACGGCGACGATCGTGCCGATCACCATGGCCAGCAGGATCGACAGGCGGGAAATGGTGGCGCTGCCGACCTTGCTCAGGACCAGCACCAAGGCGAGGGTGATGGCAGCGAGTCCGATGTTGGCCATGCTGCCGTAGTCCTCGGTCTTCCGGTTGCCGCCCATGGCCCAGTTGGCCGCGACGGGCATCAGGGTCAGCCCGATGGTGGTGATGACGGTACCGGTCACCACGGGCGGGAAGAACCGGACGATCTTGGAAAAGACCGGGGCGATCAACAGACCGATTGCCGCCGAGACAATGACGGCGCCAAAGACTGACGGCAGTCCGCCGCCACCGGTGACGATCGCCACCATCGTGGCTACGCTGGCGAATGAAACGCCCTGCACGAGAGGCAGTTGCGAGCCGAAGAACGGGAGTCCCAGAGTCTGCAGCAGGGTGGCCAGGCCGCCCATGAACAGGGCGGCGGCGATCAGGATCCCGATGTCGGCCGGCGCCAGGCCGGCTGCCTGGCCCACGATCAGCGGCACGGCGATGATACCGCCGTACATGGTGAGGACGTGCTGGAATCCGTAGGCGAAGCTGCTCCCGACGGAGAGCCGTTCGTCTTCGGGACGGGTTGGGGCTGAGCGGCCATTGCTGGCCCGGACGGCGTTCTTGGCGTTCTTAATGTTCATGGCAGACTTTCTTGGTTCATGGCAGACGTCGTCGTCTGGCTAACAGGTGTCTGGCTAACTGTGGTGCTGCGGATAGCTGGGGTGCGGTGGTACGGGAGCTGCGGATAGCTGTGGTGCGGTGCTGCAGTGGCGCAGGCTACCGGGTGCGGTGCCTGCGCCACTCGTTGTCCTTCGTTCAGCAGAAGCCGGCGATTCCGGACCATGCAATGGCGGCCGGGGCTGATTCTTCACGCTGAACCGTGGCCTCGATCAGGCCGTAAGGCCTGTCGGCGGCGAAGAAGACCTCGTTGGGGTTGTCGAGGCCAAACGGTGAGAGATCGACCAGGAAGTGGTGCTTGTTCGGCATCGAGAACTTGATCTCATCGATTTCGCTGTGGGCTTCCAGGACTTTCTGGCCCATGTCAAAGAGGGTCTGCTGCAGGGCGTGGGAGTAATTTTCGGTGAAACCCTCCAGCAGCAGCGCCTTCACGTCGTCGTAGCTCTTGTTGAAGTCCAGCTCGTTGAAGTCTGTGCCGGTCTTGTACCGCCAGCGCGCTGCAACATCCGTGGCGAGGATGCGGTCGGTGGTCTCCTGGAGAGTTGTGTACGTGTCCTTGGGGTAGCCGACAAATCCTGATTCGGTCGTCTTAAGGACGGTCAGGTCGCGGAGCCCGGAGATGAGATGGTTGGTCTCACCGTCGCGGACCAGGACTGCGGTCCGGATCTCCTGGCCGTTGCGCACGAAGGAGTGGTCGTGGGACTCCCCGTGGGACTTGATGCGGTCCCAGCTGTACGCCTCGGCCTCCCAGCGGCCGCCGGTGACCCACTCGAAGCTCGATGTGAAGTGATCTCCCAGGCGAAGCAGCAGTGCTTCCGGCGACCCGATTCCTTCACGTGCGAGGGCATAAACGGTGTTCTTCTGGGTATCTGTGGGCACAACGTGGCTGTTGTCGCCCGTCAGGTGCGCGGCGGAAAAGTCACCGCGCAGCTGCGAGGTGACATTGAGGTCCTCGATCTCGTGCCGGGCAGAGTCTCGGGTGATCTTGACGACCCGGACTTCGGCTTTACCGAACTGGTTTTCCCCGAGGATGATCTTGCTGCTCATGGTCTGCTCCAAACTTCCGTTATATGGAATAAATAATCCACATTGAAAATAGGCACAGTTTGCTCTGTGCCAACTTCGCCGGTGCCGACCCAACAAAAAAGAGCCGACATCGATCGATGTCAGCTCATTACAACCCTGCCTGCTGCTCCCAGGTTACGTGACGTGCGCCACGAAGTACTTCAACAGTAGAGCACTTCGCTCATGCTGTACACCTAATTTGTCAAAAATTATTTTGGCCCCTGCTGACCCGACGCCGCGGCGGGAAGCTCTTGACCCCAGGAACACGGCACCGTAGTGTTTCATACAGCAAGATTAATATTTCATGTAGTGGAATTTAGAGAGTGGAAAGTAGGAGCCATGTTGCCTGAGACTGAAACGCCGACCGCCCGGGAAGTACCTGCGGCAGGCTCGGCGCCGGAGTTCTACTTCCCTGCTGGCGGTGGCACTGATCCGGATTTCCCCACCCGGGCAAATCGGGACGATACACCCGGCCTCCTGACCCGGTGGCTGCATAAGCCCCTGGCAGCGCGTCGGGAACACTGAGACGCAGATTTTCCCGTCAGTAAGGCGGTGGTGAGCGGTCCAGGGCTAATAGCCCTGGACCGCTTTGCTGTGTCACCACCCCGCCTGGTGCCCTCGGCCGCAGCGCTAAGAGTCCCCGCCCGGGGGTCCAATGAACAGACGACGGCGGCCCCACGTTGGTGGGGCCGCCGTCGTCTGTCGTGGCTGAGGCTAGGAGTCCCCGCCCGGGCCCCCGGTGGTGCCGGCGTTGACGTTGAGCAGGCGGTATTTCTCGATGGCCTGGGCCGGTGCCTGGGCATCGATCTCGCCGCGGCGTGCCAGCATCTGCAGGGAACGGACCACGATTGAGTGGATGTCGTTCTTGAAGAAGCGGCGTGC
>NZ_JBEPNK010000041.1:0-13993 GCF_040546245.1 Arthrobacter sp. UYEF3
AACTCTTCAGTTACCGGGCCCAAATCGCCTGAATACCCGGGGACGGTGCCCCGGGATCGAACCTGCAGAACCGAACCGCGGCCCGCAGGAGCCCTCCCAGGTCTCCTACCGCCAAAATGCCAGAAGGCCCGCCCCCTTTCCAGAAAAACGAGACCGCCCCCGGGCCGTCACGGCTCAAACCTGCGGAACCGTCAAACCACTACCGACCCACGCACCTAGGAGCAACCCGGGCAGGGAACGCGTCCGACGGCGGCTGCCACCGCTTTTGTGCGCGCTTTCGGGCGGGTCGGATGAAAGCCTAAAAGATGCCGCCGATTTCCCCGCCGGTCCGGCAGCGCTACGCTAACCTTGCCACCAAGGGCGACGGGGAATATCCGGGACCCCGAACCCGCAGCCGGGGCAGGTCCTCGCGCCGCAGGTGGAGACTGTTGTTCCGTTTCTAGCAAAGGATGATCATGGCTATTTCAATTGAGCTGGGCAAGAAACTCGACAAGGACTACGAAAACAAGAGCCTGGAGGAAGTCCTCAACGCGCCTCCCTCGGCCCTCGCCGGCCTCACAGAGAAGCACGATGAGCTCCTCGCCAAGATGGGCATCAAGACGATCCGCGATCTGGGCAGCAACAAGTACTTCGCCACCGCCGGCGTCCTGGTTGCCCTCGCCGGCCACGTTGGCTAGCTGAACGGCTTCAAAGAGACGGCTTGGGTCCGTCCGGTTCCGACCGGGCGGACTCTGGGTTTTAATCCGTGCCACGGAGTGATTCCCGGCCCGGAGTGACTCCCCCGGCGCGTCACAATTCCCCTGCCGGCCGCTTCGCCCACATCGCGGAGCGTGCAATCGTGCCCTGCTGGGCGCGGCCGCGTAGATTCGTGCCCTGGGCAGAGGACATGCTCCCCCGTCCGCGTCAGGACTGGACATGTCCGGCGGCCCGACGGCCCGCCCGCTGGGCATGTCCGGCCCCGGACCCCTGGGATGGACATAGTGGCATTATGTCCACCCGCAGCGTCGAGGAACGGTCATGTCCCTAGGCCCCGCTGCACGCCATCGAGGGCGCTTGACTCGGCCCAGCGGAAGCGGATGGTCCCGCCGATCGGGACCTGCGCGGCGCGGTCCAGCTGCGAATCGACGACGACGGCGATGACCGGGTAGCCGCCGGTGATCGGGTGGTCGGCCAGGAAAAGCACCGGCAGGCCCTCAGGCGGGACCTGCAGGGCGCCGGAAACGGTCCCTTCGCTGGGTAACTCCCCGTCCCGGGTGCGCCGCAGCGGCGTTCCGTCCAGCCGCATGCCCACCCGGTTGGACTGCGGTTTCACCAGCCAGTCCTGGCTGGTGAGGGAAGCCAGCGCTGCCGGGTCGAACCAGTCCGCGCGCGGGCCGGGCACGACGTCGAGCACAGTCACCCCGGTGCCGGGGAAATCGGGCTGCAGTTCGGGGTTCCCGACCACGCCGGACTCCGAATCGTCCCCGGCGGCCAGGAGCTGCCCGGCGGCCAGCGGTGCGGGGCCTATCCCGGACATGGTGTCGGTTGACCGGCTGCCGAGGACCGGGGGGGCATCCACGCCGCCGCGGACAGCGAGGTAGCTGCGGAAGCCGCTCGCCGGCGCGCCGATGCTCAGGGTTTCGCCCTCGAGCAGGGCAAAGGGGGTGGCCATCGCAACCGTGCGGCGGAGCGGATCCTCGTCCGCGTCGGCCGAAGAGAGAACGGTCAGCTCCGACCGCGCCCCGGCGACAGCCAGGATTTGGTCTCCGACAGCCTGGACCGTGAGTCCGCCGGCGACGGTTTCGATCGCAGCGGCCGACGGCGCGTTCCCGACCACGCGGTTGGCGCGGCGCAGCGAGGCGCGGTCCAGCGCCCCGGCCACGGAGACGCCGAGACCGGAATGGCCGTAGCGGCCGAGGTCCTGGATCAGGCTCTGCAGTCCGGGCGAGACGATCCGGAGCCCGGATGCCACCGCCGTCGCCGGGCGCCCGGTGCGCGGTTCCGGTGCCAGCGAGACCGTCTCCCGGACCGGGCGGAACTGGAGCCGGCGGCCGGGGGCCGCGAGGGCGGGCTGCTCGCGGTCCAGGTCCCACATCCGGGCGGCGGTGTGGCCGATCAGCTGCCAGCCCCCGGGAGAGCGTCGCGGGTAGACCGCGGCGTAGGTGCCGGCCAGGGCCACCGCTCCAGCGGGAACGGCGGTGCGCGGTGAACTGCGGCGGGGAACGTTGAGCGCTTCGTTTTCTCCGACGAGGTAACCGAAGCCCGGGGCAAAGCCGGCGAAGGCCACGGTCCACAGCTGGCTCGAGTGGGCGGCGATCACGCCGCCGGTGCCGAGACCGGTCAGCTCCCCCACCTCGGCGAGGTCCTCGCCGTCGTACACGGTGTCGATGACCACCAGGCCGCCGTCATGCTGCACCGGTGCGCCGAGGTCGAGCTGCAGCAGCTGCGCAGCGATCCGTCGGGCGGAGGCTGGCGTGTCGGCCGTGACCATGACCGTTTCGGCTGCTGCCAAGACATCCAGCTGTCCCTGCAGAGGGCGCTCCAGGAGCATGGCCTGCAGCGCCAGCACGCCATCGGTGCCGGTGAGCTCGGCCAGCACCGCGCGGGTGCCCACCGCCCGCACCGCGCTCACCTTGCGGGCCGCCGGCTGCCCCTTTGCCACCTTTTCCACTTCTGCCTCCATCGTTGCCGCCGTCTCCCGGGTCCGCGTCGCCCACCGGGAAGAAGATCTTGGGGACGATCAGCGCCGACGCCACGGAGTAGATCGCGAAGTCGTAATACTCAAGCGAGGTGCCGGTGAGGCTCGCGATGTAGGCCTTCTCTTGCCGGCGGCCGGGGCGGCCTGGTGCGGTGCGGTCATGATCTTTCCTCCAGATGCGGGTGCTGCCTGTGCTGGGTGGATGTACTGAAGTTACGGCGGCCCGGCAACGGAGCGCCGCTGACGCGAGTGCTCAGACGAACGGGGCGGTGCCGATGCCGGCGGCCCTGAGCGCCTCGCGGACGGCGGCCGCCATGGCGACGGCTCCCGGGGAGTCGCCGTGGACACAGATACTTTCGGCCCGGATCTTCAGGAGGGAGCCGTCGATGGTGCGGACGGTGGAGTCGGCGGCGATCCGGAGCACATGTTCGGTGACCTCGGCGAGGTCGTGCAGCACGGCTCCGGGGAGTGTGCGGGAAACCAGGGTGCCGTCCGGGTTGTAGGCGCGGTCCGCGAAGGCTTCGGTGACCGCGCGCAGCCCGGCTGCCTCCGCGAGGCGGAGCACTTCCGAGCCCGGCAGGCCCAGGATGGGCAGGTCGGGGTCGACGGACCTTACGGCGTCGACGACGGCTTTCGCCTGCGCGGTGTGCGCGACGATCGCGTTGTAGAGGCCGCCGTGCGGCTTGACGTAGGTGACCTTGCCGCCTTCCGCGGCGGCCAGGGCCTGCAGCGCACCGATCTGGTAGACGACGTCGTCCGCCAGGTCGCTCGGCTCGATGTCCAGGAAGCGGCGGCCGAAGCCGGCAAGGTCGCGGTAGCCGACATGGGCGCCGATCGTGACGCCTGCAGCGACCGCCTCGCGGCAGGTCTTCCGGATCCCACTGGGGTCTCCGGCGTGGAAACCGCAGGCCACATTGGCGCTCGAGACGGAGCTGAACATCGCCGTGTCGTCGCCGAGGCTCCAGCGTCCGAAGGATTCGCCGACGTCGCTATTCAGGTCGATGCTGTTCATGCCAATGGTGTTCAAGCCGGCGTTTGACATTTGTGATCCTCGTCCCAATTCTAGCTCTCCTCTAGGATGCACCATTCCGTTTCGATTGTTCAACAATCCGGCAATTCTTTCCGGGGGCAATCGTGTAGATTCGGGACTATGACGACTACCCAGCCCGGCCCCGCCGCCTCCGCGGCCGCGGCCCGGCTGCGGATCGCCGTCCCCTCCGTGGCGGACCGGGTGGCGGCCGAACTCCGCCTGCAGTTGGCCGACGGGGAGTTGCTGCCGGGCACCCGGCTGACCGAATCGACCATCGCGGAGGACCTGGGCGTTTCACGCAACACCGTCCGGGAGGCCTTTGCCGAACTCGCGGCCGAGCGGCTGGTGGTCCGGCACCCCAACCGCGGCGTGTTTGTGGCGAGCCTGGGCCCGGGCGACATCCACGACGTGTACACGGTGCGGCGCGCCATCGAGGTCGCCGCCCTGCGCGGCGGGGGCAGCCCGGAGCGGGTGGCCGCGGTCCGCGCCGCGGTTGAGGAAGGCAAAGCGGCGGCGGCCGCCGACGACGAGGAGGCGCTGGGCACGGCGAACCAGCACTTCCACCGCGCGATCGTCGCACTGGCCGGCAGCCCCCGTCTGGATACGATCATGTCCCAGGTCCTGGCCGAGATGCGGCTGTTTTTTCATCGGGCCACCGTGGACGCGCACTTCTACCGCAGCTACCTGGCCGGCAACGAGCACATCTGCACAGCACTGGAAGCCGGCGAACCGGACCGCGCCGCGGAACTCATGCTGGCCTACCTCGACCGCTCGGAACAAAAGCAGAGCGCCATCCACGGCGGGTAAACAGTGCCGCGTAAACCGTCCCGCGTAAACCGTGCCGCGTAGACAGCTTGTTAGGCTGGACGCATGTTACGACGCCTCGCCGCACTGTCCGCTGCAGCCCTGTTGATCACGCTGACGGCTTGCGGCCAGGTGCAGCAGGCAGCCGAAAAGGCGGTCAACGACGGCGCCTCGCAGGTCGCCACGGCGGCCGGCAGTGAGCTCAAGAAGCAGGCTTGTTCCCTGGTGGCGGACGGTCTGGTCAGCGTCCAGGACAAGCAGGCCCTAAGCGGTCTGGTATCCGGGGCGCGGAGCGCCGGGGTGCCCGCGGAGATCACCACACCGCTCAAGCAGATCGCGGATTCAGGCGACCAGGTGCCGGCAGATTCCGTCAAGGCGCTTCGGGAAGCCTGCGCGAAGTAACTGACCCTTGTTGCCGTCGGCAACTGACGCCTGCGGGGAAGCTGGCTAGCGTTTGCCCTTTTTCCGGGAGCCCTTGCCGCGGCCCTTGTCCGGGTTCGGCGCGTAGCGTTGCGCCACCTTGGGCTTCTTGACGGCAGGGCCCCGGCGGTCCGGTTTCGGCTCGCGCTTGGGTTTTTCCTGCTGAGCCGAGGGCTGCCGGGAACTCGCCGCGGTGCGGCCGCGGACAATGCCGATGAACTCCTCGATCACCTCGTCGGTGGAATCCCCCGGCCACGCCAAGGCGATCCAGGTGGTGGGTGCGCCGGTAAGCTTCCGGGCAACGGTGTCCTTGACGTTGAAGTGCCGGGCCACGGACATCGGCAGGATTACCAGGCCGGCGCCGCTGGCGACCAGCTGAAGCGCCGGTTCGGGTCCGCCGAGGCCGGCGACATCCAGGAAGGACTCGGCGGCCAGGTCTGCCAGCGCCACCTCCTCGAAAACCGCGATTTCGTGTCCCTTGGGCGCCACCACCACGGGCTGTTCCTCGTAGAGCGGGATGACGTTCAGGCCCTCGCGTTCCACCGGCAGCCGGACGAAGCTCAGGTCCGCGGACCCGTCGCGCAGGACCGCCAACTGGGCGCCGTCGCCGGACATAAAGGAGTGCAGCGGCACATTGGGCATCCGCTCTTCCCAGCGGCGTATCCATTTGCCGGGTGTCACCCCGGGAACGTACGCGAACCGCAGCTCCCGCGGCGCGGGGACCGAGTCGTCGGAGGGCTGGGCTTCTTCTTCTTCTGCGGACACACGTTCACAGTACCGTCAGTCCCGCCGGGCGGCGCCGGGTTGGTGCCCGGTCGGTGCAGTTTGGTGCCCTGCGGGCCGGCCGCCGGATACCCTTGAAGCATGACCTCCCCGAACTCCCAGTCCATGAATCCGGCCACCGTTGCCAAGAAGCTTGGCATCTACCTGCCCGCAACACCCCAGGAGTTCCAGGATTCGGTTATCACCCGCGCTGATTTCGCCGAGCTCCAGGCCAACCCGCCGGAGTGGCTGGCCGAGCTGCGCCGCACCGGCCCGCACCCGCGGCCGGTCGTCGCGCAGAAGCTCAACGTCTCCATCGCCGGCCTGGCCCGCGGCGGCGTCGAGGAAGCGCTGACGACGGCGGAAATCACCGCCCTGCTGCAGGCTCCCCCGGCCTGGCTGGTGTCCGAGCGCGCCACCCACGCCGCCGTCCGCGCCGAAGCGCAGCGGGTAAGGGACGACGCCGTGAAGAAGGACGCCAAGAAGGCCCGCGCCAAGGCGGAGTAGCCCGGCCGCGGCCGTTGCCCGGGGCCTGTCGCCACCGCGGAGCCATCACTATGCCCGAGGTGCCTGGCCGACGGTTCCCTATGGCGGGCCAGAGGGTCATTGCACGCCGGCGGCGTATCGGGACGGAAAACCGCTGTGCCCGCGCACAAGATCGGTTACTTTGATCGGTTACTTGGTTGGAAGCTTGTCCAGCACTTCCATCAACAGCACCCTTTCGGAGGCAGTGGTCCGGCTGGCACCGCCGGACCTTGAGTTCGCCGAGATCCCCGGCACCGCCGTCATGCAGGCATCGTTCCGCAGCGTGCTGAGCTTCCTGGATGCACCCAACTCAACGCCTCGGAGGCCTGCATCCGTTTCGCCCGGAGATTTACGGAGACGACGGCGAGGTCAGCGACGCGCCACCGCCGGCTTCCTCCGGCACTGCATGGAGGAGTACGCCGCGTTCGTCCAACGGGTTCTGGACGCTGGCTCGAGCGGCCACATCGGCGACGAGCACCCTGTCTGGCTTAAGCAGGACCAGTAGGCCCGGGCGCTCAGTCCTGGTGCAGCTGGACGAAGTTCCCGCAGCCGTCGTCGAGCACCGCGGAGATCCCGCCGGGCCCGTCGGACGGTTCGCCCTGGAACATGACCCCCTTGGACGCGAGCCGGTCGTATTCGGCCCGCACGTCGGGCACGCCGAACACGATCGCGGGCAGCCCGGCGTCGTGGCAGGCGTTCATGTAGTTGGCGCCGATCGGGTTGTCGCTGGGTTCCAGCAGCAGGCCGGCCGAGCCGCCGCCGCCCGGGTCCTTGACGATGTAGAGGTTGTGTTCGGGCAGCGCCATGAGTGTCTCGAAGCCCAGGATTCCGGTGTAGAACTCGTGGGCGGCCGCAGGGTCCTTGACGTGGATACTGCACATTTTCAATCGCATGGGCCCTAGGCTACGCCGGGAGGGTCCCGGACGGGAACCGGCCATTGACGGCCCGCCGCCGAGGGACTCCAATGGAATTAGCGGAACAACGTCCGCCCGGACGGTTTCCGCAGGAGGTGCGTCATGCCGTCACTCGCAGGGGCAGACCCGCTTGGCGCCGGGCAGTTCGTCGTCCTGGTGCTTCTGGTCGCGGCCGCGGCGGCCTGTTGCGTCTACCTCGTCCGGAAGCACCAGGCGTCCGACGGCGGGTTGCCGGACGCCGTGT
The DNA here is from genome assembly GCF_040546245.1 of Arthrobacter sp. UYEF3. Taxonomy (NCBI): domain Bacteria; kingdom Bacillati; phylum Actinomycetota; class Actinomycetes; order Micrococcales; family Micrococcaceae; genus Arthrobacter; species Arthrobacter sp. UYEF3. The sequence goes on from NZ_JBEPNK010000041.1 coordinate 7,377, forward strand.
TCTGGGACGGTTTCGCGGGGCTCGCCGTCGTCGGGCCCGCGGTCCTGCTGCCGTCGCTGGTCTCCCCGTGGGCCGGGCTGATCCTCACGGCCGTTGCCGGGACGACGGCGGCCGCCAGCTACCGCTGGACGCCGGGGTTGCTCCGCTGGCAGGAAGCCGGGCGTGCGGCCCGGGATGCCGCCGCCGTTGACGCGGCCGCCGCCCGCCGGCATCGCGAGGTCCTCGCCCGGTGGCGACGCTACGAACTGGACCCTGCTTTCTGCATCGACTTCCCCGCCATGAGCGATCCGACCCGTCCGGAGACAGCGGCATTTCTCAAAGCCATGAAGGCGGCCGACCACGTCCGGGGCGGTGTGGGTCCGGGCGCCGGGGACGGATCCGGCTACAGCGCCGCAGTCGAGCGGCTGGAGCGCTCCCTGGCGGCGGCAGAGCGCGCCGCCGGCGCGGGTCACATTTCCGCTGAGCTGCACAATTCCACCGAGGGGGCACGATGACTGACATCACGATTATCGGCAGTGGCAACATGGCCCGGTCAATCGGTCTCCGGGCGGTGGCCGCGGGGCGGACCATCCAGATCCTGGACCGGACCCCGGCCAACGCCGCCAAACTCGCGGCGGAACTGGGTCCCGCCACGGTGTCCGGAAGCCTCGGCGACGTGCCAGAGGGCGACATTGTGGTCCTGGCCCTCTACTTCGAGCCGGCCAGGGAGGTCGCCACGCACTATGGCGACACACTCAGCGGCAAGACGGTGATCGAGATCAGCAACCCGGTCAACATGGAGACCGGTGACTCGCTGCTGGTTGAGGCGGGGACTTCCGCGGCGGAGGAGGTGGCCCGGCTGCTCCCAGGCGCCCGGGTGGTCAAGGCGTTCAACACCACGTTCGCTGGCCCCCTTGCGGAGGGTGCCGCGAACGGCCAGCAACTGGATGTCTTCATCGCCTCCGACTCGGAGGCGGCCCGGAACGAGGTGGCCGCGTTCGTCGCCGCGGCGGGACTCCGGCCCCTCCAGGTCGGGGCGCTGCGCCACGCCCGCGAGCTGGAGGGGATGCAGCTGCTGCTGATCGGGCTGCAGCTGAACCCGGCTTATGCGTCCTTTAATTGGGGCACGGCACTGAAGATCATCGACTGAGCGAAAGAAGGGGCCAGAGCACTAAAGCTCGACAGTGCCGCTTTCGCCCACGCTCATCCGGCTGTGCGTGACCTTGGACTTCACCCATTGCAGAACCGTCGCGGCCCTACCGCCCGGGCTGGTCCAGTACTCGGCCGAATCCGAATCCACATGCAACAGGACCACTTCCGGGGTCTCCGGACCGTCCGGGAACCACGCTTCGACCGCTTGGTTCCAGCGGTCGCGGATTTGCTGCCGGTCCGTGACCACCTCAGCCCTGCCGGCCACCGACACCCATTCGGTGCCTTTGCCGAAGGACACATTGACCGCGGGGTTCGCCTTGACGTGGGCCACCTGCGAAGTGCCCGCCGAGGTGAAGAACCACATGTCGCCGTCGTCCTCGACGTCCTGAACGGCCAGCGGCCGGCTGACGAGGGCGCCGTCCTCGTTGATGGTGGTGACCATCCCGATCCGGGAATGGTTAATGATGTCCGTTACCTTGCTGATGTCCTGTGCGTCCGACATGCGGTCACCTCGTCCTTGCTGCAGCGGAGGAAGGTCCTCCTGCCGCCAGCCTATTGATAAGCGTGCTTACTTTTCAAGCGCGACCTGTGATCTGGCGGACGGAGGACCCTCGACATCCGGCCCGCCGGGCTCAGTTCCCGCGGGACAAGACCTGGCCCCTGAAGAACGCCGGACGGAGTTTGGCCATGACCAGCATGACCACCACACCCAGCAGGATGACACCCATCCCCAGGATAAACACCAGGCCCAGGCCACCCACGTTTGAACCGGAGCCGTACGCCGGGTCCATCGAGTCGTATGCGGTCTTGACGAACATCACCAGCAGGATCACGCCGCCCAGCAGCGGTGCGAGGAACTTGAAGACCAACGAGTGCGCCCCGCTGAAGGCCTGGGCGCGGAAGAACCAGACGCAGGCCAGAGCGGTGATGCCGTAGTAGAAACAAATCATCATCCCCAGTGCCGTGATGGTGTCCCACAGCGCGTTTTCGGACAGGGTGCGGGTCACGACATAGAAGACGGCGGCGGCCACTGCAGAGGCAATCGTGGCGTAACTCGGGGACTTGTAGCTGGGGCTGATCTTGCCGAACTTAGGCGGCAGCGCCTTGTAGTGGCCCATGGACAGCAGCGTCCGCGCCGGGGACACGAAGGTGGACTGCAGCGATGCCGCGGAGCTGCTCAGGATGGCCAGCGACATGAGGATCGCGAAGGGACCCATCACCGGTCCGGCGAGGACCGCGAAGATGCTGCCCTGGTTTTCCGGGTTCCCGGCGCCAAGCCCTTCCGTGCCGACACCGGCGAAGGCCAGAGTGGCCAACGCGACGGTCATGTAGATGACCACGATCACCAGCACGGTCACGGTGGCCGCCCGCCTCGGGGTTTTTTCCGGATTCTTGGTTTCCTCATTCATGGTCAGGGTGACGTCCCAACCCCAGTAGATGAAGATGGACAGCGAGACGCCGGCCGCGAAAGCGGAGAAGGACTCCACCGCGAAGGGGTTGAACCAGTCCGGGGCAATGGCGGTGGCGTCAAACGCAGTTCCGTTCGCAACGTGGCTGAAAGCGGCGACGGCGAACCAGCCTAGGACCAGCAACTGGAAAGCAACCAGGACGTACTGGACGGTCTTGGTGGTCTCCATCCCGCGGTACGAAATCCAGCACGCCAGGGCGATGAACACCAGCGTCGTGGCGATATTCAGCGGCAGGTTGGTGGCCAGGTCCGCCAGCTCCGGATTGCCGAACACCTGGGCCAGCATGAGGTAGAAGAAGTCGACGGCGACAGCCGCCAGGTTGGAGAGCACGATGATGGTCGCCGCTACCAGCCCCCAGCCGCCCATCCAGCCGATCCACGGGCCGAACGCCCGCGAAGCCCAGGTGAATGAGGTGCCGGCGTCGGGCATCGCGTTATTCAGCTCGCGGTATGACTGCGACCTTGTCTGCCGACCACCGGGTGGTCGACGGCGCGGTAGCGGCCGCATGGATGGCTGCTTTCGTCAAACGGATCGAGAACCCACTGTCCATCCTCATCTGAGGTTCCCCTGGCCGCTCGAACGAAGGCGTCGGGCCGAGTCCGCATCAACTACGGTGGTCGCGGCCTGCTGCTTGCCGGGGCCTCCCAAGGCGGATTGAGAAGCTCCTGGATTCCTTGGGCATCACCCGGCTCTTTAAGTCCGGCTCTCGGCGGGGCCACCAATGAGCTCGTTCTCAAGATCCGCGATGGCGGCCAGGTCATCAGAGTTTGTCCGAAGCCCCGATTGCTCGAACGCCGTTGAGGGCCCACTCCTCGTCCTGGGTCCAGTCAAGTGCGCTGGTGGGCCGGACGACGTCGAGTAGCTCATTGCGAACTTCGGCGGCCGGGTGTGGCCGTGGCGGCCGGCATCGCCGCGCCGCGGTACACCCGATTGATCTGATCGCCGGAATCGTTATAGGGAAGGTTCTTCCGTGGCCGGTCCAGTCCACGGTCGTTGCCGGCGTCCTGGCGACACTTCTGGTTATTGGCGTGGTTCTGGTCCTCGTCACCCGGGCCACGCGCGCGTCCAAGCGGGCCCGGATGGACAAGGCCGCACGCTACCTCGGCCGCGGCAAGTGACTGGCCGCCTTTTCCGAGAAGGGGCGGCGGTAGTTCTGCTCCTCACCCTCGCGGCGCATCTCAGCCGGCCCATCGGCGCAAGAGACGGCCACCGGCGCCGCTCAACCGGCCGGGAAAGTGGTCAAAGGAGAGCCCCGTCGGCGCTGCTCCCTGAGCACGGCCGCACGTCGCCATTCACTCGATGGTGCGTGCGCGGCCGACCAGAACAGCCAGCACACACAGGAGCAGGGTGGAACCTGCGGCGAGGAGCAGCGGCAGTTTAAAGGCGCCGGTGGCGTCAAAGAGGAGGCCGAATGCCAACGGTCCGGCGCCGGCGATGGCATACCCCACCGACTGGGCCATCCCGGACAACTCCGCTGCCTGGGCGTGATTAGCGGCTCGAAGGCTGAACAATGACAGTGCGACCACGATGAGGCTGCCGCAGGCGACCGCACCGCTGATGATCCACAGCAGCATCAGGCTGGGCGCCAGTGCCAGTCCCAGGAAGGCTGCCAGGGCCAGCAGGCTCCCGGCCAGTCCAACCGCTCGCTGGTCCGGCATTCGCGTCATGGCAACCCCCGTTCCCAGGCTCGCACCTACGCCTACCAGCAGGAACAGCGCCATGTGGATGCCTGCCTCGTTTTCCGGGACGCCGTGAGTCTTCTCAATCCCCGGAAGCCACGCCGTGAACACATAGTAGGTCAGGGACTGCAGCCCCATGAACAGCGTCACCTGCCAGCCCAGGAGTGACGTCCAGGGGGAACGCGACGCGTGCACGGTAGCCTGGGTGGCGGAGGCCCGGGGTTCCCTCCCGCGCATCCAGGGTACGAGCACCGCCAAGGCAAGCAAGGTCAAACCGGCCCAGCACCCCAGAGCCAGCCGCCACGCCAAGGGGGAAGCGCCTGCAATAGGAACAACCACGGCGGCGCCGATGGCGGCGACGGCGCCCTGCATCGAGGTGTAAATTCCCGTCACGAAGCTCACCTTCGACGGGAATTGCCTCTTGACCAGCGAAGGCATCAGTACGTTGAGGAAAGCGATCCCGGCCCCCAGGAAGGCCGTCCCCACCCAGATCATCCCCGGCAGGGCAACGGACCTGAGCACAATGCCGGTGGCAAGAAGCAACAGGGAGAGCCAGGCCGCGCGGTCCAGCCCCAGCGCCCGAGCCAGTGCCGGCGCCACTGGCGAACATATGGCGAAGGCCAACAGCGGCAGACCAGCCAGTAGCCCGGCTTCCCCTGCCGACAGACCCAGGTCCAAGCGCATGCCATCCAACAGCGGACCAACCGTAACAAAGCCAACGCGAAGGTTCGCTGCGATGAGCAGGATCCCAAGCATTCCCGCACCCAGCCGTGTGGGCAATGGAAGGGTCTTTACGGACATCCTCTACCTATCTGCAGTTCATATTCCGCCCAGACGGGCACAGCGACGCCGGCGCCGGCGGAGCAAGGGTCCCACGGTTGACAGAGAAAATCACGTAGGCTTCACTAATGATAGTGGAATAAATATTCCACTAGACGAAATGTCTAGCCGTTGGGGCCGGGCCCTGTAGAAGTGGGATCGTACATGTTGCTCCAGGAATTCAATCAGGCAGATCGGCAGGAAGTCCTTTCGGTTCTGCGCCCCTGCCTTGATGTCCCCCGCTGGGTCGATGAGATCGCTGATCAGCGGCCCTTCTCCTCCATTGAGGACCTATTGGCCTTTGCGAGCCGCGCCGCCTCTCCCCTCACAAAACGCGAAGTGGAGTCCGCCCTGGCTCACCACCCGAGGATCGGCGACCGGGCCTTAGGAAACAGCTCAGAAGCGCGGCTCTCGCGGGATGAGCAGGCTGCCCTGGGTGAAGCCTCGGGCGAGGTTGCCGCCGCGCTGGCCGCGGGCAACCGTAGCTACGAAGAGAAGTTCGGGCGGGTATTCCTGATCCGGGCCGCGGGTCGCAGTAAAGACGAGATCCTGGAAGCTCTCCAGGCCCGGATTTCGCACACGGCCGACGAGGAGGAACCTATTGTGCAGCAACAGCTTAGAGAAATAGCCGTCCATCGACTTCAAGGAGTGATCAACCAATGACGATTTCACACGTAACGACGCACATTCTCGACACCGCTACGGGTAAACCCGCCGCCGATGTTCCGGTGAGCCTGCTGGTGCTGGATGACGGCGCATGGTCGCATCTGGCATCCGCGCGGACCGATAGCGATGGGCGCGTCAAGGACCTAGGCCCCGCGGTGCTGGAGACGGGAACTTACCGGCTGCAGTTTGCCACCGCGGAGTATTTTGCTGCTTCGAACACTCCGTCCTTCTTCCCGGAGGTCGTGCTGACCTTCAACGTTGACCGGGGTGAACCCCACTATCACGTCCCGCTCCTACTTAGCCCCTTTTCATTTTCCAGCTACCGCGGGAGCTGAAACGACCGGCAGCGTGCCGGGCCCCCGTTAACACCCGCCCGATAAACGGCATACCTGCCGCGGGGATGACGAGTGACAAGATCGGTTATTGATGAGTCCTCCTCGCGGCGACCGGGCTTTCATGACCCGGACCGCTGCGGCGCACCTCATCGAACCGGTCAGGTTAACGTGACGTCACAGACCACCGGGAGGGCCTCAGGGTGTTCCGGCTGATTCCATCAATGGTTGCCGGCGGCCGGCCGTACGCGGGCGGCGGTAGCGACAGCCTCCCGGCTGCGCAGGCTCCCACTGAGGGAACCTTAAGGCGTCATGGACAGCCGCTGCTTGACTGCCCCCAGCCGGGTGGCTAATCTCGAACAGCAAGAAACTTTTCTCATCATACGAAAAGATTACGCCTAACCTTCAACGATGAAACGAGGCTGCCGTGGCTGCAGGAGAAGATACCTCCCATATCCTCAGCGGGTTGACTAACCAGCTGCCTGATCGTGATCCGGAAGAGACCGCCGAATGGCTGGAGT
>NZ_JBEPNK010000042.1:0-13736 GCF_040546245.1 Arthrobacter sp. UYEF3
GACTTCTATTTTCAAAACCACCGGAGGCTCCATGTCGCCTCCGGATATCCACCCACGCACCTACCACGGGCAGGTCACCTCATTTTCGGACTAGGCGCTAGATTCCGGACTGCAGAAGATAAGGGCAACCGCGCTGCCGGCCGGTGCGTGGAACGAGGTGTACTGGGTGTCCCTTCCGGTGGGTGGCCGGGACACCGGATTTTGATTGGGGCGCGAAAGGGACTCAGGAGGCTCCGTTGCCGCCTTCGTGGACCGCGACGGTCGGTTCGATGCCATCGGCACCTACTACTTCCCGCCATGCCTCGAAACCCGCTTGGAAGGCGACGATGCCGGCTTCAGGCAGTGAGATTTCGATGGCTTCGAGGATTTCAGTCGGGGTCAGGCCAAGGTCCAGGGCGACCCGGATATGGCTCTGGATGTGGCCCTTGGCGGCCCGCATGACGGTAAGGCTGACGATGAAGATGAGTTCCTTCGTCTTGCGGTCCAAGGTGCGCTGGTCCAGGTATGCAGCCGAAACGACGTGGTTTGCGGCCTGCAGCACGGGGAAGTCATGCAAGGCCATGACCTTGTGGTAGTCAAGGACGTAGCCCCGTTTGCGGGCCATGTCATCGATGTAGTCTTGGGCCTTTAGGATTTCAGTGGTCATGAGGGGTGCCTTTCAGGGCTGTGCTACGGGTTTAGTGGGTTGGTGTGCGGCTCGGGGTCCGCGAAGGAGTAGCCCGTTGACGCGTTCGTAGTGCTTGACGAGTTCGGTGTGGTCTGGGCTGGCGGCTTCAAGATGTTCCCCGGCCGTCTGTGCGGCGGACTCCGCGGCCAGTACGACCGGGGCTTCCAGCGAGTTATCCGTGAAGATTTTCCGGGCGATCCGCAGGTCCTTGAGCATGAGGTCCATGGCAAATCCTGAGTCGAATTTCCCGGTGAGGATATGGCGGGGGTCCTTGACTTCAGTAGCCTGGCTCCGCCCCGTTGAACCGTTGATGACTTCGACCATGGTTTCCGGCTGTATGCCCGCAGATGCTGCGGCGCACAGGCTCTCCGCAGCTGCGGCCAGGGTGGTTGCCGAAAGCAGATTATTCAGCGCCTTGGCGGCGTGACCGGTCCCAGCCTTCCCCACATGCACAATATTTGTGCCCATGGACTGCAAATGCGGCAGCGCTGCGCTAAAGGCCTCGGGCGTGCCACCCACCGTGATGGCCAGATCGCCGGTAATGGCACCCGTCACTCCACCGGAGACGGGGGCATCGACATAGGCGATTCCCGCCTCGGCAGCTTCCTCGGCGAGAGCGGCTGTGCTGCCCGGTTCGGAGGAGCTCATGTCAATGATCATCGATCCCGGTTGCAGCCTGGCAAAGAGCCCGGACTGTCCACGCAGAACGGTCTCCACAGTGCGGCTATTGGGCAGCATTAGAAGCACTGTCGAAACGTGGTTGGGAATCGAATCGAGTCCCGCGAGTGCTGTGGCTCCCGTGTTTTCGGAGGCTGTGGCGCGGGCTGCGGGATCCATGTCGAACACAAAGAGTTCCCGGCCTGGGGCATAACGCGCGGCCATCGGCCGGCCCATGTTGCCCAGGCCAACGAACAATGAGGCTCCGGTTTGAATTGCGTGCATGTTGGGTCCTAGCCGAGGTCGCGATCGAAAAGGTGTTGCGGGTTTTAAGTGAACGGGAAGCGCAGTGGGAAGTCGCAGTCCTGTTCGGTCGGCTCTGCCATCGCGATTGCGTTTTTCCTGGCGCTAGGCCCCACAGCTCATACCCTGCTTGCACTGCAGGCTGGAGTCGGTCGGTCGAGTCGTCAAGGACCGACGTCCGGCCTGCAGTGCACGGGAGGGCTGCTCTGTCTCAGCGACTGGGATCAGCGTGCCGCCGAGACTGGCTGCGTCTGGAAGGCCGGCATGACGTGCTCGATGAAGAGCTCGAGCGAGCGCTTCTTCTCCTCATGGGTCAGGCTGTTGTCGGACCAGAGGCTGAATTCGTCTACGCCAATTTCTTCGTAGTGGCGGATCCGCTCGATTACTTCCTCGGGCGTACCGATCATCGCCGTCATGTGGAGGGATTCGGGGGTGAACTCCGGGCGGTCGGCGAACTTCTCGGCAGGGCTGGGCTCGAGGAAGCCGTTCTTCGGCGTGGTCTTGTTACCGAACCACGCATCGAACGTCCTGTAGAACTTCTGGATGCCTTCGGCCGGGCGCCGCCATCCCTCGGGTTCGTCAACCGGGTGGATGTAGGTGTGGCGGAGCACCATGAGTTCCGGGCGGGGGACGCCGGGGTTGTTCTCCCCGGCAGTGTCGAATTTGCGCGCCAGGTCTTCGACCTCCTCGTCGCCCTTCATGAGCGGCGTCACCATCACGTTGCAGCCGTTAGCGACGGCGAATTCGTGCGAGGAGATGTCGCGGGCGGCGATCCACATGGGCGGCGTTGGCTTTTGCAGGGGTTTGGGGACGCTGGTCGATGTCGGGAACTGCCAGACCTCGCCGTCGTGTGCATAGTCCCCCTCCCAGAGTGCGCGCACGGCCGGCACGAGTTCGCGCAGGTGCTTGCCGCCATCCACGGCGGGCATGCCGCCCATAAGGCGGTCAAACTCGAACTGGTAGGCACCACGCGCCAGTCCCACTTCCGCCCGACCGTTGCTGATGACGTCCAGGAGCGCCGTCTCGCCGGCTACGCGGAGCGGGTTCCAGAAGGGCGCGATGATCGTTCCGGCACCGAGCCGGATGCGCGACGTACGCGCTGCCAGATATGCGAGTTGGGGCATGGGGCTGGGGGAGATGGTGTACTCCATGGAGTGGTGCTCACCAATCCAGATGGTGCTGAAGCCTCCGGCCTCCGCGATGAGGGCGAGTTCCGTCAGGTTCTCGAAGCATTCACGGTGTGAGACGGTATCGTCCCAGCGCTCCATGTGGGCGAAGAGGGAAAAGCGCATTAGTGACTCCTTTGTTCTGCGGCGAGGTTGGCGGCCGCCTCGTGGGCGGTTGCCGTTTCCTGGGCCGCTGCATTGCGTTCGGCGATGGTCTGGTTGCCGCGTGACCAGTGTTCGTGCTCAATCTCGCGGACAATGACGGTGGTGTTTTCGGGTACCGCGCCTACAGCCTTCTCGGCGGCACGGTGGAGCTCTCCGATGAGCGAGCGGAGCTGCTCGGGGGTCCGGCCCCGGGCGATGGAAACTTCGATAAGCGGCATGTTCAACTCCTCATGATGAAGGGGTCGGCGATAGGGGATTCGTCCGTGTTGATCCAGATGCTCTTGAGCCTGGTGTATTCACGGATGCTTTCCATGCCGTGTTCAACGCCGACGCCGCTGGTCTTGAAACCTTCGCGGGGGGATCCCGGCGACATTGCACGGTAGGTGTTGACCCACACGGTTCCTGCTTCCAGGCGGCTGGCCATCCTGTGGGCCCTGGCGAGGTTGGTGGTCCAGACGCCGGCGGCGAGGCCGTATTCGGTGTCGTTGGCTAGCCGCAGCACCTCTTCTTCAGTTTCGAAGGCCATGATGGCTGCGACCGGACCGAAGATTTCTTCTCTGACGACCCGCATGGAGTTGTCGACGTCGGTGAGGACCGTGGGTTCGAAGAAGTAGCCGCCGAGGGGGATGTCGGGCCGGCCCCCACCGGTCAGGACGGTCGCGCCTTCGGAGACCCCCAGGTCAACGTAGCTGGCCACTTTGTCGCGCTGGTCCTGGAACGCGAGCGGTCCCAATTCCGTGGCGTCAAGCAGCGGATCACCGATCACGATGCTGCGGGCACGGGTGGCGACGCGCTCCAGCAGTTCGTCGTAGACGGATTTATGGGCGAAGACACGGCTTCCAGCGATGCAGGTCTGGCCGGCCGCGGCGAAAATGCCGGCAACTACGCCCATCGACGCGTTCGCGATGTCGGCGTCCGCGAAGACGATGTTCGGCGACTTTCCGCCCAGTTCCAGTGTCGACCCTATGAAGCGGGATGCCGTTGAAGAGGCGATCCGGGCTCCCGTGGCGGTGCTGCCCGTAAACGAGATCTTCGCCAAACGGATGTCGTCCACCAGAGCTGCTCCGGCTTCTGCGCCGAATCCGGTGACGACGTTGATCACCCCTGGCGGGAACCCTGCCTCATCGGCCAGGGCGGCTAGGCGGAGGACGGTGGCCGAGGTGTACTCGGATGGTTTGATGACGATGGTGTTACCAGCTGCGAGGGCGGGTGCGAGCTTGCTGGTGGTCAGCGTCAGCGGGGAGTTCCATGGGGTGATGGCACCAACTACGCCCAGTGGCTCCCGAAGCGTGTAGTTGAGGATGTCCCGGGTGGAACCGGGGATGGTGTCGCCCTGGATTTTGTCGGCCAGCCCGGCGTAATAGTAGTAGTACTCCGGCATGGCCGCCAGCTGTGCCCGCATCTCACGCAGGAGCTTGCCGTTGTCCTGGCTTTCCATGTGGGCGAGCTCGTCTGCGTGCTCGCCCACCAGGTCGCCGAGCCGGCGGAGCAGGTGCCCCCGTTTGGTTTGGCTGAGGTTTCTCCAGCCGGGACTTTCGAATGCTGCGGCCGCGGCTGAGACTGCCCGGGATACGTCTGCTTCGTTTCCGCGCGCGGCCTGATAGAGCACGTCGAGCGTGGCCGGGTTGGTGCTGTCAAAGTATGCCCCGCTGGACGGCGGGACCCACTCCCCGTTGATGAAGTGGTCGTAGCGGCGTTCAACGGACATGTGAATGCTCCTTGATGAAGGCGGTGAGGGTGTGGGCAAGCTCTTGCGGACGTTCGACTGGCATCATGTGGCGGGTTCCGCTGACGACGGAGTAGGTGCAGCCCGGGATGGCTGCGGCAAGCCGGGCGCTCATCTCAGGCGTCGAGCCCGGATCAAACTCACCGGTCACGGCATGGGACGGAACGGTGATCAAGGCGAGTTCGGGGCCGATTTCGGCGTCTGCGGTTGCGAATACGCGGTAGCAGGCCAGGAAGGACTGCGGGTCGTTGCCCAGGAGGACTTCCCGCGTTGACTCGATCCGGTCCGCCGGGACCGGCGTTCCTTCCGGATACCACCGGCGGATTGATGCTTCCACTGTTGCCGGGAAGTCCGATCCCGCCGCTGCCAAGCGCGTCATGACGGCCGCGTGCTCCTCTGAAGTGCGTGCGCATACTGAGCCGACGGACACCAGGCTTGCAACCAGATCAGGTCTGAACCTGGCCAGGTGCTGAGCCACCAGGGCCCCAAGGGAAAAACCCACCAGATGGGTGCCTGGTTCAAGCTGATCGGCGACGTCGGCCGCGAGCTGCGCAAGCGTCACACCTTCGGGGGCATTCGGGCGGTGCCCGTGGCCTAAAAGTTCAATGATTTGGACGTCGTAGTCCGGTTCGAGGAATTCGCGAAGGGGTCCCCACATCGATCCGTCCAATCCGACCCCGTGGATCAGTGTTATGCGGGCGCGGCTCACGGCGGCTGTCACCTATTTCGTTTCGGTGCTGAACGCTGCCAGGCGCTGCTGGGGCCGTCCCTGGGACGCGGCTGCGAGGGCGATCACGATTTCATCTGCGTGGGGTGCATCGTTGATCCTTACCTCGATGCTCTGGTGGTGGGATCGGATGGTCGCATCGGTGATGTGCTTCAGGGGAATATCAAATACGACCCCGGCCGGGCCGCGCTTTTCCACCGCCGGCAGGAGGGTGGTGGCCTGGGCGGCGTCACGGAAGTGGTTTCCAAAGGCCAGTGTGTGGATCAATCCGGAACCGTGCTCGATTTCGCCGTTAAGGCCAACGATTGCGGCCTTGCCGTATGCTTCGGCTCGCCCCCCGAGGGCCTCTAGCACCCGGGGGGCGAGCAGGGCGCCGATGTCGGATGCGTTGTCGTCGATCCCGGCGGAAAGGTCTTCTACGAAGCCTTGTCCGGCCCAGGGGTTCTTCACGATGGCGGCGACAACGGCGACCCGTGTGGCAGGGCTGACCTCCCTCCCTCCTTCTATGAGGACGTCTTCGGTCAGTGTGACGATTTTGCGGATGCTCATGAAACCAGTTCTCCTAGTGTGTCTGCTTTGACGATGGGGTCGGTGAGACGGTCCCCGATACGCGAGTGGGGCCGGGGGCCCGTTGAAGCGCCAAGGACGACGACGATCTCCCCGGGCCGTGGTGCGTCACCGATTCGGGTGGTGATGGTCTGGTAGTGCGTTCGTGTTGCGGCCGCGTTCTTGTGCCAGAGGGGTACGACCAGCGAGGCCCCGGCGTCGGCCCGGTCATCGGCGAAGCAAATGATCGATTCCCCTTCGAAATACTCGCGCACGAGGTTGCCGAAGAACGGGGTGTGGATGAGTGCGGCGCCGTGTTCGATTTCGCCGTCGGTGCCCACAATTGCCGCCTTGCCGAAGGCTTGGATTGCCTCCACACCCCCGAGGTTGGCAATGAGTACGTCAGTGAGTTTTTGCGCAAGAATCGGGGCGAGCTGGATTACTTCATCGCCCAGGTCATCGGTGGCCGTTCCGCCCACCCACGGGTTGGCAACCACAGCCGCCGCAGTGGCACGGACCGCCGGGACGGCGGGGGAAAGGCCGTTTTCGAGCAGGATCTCCTCGCTGTAGTACACGATCTTGCGGACGCCGAGCCTTTGGTCGTTCATCATTTGGTCCCGGTGAGTTCGGGCAGGTTGGTCCGAAGAATCATGTGCCGGATTCCTACTTCCCGCTGCAGCTCTTCGATCATGGAGAAGCGCATGGCTTCCTTTCGCGTTGGTTGGTTCAAAGCCGGCGGTCCGGCGCCGGGTCGGTCATCAGGGCCTCTCTCGATGAGGCATGAACGTGGTTCCTCATGGCGGATTCGGCGCCGAAGGGGTCTTTATGCTCGATCATTTCGAGGACTGCGCGGTGTTCACGGGTGGAGGCTTCGATCCTGCCGGGATGTTCAACGGTGCGCAGAACCAGCCGCTGGTAGGCGAGCTGGTTCATGAGCCGCTCATAATGCTCTACGAGTTTGTGATTGTCCGAGCCCCGAATGATCGTCCAGTGAAACTCGTGCACGAGCCGGGCATAGGCGTCGGTGTCGTTGGTGAGGGTAACCATTTCGGACTCCTCAAGGTTGCGCCGCAGCACAGACAGTTCCTGGACGTCGCCGCGGCCGGCAAGCAGGGATGCCGCCAGCCCTTCCAGTGACTCCTTGAGTTGGAAGAGCTCGATGATCTCCCTGCGGGTCGGCTCCCGGACGAAGGTGCCAACCTTCGGGCGGATCTCAACCAAGCCCTCGTGCTGAAGCTGTTTGAGGGCTTCCCGGACCGGGGTTCGGCTCACTTCGAACTCCTGCGCGAGGAAAGCCTCAGGGACAACCGCGCCCGGGGGGAAGTTGCCTCCCAGAACGAGTCGCCGGATCCGATCCAAAAGCCCGTCGCGTTCAACGACTTCACCTAATACTTCTACGTGATCTTGCATACATGACAGCTTACGTTGCATGCATCAGTAGCGTCAAACATATTCCTGCCCTACCAAAAATCCCTTCAGAATGGCGGAATAACTGGACATTTACTGGATGTCTTGACCTTTAGGTGTGATCCGGCTTACCGTAATTGGTATGCAACAGACCTTGGAACCGCTTCTTACATCAGCTTGGCTCGCGGCTTGGGACAAGGGAGACCTCGGTGCCCTTGACAGCCTCATGGCGGCCGGCTACACGCGCACCAGCAAGGCGACCGGTGCAACAGTCGACCTTGCTGGCCTCAAATCGGAGATCACCGCGGTCCGGGAGGCTTTCCCGGACTTGCGGACAACGGTCGATGACGTCGTCGAAGGGGACGGCACCGTGGCCGTCTTCTGGACATCCACAGGCACACACACCTATGAATACCTGGGGGTTCCGGCGACGGGGCTCATCGTTCAGACGCGGGGCTCGAACATCCTGGTCCTCGAGGACGGGAAGGTCACGAGAGAAACCGTGACATGGGACGGGAGCGAACTGCTGGCCGGCCTCGGGATCCGGCCCCTTCGCGGCATAGCGGCCCCGGCTGTCGCCGATGGCGATGACTTTCCGGAACTGGACCCTGACCTGATGAAGGCCTTCAACCGCCAGTTCATCACGGGCGTCACTGTCGTCACCACGAAGGAGGGTGAAACCCCCAAGGGATTGGCGGCAAATGCGTACTGCTCAGTGTCGCTCGAACCGCCGCTCGTCCTGGTCTGCGTGCAGAAGACGTCCAGTACCTATCCTGCGCTATTCTCCTCAAGCCATCTTGGCATCAACATCCTGGGAACTGAGCAGCTCGGTACGGTGAAGGTTTTCGCCTCGAAGACGCCGGACAAGTTCGCCGATCTCGACTGGCACGAAGGGCCCAAGGGAAGCCCCCTGTTGGAGGGCTCCGCAGCTTCCCTCGAGGCCGAAATCCAGGAACGATTCCAAGCCAAGACCCACACCGTCTTTATCTGCCGGGTCCGCCATGCGGAAATTAGTGACACGGCACCGATGGTCTACAAGGCCGGGCGGTTCTTCGACGGCGCTGACCTCTCCGAACTGTAAAGTTCTGGCGCGGCTGACCGCCCTTGCTCAGGAAACCAACCGCGCCGTCCCTTCCTGCTTTCCAGCAGCACACCGCAAGGTGCGCTTTCCACCTTAGGATAAAAATGAGTCCAGAGACCATGCGCGCTGTCGAAAGCAGCGTCGCCGAAGACCGCGGCTACCGCGACAGCCTCACCAAAATCGAGCCGTACGGCATCGAGCACATCCCCGACGTGGAACGCCACGGCAAGCCCCGCTCCCAGTTCTTCCTCTGGTTCGCCGCAGGGATGAACTTCCCCATAGTCGTCCTGGGCTTCAGCGCCACCTACTTTGGCCTCCCTTTCTGGGCCGCAGTCCTGGCGATCATCCTCGCCGGTGTGACCTCGTCTGCAGGCATGGGATACCTGTCGGCAATGGGTGTCCGCCTGGGCGTACCGCAACAGATGCAGGGCCGAGGACCCCTCGGATTCATCGGGAACCTGTTCCCGGTGGCATACGTGAATGTCTTCGCCGGAATCGGCTGGGCCGCTGTGACCGTCATCCTCGGCGGCCAGGCCATCGCACTGCTGACAGACATCCCATTCTGGCTCTCCTCCCTGGTTCTCATGGGCATCCAGCTCGGAGTGGCCGTCATCGGATACAACCTGATTCACTTCCTCCAGCGCATCCTTTCGTTCGTCCTTGTGGTCGGCTTCGTCTTCATCACGATCGTGGCGGCAGCCAACGGCCGGGTAGTCAACACTTTCAACGAATCCGCCCCGGGCTTTGACGGCATCGGCGGCTGGATCACCTTCTTTGGTTGGTTCTTCTCCTTCATCGTCGCGTGGATGCCGTTCGCGTCGGACTACTCCCGCTACCTGCCCAACACCCCCGGTAACAGGCGCGGTGCCAGCTGGGCGACAATGCTCGGAAACTTCGTCACCCTGGTCTGGATGGGAATCCTCGGAACCGTCCTGGGAACGACTACCACCGCGTCCGACAGCATCGGCGCCCTCAAAGAGGTCATGGGGCCTTGGGCGGCCGTCGGCCTCGGCGTCGTTGCCCTTTCCTCCTTCACGCAAAACTTCCTGAACGTCTACGGCGGGGCTATCTCCATCCAGACCATGGGTGTGCCGGTCAAGCGCCACACCGCAGTCGTCTTCATCTGCGTCGCTTCGTACCTGGTGGCACTGTGGGGACAGACCGGGTTCAACACGGGCTTCACCGCGTTCCTCAACCTGACCGCGTACTGCATCGCCCCGTACGTTGCGGTCCTCGTGTGCGACTACCTGTTCGGAGGCCGCCGCACCGAGCGCGGCCTGCGCGAACTCTTTGACAAGAGCCGTAAGTTCGAATGGGGCTTTGTGGCTTGGGCCGCCGGCGTTGCGCTCTCTTCCCCGTTCTGGATGTCCTCGATCTACACCGGCCCCATCGCCGCCGCCTTCCCGCAGATCGGCGACCTCTCCTACTACGTCGGAGCAGCCGTCGCGACCGGCGTCTACCTCGCCACCCACCGACGGCAGCGCCTCTCCGGACTGGAAATGCTGGACCGCCGCCCAGAAGGCCAGACGCTCTAACACGCGGAGGCCGCTTCAGCGGCACGGGCTTTACCTGGCCGCAGCGCCGGTCCGGGACCCAGGGCCGGTCGCGGCAACGGCTGGGGCCGGCCCACCCCGGGCCGTCCCCAGCCGCCGTCCCCCCTGGGAATAAAGCCCATGGAATGAACCCCAAAAACCAGGAGCAGCAGATGAGTACAGTCACACTGCCGCGGAACCGCGGAGAAGGACACGACCTGACCGACTGCCCGCCCCGTACCGTGGTGGCCGTGGTCATCGAATGGCACGGACGGATCGGGCTCTTCAAGCGAAGCCAGTCCGTAGGACACGATCGAGGCCTCTGGCACTGCATCACCGGATACCTCGAGCCCGCCACCTCCCCCAGACAACAGGCACTTGCTGAACTCGAAGAGGAAGCAGGACTGAGCTTCGGGGACCTGGCCGGTTTCCAGCCCGGGGAACCGCTGCTGCTCCCCGACGAGGACGGCAACCCTTGGCTGATTCATACCTTCACTGCGGTCAGCAGCAGGCGCCGGCTGACCTTAAACGACGAGCACGACGGGTTCCGCTGGACCCTCCCCTCCAAGATCAGCCGATTCAGCAACCGCGTTCCCTGGCTGGACACGGTCCTCCAAGCGGCCAGGCCGGACGCAATGACCGAGGCAGGGCGGTGATAGTCATTGAAGGCATCGTCGAACGCGGAGACCATCAGGGCAGAATCCTCGGTTTTTTCTACCGCCAACATCCCGCTTGCAGATGAGGGGATCGAGGAGGGGGCCCGGGAAGCACTCGTCCGGATAGAGCCCCGGAAGTGGGCCGTCGCCGCAGGGTCGATCGGCCGCAGGCGGATGGTCTACGCCCACCAGGGCAACCGGCGCGCTTGTTCCGCACACGAGCCGGAATCTGTCCGCCGCAGATCCCAGGAAATCGAAAATGAGCTACGCAAAATAAGGAGCCCCACGTGGCTGAAGGAAAGACCGTGACGACTGAATGCGAGACCAGACTGCTGGAGTCAGTGCCCACCGGGCTGCTGATCAATGGCGAGTGGCGCGGAGCTTCCGCTGGAGGCACATTCGACGTCGAGGACCCGTCGACCGGCAAGGTCCTGGCAACACTGGCCAGTGCATCAACCGAAGACGCCCTGTCCGCCCTGGACGCAGCCGATGGTGCTCAGGCATCATGGGCGCGGACCGCTCCACGCGAGCGGGCAGAAATCCTGCGCCGGGCCTTCGAGCTGGTGATTGAGCGGACGGAGGACTTTGCCCTGCTCATGACCCTCGAGATGGGGAAACCACTGGACGAGGCGCGGGGCGAGGTTGCCTATGCAGCCGAGTTTCTCCGTTGGTTCTCCGAAGAGGCGGTGCGAGATTACGGCCGCTACTTAACCACTCCCGAGGGGAAGAACAAGATCCTGGTGCAGCACAAGCCGGTCGGGCCATGTCTGCTGATCACGCCCTGGAATTTCCCCCTGGCGATGGCCACGCGGAAAGTGGCGCCCGCCGTGGCGGCAGGGTGCACCATGGTGCTCAAGCCCGCAAAGCTCACCCCGCTGACCTCACAGCTCTTCGCCCAAGTGATGGTCGAGGCCGGCCTGCCCGCAGGGGTACTGAACGTCGTCTCGTCGTCGTCAGCCTCATCCATCTCCGGACCCCTACTGAAAGATGCCCGGCTGCGGAAAATTTCCTTCACCGGTTCGACTCCAGTGGGCAAGCAGCTGATCGCGGAGGCGTCCCAGAACGTGCTGCGCACGTCGATGGAACTCGGAGGCAACGCACCCTTCATTGTTTTCGAGGACGCCGACCTGGACAAAGCGGTTCAGGGGGCAATGATGGCGAAGATGCGCAACATGGGGGAGGCATGCACCGCCGCCAACCGGTTCCTCGTGCACGAGTCCGTCGCGGAGGAGTTCACCGCCAAGTTCGCCGAGGCGATGAAGGCACTTCATCCCGGTCGCGGTACCGAGGCCGGCGTCACAGTGGGTCCCCTGATCGACGGCGGCGCACGTAAGGATGTGCACGCCCTGGTCGAGGCAGCCGTCACCGCCGGTGCAACGGTCGTGGCCGGCGGTGCCCCCATCGAAGGCCCCGGCTACTTCTATCGGCCGACCGTCCTGGCGGACGTCCCGAACGATGCAGAGATCCTCCGCACCGAGATCTTCGGGCCCGTGGCGCCGATCACGACATTCAGCACCGAGAAACAGGCCATCGCTATGGCAAATTCAACCGAGTACGGCCTTGCCGCCTACCTCTACACCCGCGACTACACGCGCATGTTCCGCGTGTCCGAACAGATCGAATTCGGCATGGTGGGCTTCAACGCCGGTGTCATCTCAAATGCAGCCGCACCTTTTGGAGGCGTCAAGCAATCCGGCCTGGGCCGCGAAGGAGGCTCCGAAGGCATCGCCGAGTACACGACCACCCAGTACATCGGCATCGCTGACCCCTACGCCGACTGACAGTATCGGCCAGGACATCAGTGGAATCAGGGTCCTGTACCGGGGAACTGTCCGGGTCCAGCGGACAGTTCCCTGATATAAATCCCCTGACATAAAGGCTGGGGCGCGGTGTCCTCACTTTGTGTCGCGGGTCTAAATGCCCGGAGCCGTGGAGACTGACTGTCCAACTGAATGCGAGCCGGAGGCGCTAGACGAGTAATTCCAAGGGGTCAGTGGTCGTAGGCGGTGAGGGAGCGCCGGATGGCCTGGCCTGTCTGGTCGTTGTGCCAGATCGCGGCGGTCAGGGCGAGGATGCGTTGGATGACGCGGGCGGTGACTCCTGCCGGGGTGCGGCCGCCGTGCTGTTCGAGGTTGAGCTGGCCTTTGAGGGTGTCGTTGATTGATTCGATGATTTGGCGCAGCGGTTTGAAGAATCGTGACCCTGCCCGGGGTTTCTCGCCCTTCCGGGCCGGGCGAAGAAGCTCCAGTCCCGCCTGTGCCACGGTTTCCTCGAACCCGGCGCCGTAGTAGTTTTTGTCCCCGATGAGGATCTGGCGGTTCCGGTCGGTCCGGACCCCGGCCATGGCCGGGGTTCCGGCGAGGATGTCCAGGAAGGTCTGGCGTTCGTCGGCTTTGGCCCCGGTCAGCGCGTACCCGACGGGCAGCCCGTGCAGCGTGCAGACCAGATGGAGGCGCAGCCCCCAGAAGTAGCGGCTGTGTGAGGCGCAGTAGCCATACTCGGCCCAGCCGGCCAGGTCCGAGCGGCGGACCGTTTCCCGCGACCGGGCGCATTCGACCGGGGTGGAATCGACCACCCACACATCATCGGAGGAGACAGCGGTGCCGTGGACGAGCATGCCGACCAGCCAGTTCATCGTGGGTCCGAGCCGGCGCAGCCGCTTGTTGTAGCCGGCTTGCCCCGGCAGATACGGAAACATCGGGCGCAGGGACTTCCGTGCGTGGCGCAGCCATCGTGCCTCGCTGGTAAAGCCGAGCAGCGCCTGCATCACGGCCAGCGTCATGAGTTCGGCATCGCTGATCCTGGGCGCGATACCGATCCGGGGACGCGGCGGGATCCGTTCCGGATACGCCTTTAACAGGTCGTCGGCCTGTGCATAGAATGCAGTAGCAAGGGTGTCCAGATCGGCGTCCACGCGGGCCTCCAAGTTCAGCGTTGGGTAGATAACGCCGATTCTGGACACCCTTGCCCACAATCAGACCGAACCACGCCGGACGGACCCCTTGGAATTACTCATCTAGCCAATGTGCCCCTTGCGGGGCGCCCGTTCCGGGCTGAAAATGTGCCTGTGGCCGCCTGCCGACGCCGTTCCCCCTATGGTTCT
>NZ_JBEPNK010000043.1:0-11954 GCF_040546245.1 Arthrobacter sp. UYEF3
TTGGACTGTCATTTCCAAGGATCACGCGGTGACCGCCTTCGCATCTGGCAAACACGCCCATCAGGGCCGGTTACACCACGCTAATGGACGTAACCCGAGAATGAAAGACTCCCCACGTGAACACCTCTCCCACGGGATCCCTGCACCATATCGAGGTATGGGTCCCTGACATCGACCGCGCCAAGCAGGAATGGGGTTGGATTCTGCCCCGCTTGGGATACGCCACTTACCAAAGCTGGGACTCAGGAATCAGCTGGCGACTTGATCAGACCTACATAGTGGCTGAACAGTCACCAGCCTTGAGCGGCCGGAAACACCATCGCGCAGCACCAGGCCTCAACCATCTGGCGTTCCACGCCGGAAGCCAAAAAGACGTGGATGCCCTTGTCGTTGAAAGCGCTCTTCACGGCTGAATGCAGCTGTTCCAGGACAAGTACCCGCACGCTGGCGGACCTGATCACTATGCCGCTTACCTCTTCAACCCAGACGGCTTCGAGATCGAGCTCGTAGCCGCCGGGTAAGCAGAATCTGACGAGTGTCCGGTGAAGGATCCCTTACCGGGCGTTCCCTACAGATGACGCAGGTATCTCTCAGGCGAGTCCAAGAACGACCGCCAGCTGGAAATTAGGTCGAGTTCGGACCAAGTCCGCTGCCGGAGTCCCCACGGGCCGACTTCGAGAATCTGCGCACCAGGGAGAGCTGCGAGGACCGGGGAGTGGGTGGACATGATGACCTGGGACGAGCCCTCGGCAAGGAGATCTTTCAGGACCGCGAGGAGGCTGAGGCATCCCGCGAAGGAGAGCGCCGACTCTGGTTCGTCGAGAACCCATAGTCCGCGTCCCCGGAAACGATCCACCGCCAGTTCCAAGAACGATTCTCCGTGTGACATGTCGTGGAATGAGATGTCCGGACCCGATGTGCTCGGGTTCTTCTCAAGGTAGGTGAAAAAGCCGTGCATGGTTTCAGCGCGCAGGAAGTAACCCCGACGTGTGGCGCCGGCGTTTCGGACGAGCTGCAGGTGATCGGCGAGAACGGATTCGGTAGATCGGGTGCTGTGCCGGGCACCTGTAGATCCGCCTTCCGGGGATAAGCCATAGGCCAGTGCGATAGCTTCCACGAGAGTGGATTTACCCGACCCGTTTTCGCCAACGAAGATAGTCGCCGGGGCCAGGTCGAGTCCGCGGTCCAGAACCTGCGCGACAGGGGCCAGGATGCCCGGCCACCGATGGCGGTCGAGTTGGTGGGCAGGGTCTTCGGCCACCCGTCTGATCGGAGTATTGTGCGAAGGCATGCCCCATTGTTGCAACCTACTCCGCTGGTCCACCAAGTAGCCCGAACCATCGAAGGCACCATCGTGGCATGCAGGCGTCCGGTGGAGGATCCTTTGCCGGGCACCCTCGGGTGCATCCGGCGATCGATTGGAACACTCGTCAGCGAACGGGCGAGCCTTCCCGCGTCCAGGGGAACTGCTGGCGGTTTGCGTAGCATGGGGGCTCAAAGACTATTGGGGGTAGCAATGAGTTTAAGTCCAGCCTTCGGAATCATCGGGATCCTATACGCTGTCTTCGTGATCGCGGTGGCCGTCCTGGCCGTGTACGCTCTGATCTTGGCCATCATCTTCTTACGGCTGAGGATCGCTGAGTTGAAGAGGGCGGCACGGGCCGAGGACAGCTAATGCCCCTGCGCAGTTGCGGCCAAGGGCGTGCCGGAGTGCCGGCCCCCATTGCCTCTAGCTGCTCCGTTACGGTCCTGACCCCTAAGGCTCGATTGGTCGGGTAGATTCAAAGCGAGGGGAAGGGATCCCCAAGCGGACGCCTGGAGCGTCCGGTGGGCTACTGACTTCCGTGGACGGCTACTGTGGCCACTCAGTCCAGGATCTTGACATGAAGGCAAAGGCTCGGACGATGAATGACGCCCTAAAGCTGCAGCGGCATGAACATCGGGACGTAACCGATTCCTCCCGACAAGGAATACAAGGTGTCGCCGTGTAGCGGTTGCCGCATACGCAGCGCCCGTTCCGCCGGCGGGCGTACACGCCCGCCGGCGGGCGTACACGCGGTGTCGGCCGGCAGCGGCGAGGGATCGAAGCCCGCCAGCACCGCCGCCGAACTGCCGCGGACCAGAGTCTCCGCCGTGGCCGGGAACTGCGGGCCATTCAGCGCGTTACTCGCCTGGAACCTGATGAATTTCGCGTGCACGGGACAAATCCGATCTGCTGCTGTCCACCAGCGAGCAGGCGGAGACCTTCGTGCCAACCGGCCCTGGTAACCGAACCCGCTGACGGTGTAGTCGCCGTTGAGCTTCAGCTGCACCCAGTGCAGGGGCTCGTGGCCGCAGCCGGCCACCACGGCACCGCAGAGGTCCCCGCCGGTCCAACGGTGGAGGCGGCGCAGGCACGCGGGTCCAAAGCGGGAGCGAAGCCCGCGGACAGCCCGCGGCTCCCCAAGGTGTCAGTCGCGCAGGTCCTTCCCCTTCGTCTCGGGCAGTGTCAGGACCACCAGTGTGGAAATCACCAGCAGCACAATCGCGTAGACCGGAAACGCCGTGGTCGGGCCGAACGTGGTCGCCATCCAGGACTGCAGGTAGGGGGCGGTGCCGCCGAAGAGCGCGATGCATATGGAGTACGGCACTCCCACGCCGATGGCGCGGATCCGGGTGGGGAAGAGCTCCGCGTAGACGGCCGGGGCGATCGCGGAGAACGCCGCCATCACGAACAGCATGACGCACAGGGTGAGCACCAGCTGCCAGGCGGAGTCTTTCAGGATGGCATTCATCGGGAAGAACAGCAGCGCGGTGCCGATGGTGGTGAAGAGCATGACCGGCTTGCGGCCGATCTTGTCCGAGAGCCAGCCCCAGAACGGCAGGGCCGCCATAAAGACCAGGTTGCCCACCACTCCTGCCCACAGAGCCTCTCCGCGGTCGATGTGCAGGACGCTGGCGGCGTAGGCAGGGGCGTTGACGGCCCACGCGTAGTAGGCCACGGTCATACCTAGCGTCATGCCGATGACTTGTGCGGCGGCCTTGCGGTGCTTGAAAATCTGGGGCCAGAGCGGCTGGCGGGGCGCCTTGTCCGCACTGAAGACCTCTGACTCCGCCATCCCGCGTCGCATGAACAGCGCGAACACGCCCAGCGCCGCGCCCACCAGGAACGGAATCCTCCAGCCGTAGGAATCCATCGCGGCCTTGGGCAGCGTGGAGTTGAGTACCGCGCCCAGCACCAGCCCGGACAGGATGCCGCAGGTGCCGGAGACGTAGATCCAGCTGGACCACAGCCCGCGTCGTTCCTTCGGGGCGGCCTCAGACAGGTAGGTCTGGGCGGAGGGCAGCTCCCCGCCGTGGGCCAGACCCTGGATAAGGCGCGCCACCAGCAGCATCAGGGAGGACACGACGCCCGCCGTGCCGAAGTTCGGCGTCAGCGCGATCATGAGGCTGCCGACGGAGGCCATGCCCACGGAGAGCATCAGCGAGAATTTGCGGCCCTTCCTGTCGGCGATCCAGCCGAAGAGGAAGCCGCCGAAGGGCCGGGCCACGAAACCGACCGCAAAGATGGCCAGCGTCGCCAGGACCGCAGAGGCGGGGTTCTTGTTGTCGAACAGCTGGGCGGCGATGAAAACGGTAAACGCTGCATAGACGTTCCAGTCGTACCATTCCAGCGCGTTGCCAATGCCGGTGCCGATGAGCGTACGACGGCGGGACTGGGCCTTGCCGGGGACAACTGGCGGGGTGCCGGGGGACCGAGCCGGCGTCGTCGTGCCCGTCGTGCTGGGAGTGATGGTCATCGTGCTACTTTCTCGGTGGATGGGGCCTGGGACAGCTGCCGGAGGCGGCTGATCGCCAAGTGGGCGTAGAGAGCGGTGCCGTCGGCCAGGACGCTGTCGTCAAAGGTGGCATACGGGGAGTGGTTGAAGGCGCTGGATGTGTGGTCCGCCCCGGGAGCCACGGCGCTCAGGGCGATAAATGAGCCAGGCACCTCGTTCAGTACCCGGGAGAAATCTTCGGAACCGCTCAGCGGCGTGGCCCAGCGGCTATGCCGGGATGAGCCGAAAAGCTCCTCGATGGCATGTTCCGCGTGGATGGTCTCATCCACGTCGGTCACAGTGATGGGGTATTCGGGATGATAGGCCACATCTACCTCCAATCCATGCGCGGCGGCGATTCCGTGCAGCAGACGCGGAATGGCCGTCATCATCTTCTGCTGTGCGGACTTGGAGAAGGTCCTGATGGTGGCCTCGAAGCGGGCTGTTTCAGGGATCACGTTCCTTTTGGTGCCCGCCTGCAGCACGCCCACCGTGAGGACCGTAGGATCGAACATGTCGAACTGCCGGGTGACCATGACCTGCAGAGAGGTGACCATCTCGCTGACCGCGGTCACCGGGTCCTTGGCCTTGTGCGGCGCGGAGCCATGTCCGCCCGCGCCCAGCACCGTGACCACCAGGCCGTCGGAAGCACTCATCATGACGCCGCGCTTGGTGGCGAACTGGCCGTGCGGCTCCAGCCCTGCGAAGACATGCATGCCGAAAGCGGAGTCCACGCGGCGGCCGGAGGCGTCCAACACGCCCTCGCGAACCATGACGGATGCGCCGTCGTAGCCCTCCTCGCCGGGCTGGAACATGAACACCACATCGCCGTCAAGGGTATGGCGCTGTTCGCTCAGCAGGCGGGCGGCGCTGGCCAGCATCGAGGTGTGCAGGTCGTGGCCGCAGGCGTGCATGGCGCCGTCGAATTCGGAGGTGAAGTCCACCCCTGAGCGCTCCTGCACAGGAAGCGCGTCCATGTCAGCGCGGAGCAAAACCGTGGGGCGGGTGCCGTTGCCGGCTGCAGGTGCCCCGGAGGCGCCGGAGGCTGCGCCGCGCAGCACCGCGGTCACGGAGCTGCAGTCCGCGCCCAGCGAGATCTCCAGCGGCAGGTCGGCCAGCTCGGCCAGCACCTTTTCCTGCGTGCGCGGCAACTCCAGCCCGACCTCCGGTTCGCGGTGCAGCTGGTGGCGGAACCGGGTGGTATCCGGGGCGAGTTCGCGGGCCTGGTCAATGAGCTGCATTGTTCTCCTGGTGGTAGTGGCTCGGCCGGTTTGCTCCGCTTGGGCGGAGATTTGTGCCGAAGAATATTCTGAGGTGGCGTGGTTCACGTCCGGAGAAATCGCAGGAAAAATGCATTTCTGCCGCTGCAAATGCAGAAAACACGCGGATGGAAGGCCATGGAAGTAACCCAGGATGATCTTTTGCTCATCCATGCGCTGCAGATTGCGCCGCGGGTCAGCTGGACGGACGCCGCGGATGTGCTCGGCGTCCATGCCACCAGGCGGTCTGCGGCATCCCCGAAATCATGCCGGTGGAGGAGGGCGCCCGCAACCGGGACCTGATGCTGACGGTGATCACACCGTTGCAGGCGGACCTGAGCCAGGACGTCACTCCCAAACTGGCCGCCATCCCGGGGCTCAACCGCTACCAGTCGTCATTGTGCACCAAGCACCATGTTGGCGGCCACGGCTGGCGGCTCAACGCCCTGACCAGGCCCAGCAGCAGGCATTCAAGGCGCTGGGGGACCGCACCCGTTTGGGACGGTCCGGCGCCGCGCAGCGATGCTGCAGGTACTGAAGCGGAGCGGCCGGGCGACGGCGGTAGAGGTCGCCAACGCTGTGGGCGACCATCCGGCCACCGCCCGGCGCCAGCTCAACCGGGTGCTGAACAGCCAGCTGTTCTCCTTCCGCTGCGAGATGGCCCAGTCCTACTCCGGCTATCCCGTGAGCTGCCAGTGGTCTGCATGGGTTCCTGCCGGACGCCACGGCCAGATCGCCCAGGAGTTGTGGTCCTTCCGGAGCCTGATCATCCCCACCGGCTTCGCCACGCTCAAGCCGAGCACCTACAACGATTGAACGTGCCGGGTTAACGCCGGTCCGCCATATCCGCCCAATTTTCGGCGAGTACCACGGCGACCCACGGATCGACGTCCACCTCAACAAAAGACGACGGCCCACAACCGGCTCCCCCGGCCCGGCGCAACAGCAGCTGCGGCCCGGAATCCCTGCCATCTGGCCGCCACCGGCTTAGCGTGGCTTTCCCGAGCGTTGGTCCTGAAGCCCCAAATGGCAGTCTGCGGCCATGTGGCCCTTCGCGTGGGGGTGAATTCATTGAATTTCCGGCGCTAAGCCGGGCTAGTGGCCTGTATTTGCCTGGTTTGATGTGGTTGGGGCGTGGCCAAATGTAGTCCCCGGTGAGGTTGACGTGTTCCCAGCCCATGGGCGAGAGGAACCGCAAGAGGCCCGGGTCCGTGGTGCTGCCGTCGCTGTCCAGGGTTGTGATGGTGCGGTCGAGGGAGACCGTGTTCCAGAGCACGATGGCTGCCGTGAGGAGATTCAGTCCGCTGGCCCGGTAGCGCTGTTGCTCGAAGGAGCGGTCGCGGAACTCGCCGAGTTGGTTGAAGAACACCGCCCGGGCCAGTGTGTAACGGGCCTCGCCCGTGTTCAGACCGGCGGTGACATTGCGACGCAGGTCAGGATTTTTGAGCCAGTCCAGCAGGAAGAGGGTCCGTTCGATTCTTCTCAGTTCCCGCAGCGCGATGGCGAGCCCGTTCTGGCCGGGCTAGGTGTCGAGAACGCGTGAAGAGCCTCGAATCGTTGCCTTCACCACGCGCTAAGGGCTATTACACCGGTCCGGCGGCCACGGCTATCTAGGAGCCCGCCCGCACGTTTGATAGTTCTGACGGCGACGAGTCGGTCGTGGACCTGCAATTCGGGGATCTTGGAACATATACCAGCCTCGACACGTGGAAGGTGGCTTAGATGCGGCAGCCATAGATTGAGGAAAAGGTTGTGCGGTCCGGTGACGGCGGAGGCGAGCCGACACTCGGGCAGCTTCTGGGCCATGCTGCGGGCGGAATCCAACTGGGCTGGTGGAACAGAAACGAGCAGCGAGACCGAGACAGGGTAGTCCGCGAGTTCGGCGTCGACCTCGCACCGGAAGCTCATGAGCCCGGCCTTTTGAAGACTGTCGATCCGGCGTTTTGCCGTGCCGGGACTGGTCCCCGTGGAAGCGGCAAGCTCAGACCAGGTACGCCGTCCGTCGACCATGAGTTGCCCCAGCAGTTCTTGGTCGAGCCAATCAAGCGTCCTGTCAGCAATGCCCTCTGACTTGAGTCGAGACCGGTGTCCGGCGAGATTTTTCATCTGTGCGGGGTTCAGGGTTCTCAGTTCCCACTGGCTGGCTTCCTGATATAGCTGGGTAACAAAAGCCGTACGGACTTCGGACACGCCGGACACGCCTCCCAGCGTTTCCATGAGGTACTCAGACAATGCGTGCATGTCGCGAGCTGCAAGATCCAACTGCAGGTCGGCGGTTCCTGCCGTGATTTCAACAGTTATCGCTTCCGGATGCCCGGCAATGGCCTCGGCGACTTTCATCCGGCGCCCTGGGAGGCATTTGACCAGCGCAAAGGCCACCGCGCGGTAAGTGGGCAATTCAGGTCCTGGGGATGGGACCACCCAAGCTCGTCCCGCATCCCTGAGGGTAGCCCAGCGGCGCCCCAGGGTGGCGGCCGAAACATCAAGGGAGCGAGCCAGGTCGGACCATTCGATCCGCGGCGAAATCTGAAGCCCGTTCACGATTTCATAATCCAGGGAACTTAGCATGCTCGATTCTTGCAGATAGCGAGCGAAAAAAAAGAAATCCATCAAAATGCAGTGTCAAATGTGATTGCTGTCACCGTTTAACCAGTGCGAAGACCCCGGTAGTGGGAGGACGCGTGCCTACCGCTAGCGGTCAGGCATTAGACGAGACGCTGGTTCCCGACGCCCCAGCCATCGATGGGTGAGAACCCACGTTCAAGTAAGGAGTGTATGACCTGGATGGACGTACAAGAGCTAAGAAAACTAGTCGGTATGCGAGTGGAAAAGCTCGCACCGGAGTTGATCGGCCTGAGCCACAGTCTCCACATGGAGCCGGAAGTCGCCTTTGAGGAATACCGTTCGGCAGAAAAAATCATTTCGATAGCGCAAGAAGCAGGCTTTCGGATCGAGCGTGGGATCGCAGGAATGGACACAGCATTCGAGGCCAGCTTCGGGGACGGCGAGCTCGTCATTGCCCTCCTGGCCGAGTATGACGCCCTACCCATGCTGGGCCACGCCTGCGGACACAACGTCAGCGGCGCCATCAGCGTGGGAGCGGCGCTGGCGCTGGCTGTGGTGGCTGACCAACTGGGACTAACGGTCCGGCTGCTGGGCAGCCCGGCCGAGGAGGATGGGGGCGGCAAGGTCTACATGGTCCAGGCCGGAATGTTCGACGACGTAGCCGCGGCGATGATGGTCCACGCCGGCAATGAGGACACCGTAGGCATGGCAACGCACGCTTTGGGGGCCTGGAACATTACCTATTCCGGCGTTCCATCGCACGCAGCGGCCGCCCCTTGGCTGGGGAGGAACGCCCTGGACGCGATGACGCTGGCGCACACCGCCATTGGACTCCTGCGCCAGCAACTGCCGCCGGGGAGCCTGGTGCACGGCATCATCACCGACGGCGGCCAGGCGTCCAACGTCATTCCAAGCCACGTTCGCGCCCACTACGAGATCCGCGCGTCAGACTTTCCCCAGCTCCGTGAGCTACAGGCCCGAGTGCGGGTCTGCTTCGAGGCCGGGGCCCTGGCTACCGGAACCGAGCTGACCATCGAACCCCGCGGGCTGGATTACGCGGAGCTGGTGCACGACGACTTCATGACCAGGTCCTATGCGGCCGCCGCCCAAACCCTAGGCCGGAGCGTAAGGGACACCGGAGCAGAACGCGGCGGATCGACGGACATGGGCAATGTCTCACGGATCGTCCCGAGCATCCATCCAACCATCGGTTATGACACCGGCGGCGCCGGCCCACACACCGAAGAATTCGCGGCTGCCGGCATCGGCCCCGACGCGGATCGGGCGATCATCGACGGCGCCCTCGCCTTGGCGTTTGTCGGCATGGACCTGGCCCGGGACGCCGGACAGCGCAGGCTGCTTCTGGAAGGTGTGCGAGCCCGGAAGGCAGCAGTTCCGCCAACCGAGACGCCTCCGATGCCTAATAGGGCAGCACAGCAGGTGCCCTATTCACGGCCCACGCATTACCAAACTTCATGACACAGACCCCAACATCCCCCATGATCGGAACTAGCCAGAAAATGTCCAGACTTAAAAACGCAACCTGCATGCTCGTCCTCACCGCAGGTCTGGTGGGGCTGACCGCCTGCACCACCGCTTCCCAGTCCGCAGTGGCAAACACCCCCTCGGGAGGGCCCGCCTTCAATCCGCTGAGTGTAACTAAGGATGACGCCCTGGCCGCCAGCGTCCCGGCTGCGATCCGGTCCAAAGGTACGCTGACTATCGGCTCAGACACCACCTTTCCCCCCGCCGAGTCACTGGGAGGCAGCGACGGACAGACAGCAGTAGGCTACGACGTGGATCTGGCCAAGGCCATTGGTACCAAGCTCGGGCTCAAAGTCAGCATCAGCACCGCTGACTTTCCCTCCATCCTGCCCTCCCTTGGCACCAAGTACGATCTTGGTGTTTCTTCCTTCTTCATCACCAACGAGCGCCTCAAGGCCGTCAATCTCGTCAGCTACTTCCAGGGCGGCACGCAGTGGGCCGTGCAAAAGGGCAACCCTAAAAACTTCGACCTGGACAATGTGTGCGGAAAGAACATAGGAGTCCAAAGCGGCAGCTTCCAGGAAACCGAGGACCTGGCCGGCCGGAACGCCAAATGCATCTCGGAAGGTAAGCCCGCCATCAACATAGTCTCGCTGAAGAGCCAGACCGATGTGAGCACCCGTCTGGTGGCGGGCGGGATCGACGCCATGCCCGCGGCATCCATCACGATTGCCTATGCCATCACCCAGTCCGGCGGCCAGCTGCAGGCCTTAGGGGATGTTTACGGAGCCTCCCCGGTGGGCATAGCCGTAGCAAAGAACGACATACCCCTGGCCGACGCTGTCGCAAAAGCCGTCAACAAGCTCATGGCTGATGGAGATTACAAAAAGATCCTGGACGCTTGGGGCAACGGCTCAGGGGCCATCGACCATGCCAAGGTAAACCCGGACGTGAGCAAGTGACTCCTGCGCTTGTGCAGGCCCGGGACAAGGTGCGTACGGACACCGGGCCGGAACTGATTAAAGCGGTTCCTGTCCGCCACCCCGGCCGGTGGGTGGGCGGCGTCATCGTCCTCCTGCTCGCGACCCTCCTGGTTCAGAGCCTGGTCACCAACGCGAATTTCCGGTGGGACATTGTCCGCACCTACATCCTGGACGTGTTGGTGGTCCAGGGCATCGCCTGGACGCTGCTGCTGACCGTGCTTTCCATGGTCCTGGCCATGGTCCTCGCCATCCTGCTGGCGTTTATGCGTGAGTCGGACAACCCGCTGTTCCGCTACGTCTCCTGGGTCTGGGTCTGGTTCTTCCGCGGCACCCCGGTGTACACGCAGCTGGTGTTTTGGGGCCTGCTCGCGGTGCTGTACCCCAAGATGGCGCTCGGTGTTCCGTTCGGTCCGGAGCTTTTCAGCTTCGCCACCCAGGACTTGGTCACTGCCGCAGTTGCAGCCGTCCTGGGCCTGGGCCTGAACGAATCTGCCTATCTGGCGGAAATCTTCCGGGCCGGGCTAAAGTCTGTGGACAACGGCCAGATGGAAGCCGCGGAAGCCCTGGGCATGCGTAAGTCGAAGATCATGTGGCGGATCATCCTCCCACAGGCCATGCGGGTGATCGTCCCTCCGACCGGCAATGAAACGATCGGTATGCTCAAGGCCACC
This sequence comes from Arthrobacter sp. UYEF3, assembly GCF_040546245.1. NCBI lineage: Bacteria > Bacillati > Actinomycetota > Actinomycetes > Micrococcales > Micrococcaceae > Arthrobacter > Arthrobacter sp. UYEF3. The sequence continues at coordinate 10,761 of NZ_JBEPNK010000043.1, forward strand.
TCGTTGGTGCTGGCCGTGCCGTTCACCCTGGATCTGACGTTCGTCACGAACGCCATCGCCAACCGCACCTACCTGCCCGTCCCGCTGCTGATCGTAGCCGCGATCTGGTATCTGGTGATCACCAGCTTGCTGATGGTGGGCCAGCACTTCATTGAACGCCACTACGGCAAGGGCGTGGACAATCTTGTTCCGGCCCCCGTGAAGGCAACGCAGGCAGTGACCGCTGCCCACACCACGCCCGACATTGGCACGGAAGAAGGTGGCCAGGTATGAGCTCGGCAACAAACGAACGTGTAGAGACCGCAGTGGCCAACCACCAAGCGACACTCGATGCCTGTAAGACCCTCGTGCGGATCCAGGGCGTGCACAAGTACTTCGGCGCGCATCACGTGCTCCGCGGCATCGACATGACGGTCAAGCAGGGCGAGGTCTCGGTCATCATCGGCCCCTCCGGCTCCGGAAAGTCCACGCTGCTGCGCTGCGTCAACCTGCTGGAGACCATCAGCGCCGGCAGGATCTACGTCCGTGACGACCTGATCGGCTACCGCGAGGCCAACGGCCGGCTGCACGACCTGACCGCTAAAGGCATCGCCATGCAGCGCCGGGAGATCGGCATGGTGTTCCAGCGCTTCAACCTGTTCCCGCACTGCACCGCGGTGCAGAACATCATCGAGGCGCCCACCCAGGTCAAGCGGCAATCCAAGGCGAAGGCCAGATCCAAGGCACTGGAACTGCTGGACCGGGTCGGGCTGGCGGACCACGCCAACCACTACCCGGCCCAGCTCTCGGGCGGCCAGCAGCAGCGCGTGGCGATTGCCCGGGCGCTGGCGATGGAACCGGAACTGATGCTTTTCGACGAGCCGACGTCCGCGCTGGATCCGGAACTGGTGGGCGATGTCCTGAACGTGATGAAGGACTTGGCCAAGTCCGGCATGACCATGATCGTGGTTACCCACGAGATCGGCTTCGCCCGTGAGGTGGGCGATACGCTGACCTTCATGGACGGCGGCGTCGTGGTGGAAAGTGGAGATCCACGCCAACTGATTGCCGCCCCGCAGCACGCCCGCACCCAGGAGTTCCTAGGCCGCGTCCTCTGACCCCTAGTCCGAAAATGAGGTGACCTGCCCGTGGTAGGTGCGTGGGTGGATATCCGGAGGCGACATGGAGCCTCCGGTGGTTTTGAAAATAGAAGTC
>NZ_JBEPNK010000044.1:0-11493 GCF_040546245.1 Arthrobacter sp. UYEF3
GCCCGCCCCCTTTCCAGAAAAACGAGACCGCCCCCGGGCCGTCACGGCTCAAACCTGCGGAACCGTCAAACCACTACCGACCCACGCACCTAGGACTAAGCCCGGCGAAAAGCATGCGGTTTGTCATCCTCCCGCAGGCACTGCGCATCATCATCCCGCCGCTCGGTAACAACACGATCCACCTCCTCAAGTCCACCTCACTGGTCAGCGTGATCTCGATGACCGAACTTCTGTACTCAACCCAGATCATCTACGCGCGTACCTTTGAAACCATTCCACTTCTGGTCGTGGCGAGCCTGTGGTACCTGATAGTTGTGTCGATTCTCACGGCATTGCAGGCATGGATCGAACAGCGCCTCACCGGCAGTGGGCCTATGGGAGGCCGCTTCTGGCGAAGTGTCGGACGACGCGCCCTCGCCATCACACGAACCCCCTCCACGACGAAAGGCGCTGAGCTATGAGCGCTATGGTGATGATCAGCAATGTTCGGAAGCAATTCGATGAAAACGTCGTCCTCAAAGACATCAACCTTGAAGTCCAAACCGGTGAGGTCCTGTGCCTCGTGGGCCCGTCCGGTTCCGGTAAGAGCACACTTCTCAGATGCATAAACCACCTGGAAACCATTGACGGCGGCCAAATCGTCGTTGACGGTGAGACCATTGGCTACCGACGGGACGCCAACGTACTACGGGAACTGAAGCCGCGGGATGTGGCACGGCAGGTCCAACACATCGGAATGGTGTTTCAGCAGTTCAACCTCTTTGCCCATATGACTGCCTTGGAGAATGTCATCCTGGCGCCGATGCGGGTGAGCGGAATCAACCGGGCCGATGCAAAAAAGAGAGCCGTGGAGCTGCTGACCCGGGTAGGTCTCGCCGAGCACGCTCACAAGAGACCGGAAGCCCTCTCAGGTGGACAACAGCAGCGTGTAGCCATCGCAAGGGCTTTGGCCATGGACCCGAAATTAATGCTCTTCGATGAGCCTACTTCCCCCCTTGACCCTGAGCTTGTAGGCGAAGTCCTGGAGGTTATGCGTGACCTGGCTGCCGACGGCATGACCATGGTGGTTGTTACTCACGAAATGGGCTTTGCCCGTGAAGTCGGAGACACTCTGGCCTTTATGGCCAACGGTTATCTGGTCGAAAAGGGAGCCCCGGCTGAGGTGCTGTCCAACCCACAGGAAGTGCGCACCAAATCCTTCCTTTCCAAAGTGATGTAACGCAGTTTCTCCGCACCCAACTGCCGAGCACCGGGCCTGCATCCACATGTTGCTGACGCAGGCCCGGCGCCTTTTTTAGTCCAAAGCCTCCCCCGGTATCGCCGCACGATGCCGCAATCTCACGATGGGAAGAATCCAAGAATGACCAGCGCCCATGACTCTCTTACTGCTGCGCCGGTGCTACGTGCCGCAGTGGCCGAACTCCCCACATACATTGCCGGCAGAGCTGCCCAAACAGCACTGACCGCGGCACTGGCATCCAACGAGAGCCACTTTTAACCCCGCTACAAGAGTGCCATCGATGACCAGCTCCAGGACGCCGTAGCGGTACTGGATGGATTTTATGCCGAGGTCCTGGTTATGCCGAGGTCGGCATCATGGGGTTGCCGCCTCGCGGTTCGGGCGATGAAGACCTCGGCATAACTCGGTTGGAGCGGGACGCCGGCCTCGAAACCTGCCGAGGTGGCCGGATTCTTATCGCTGACTTAAAGTTGACGAAACACAGCAGCGAGCCGAGAAGGTCTTGGCGGCCTCTCACACCTGCCCGATCCCCGAAGTAGCCCGCCTGGGCCGAGTCCTGCGCCGCTGGCGCAACGCGTTTCTGGCGTACTTCACCACGCAACGCTCATCGAATGGCGGCACCGAAGCCATCAACGGGATCATCGAGCTCCACCGCCGCCTGGCCCGCGGCTACCGCACCTAGACAACTACCGCCTCCGAATGCTCCGGCCGCCGGAGGACTCATACCCTGATCCCCAACGGATGTCCGAAGAGCCGACAAACCCTCCACCAAACCCGGGGCTGAACACCCAACGAGGGCCGCGCTGGTCACAACCGACAACTTGGAACGTGAGGTTCGCTCAAGTCGTCTGTGGGTAGCAGTTCCTTTCCCGTGGAACGCACCGGGTCAGTGGTTTAGCGGCAGAAAGAGGACTGTGTAGATCCCCAGCAGTGCGAGGACCACGAGGCTGGCCGCGACTGCAGCCGTGGACGTGATGTCCGGGGGCATGCTTTCCTGCTTGATGCCGTAGATGGCGCGATGGACGCGGCGTTTTCGGGTGAGATGGATGGCCAGGGCGGTGAGGATGGAGGCCGCGACAAGGGTACCGACGAACCAGCCGTGGTGGGGCATCCAGCGCAGGAAGATAGTGGCGGCGACGATGATGGCCAGGGTGGTGCGGCTCCAAGCGAGGTCGGTGCGTTCGGGCTGCAGACCGGCATCGCCGTGGGTGGGGACGTCCCGTTGCGCCATGGCTCAAGCCGTTCGTGCCAGAACGAAGACGACCATGATGGCAGCGACAGCGGTGCCGCCGGCGGCGAGGACCGGGGCGATCCAGGGCATGGGCAGGGGGGACTTGCAGCGCATGGCGCGCTCGACGTTGAGCCAGCGGAAGAAAGAGCCACCGCCGATGAGGAGGGCCAGAACGAGGAGCAGCACCGCGAGGGTCTTCCGTAGTTCCGGGGTGAAGAGGTCGGCCATGAACGCTTCGACGGCGACGCCGCCTGCGAGCATAGCCAGCGACGTGCGGATCCACGCGAGGAAGGTACGTTCGTTCGCTAAGGTGAACCGGGGGTCGGGTTCGCTGCCGTCGCGCAGGATCCGGGCGGAGAAGCCGCTACGCCCGGCGCCTCCTTGCGCGCTGCTGTCGTCTGCCAATGTGGGTCTCTCTTTCCTTTGCTCAGCGCCGGATTATTTCGACGATACGGTGCGGTCGGTGTTCCTGAAGTTCCCAAGGACGGCCGCGCGTTAGTCTCCTGCTGCGAGGGGGCCGGCGCCGGTTATTGGCACGCGGACCTGGCCGCGTTCAGAATGGCCCGGTCTGTTGTCATGTATGCCGTCGGGTCGCCGCTGTCGGACTGTCCCAAAGAAATCGTGCCGGCCCGCAGGGTGGAGACGATTCTCTTGGCCGACATGTGCACCGCAACGACTCCGCTGCGGCGCATAAATGGGATGTCGTTGATGGTGAGTCCACCACCAGCCATGATTTCAAGTGCCCCGGCAGCCCGGACGGACATGCGCCGCAGCGTCCCCAGCCCCTGACCGGCTGTTGGCGCGCCTCCAGAAGTAAGCACACGGTCAAATCCCAGTTCCACCAGGGTATCGATGGCCGCCAGCGGCTGTTGGGCCTGATCGATGGCACGATGGAAGGTTAGCTGCGCCAGCGGGTGGATGTCTTTGGCGGCCTCGGCGATACGCCTGGTTGCCTCAGTGTCAACGTTCCCCTGGTCCGTCAGTACTCCGAACACGATTCCGCTTGCACCTTGGGCCATCAGGTGCTTCGCCTCGCGCGCCATCGTGTCCAATTCCTGTCGGCTGTAGTGGAAGTTCCCGGGACGGCAGCGGATCAGGGCATGGATCTCAAGGCGTTGGTCGACAGCTTCAACGGCCGCCTCCATGAGGCCCTGCGTCGGTGTGATACCTCCGATTTCCAGGCTGCTGCAGAGTTCGATCCGGTCGGCGCCTTCGTCGGCCGCGATGCCGGCACCGGCTGCCCCGACAACAGCGATTTCGAGTTTCAATCGCTGGTTCACGGCAGGAAAGTTCGTCCTGGCCAGTCGGTGAGTGATCCGATGCGCTCCATGAATGACTCGTAGACCAGGCCGTGGCTGGAGCCGGACCACATCTTCTGCGCCAGCAGTCCGAAGGTAGGCTCCACCATTTTGTGGATGGTGTGTTCGTCGTAGTTCAGCTGTACCAGGTCGTTCCACACGGCGGAGGCGGCTCCAAGGAGCTGAGGATGCTGGTGTCGAAGTACATCGTCGGGTCCGAATATGTGAGGTTCCCAAGACTCGAACAATGCGCGTCCGTCCAGGTGTTTGCCGTGGTAGTAGTCGGCAAACGGGACGATGTATAGAAGGTTGTCATTGGTGTTAATCACCCGGTAGCCGTCGTCGACGGCAGACTGTGGACCGTACCAATCGTTGTTCCAGGAACAGATGACAACATCCCGGCTGTATCCGCCGGCTGTGGCGGGCCCCGCGCCCGAGGACATCGTGGTCAGGCTGCCCCATGCCATGGGATTCTTACCCAGGCTGCGAAGGTGGGCGCTGATGTCGTTGAAGAAGGTTCGATAAGTCTCGGCGTGGTCCCTCTCGTACTCGTCGGCTCCGAAGTGAACGGTCATTCCTCGGAACCAGGGGGTGAACTCGTCAAAGACGGCCTTGATGAGCGCGGTGGTTGCTGGTTTGGCCAGATCGAGCATGTCTGAGTTGCCGCCGTCCAGGCCAAGTTCCGGCATCCAGCTAATGAAGGACCGGGCATGGGCCGGGACGTCAATCTCGGGCACAAGGCTGACGTGGTGGCGTGCTGCGAGCTCTTCGAAGGAGTCCCAATCCGCACGCGTGTAGGCGCCATCGGTGGCCGCCAAACCAGCAAATCCCGGGTTGTCGGTCGCGAGTCGGAAAGCTTGCTGGGCCACGTCCCAGCTACGTTTTGAGTCCTTGACAATTTCGTTGTCGTTGAGATGAATGATGAACGTGTTCAGCTTGAACCAGCTCATGAAGCGAATGTAGTCGCGGATGAAGGACGGTGCCGCGAACCGGCGCCCTACGTCTAACATGAAGCCGCGCACAGGATAGTTTGGCCAGTCAACAGCCGTGCCGTGGGGCAATGACTGGGATTGGAGGAGTAGTTGCAGTAGTGACCGGGACCCCCAAAATATGCCCGCTGCCGTTCTGGCACGGATCTCGATGGTTCCACTAATGGACAGCAGGTAGCCTTCGGCGTCGGCTGTGCTGTTGTCGGTGTCGAATGCCATTGCCTTGTCCAGGACCAGGCTGATGCCTCCGGGGGTCACCGGCCCGGTGCTTGGAGACACATGCGAGCCGCGCGTTCCGGTTATACCGGATATCTCGGCAATTTCTTGCAAGAGCTGTTCGGCTGTCTGGGCCAGTCCTTGGTTCGAATAGGCGAGGCTGAACCCGGTTGCAAGTGTGAGCGTCCCCGGTTCAGGAGACCACTGTTGCGGTGCGGGAATGATTCCCAGGCCGTTGAGGGACATTTGGTTATCCGGGGTTGATGCGTGCGTTTGCGTCATGGGTGCAGTTTCCTTCACGGCCGTTTGCGCTGGATCGTCCGGGTCAGAGGGAGGCAAGACGCGCCTGGCGGCGTTGCCTCTGGCGGATCGGATCAGCTACCGGGGAAGCGAGCAACAAACGTTGCGTGTAGGGGCTCTGCGGATTTTCCGATACGGCCTCAGCGTCGCCAAACTCCAGGACTTCCCCGTTGTAAAGGACGGCAATCCGGTGGCTGATGTGGCGGACCACGGCCAGGTCATGGGATATGAACAAGTACGCCACACCTATGGCCTCCTGAATTTCCAGGAACAAGTCCAACACCCTGGCCTGGGTTGACAGGTCCAGGGCCGAAACCGGTTCGTCGCAGACTATCAGCCGGGGTTCAAGGGCAAGAGCCCGGGCAATCGCCACGCGCTGGCGTTGGCCACCGGAAAACTCCCGCGGCAGGCGGCCGGCGGCATCAGAAGGAAGATGCACCCGGTCCAGTAGACGGGCAATCCTGGCGCTGGCAGCACTTTTGTCCACACCCTGGACAATAAGCGGCTCGGCGAGAATGTCCTCGATAGTCATGGCCGGGTTAAGTGAGGTGTAGGGATCCTGAAAGACGACCTGGATGTCTTTGCTCAGTGAGCGCCGCTCCCGGGTGCCCAAGCGGGCGATGTCCTGCCCATCGAATTTGATGCTGCCCGACGTCACAGGGGCGAGCCCGAGGACAGCGCGGCCAATGGTTGTTTTGCCGGACCCCGATTCGCCCACCAACCCCACGGTCTCGCCACGTTTCACATCCAGGTTCACGCTGCGCAAGGCACGAAATGGCGGTCTCCGCCAACCCTTCATCGGGAACTCTGTGACCAGGTCATTGATCTCGAGCAGTGATCCGCTCATGGCTTAGTCTCCTCAAGGACCGGCATCTCTGCAGGCAATAGGCGCGTCCGGGGTGTTTTGTCTTCGAGCCCGGAGCCGAGGAGCATCCGGGTGTACGGGTGGTAGGGGTTGCTGAAGAGTGCTTCGACAGCGTTCTGCTCCACGATTTTGCCCAGCTGCATGACCGCGACACGGTCGCAGAGGTCCGCCACGACACCGAAGTTGTGGGTCACCATGATCACTGCCATTCCGGTTTCCTGCTGAAGTTCGCGCAACAGGTCCAACACTTCGGCCTGGACAGTGACGTCCAATGCGGTGGTGGGTTCGTCGGCGATCAGCACGGCTGGGTCGCAGGCCACTGCGCCGGCGATAAGGACCCGTTGTGCCATGCCCCCGGAAATTTGATGCGGATAGGAGTTGAAGGTCCGTTCGGGGTCAGAGATCCCTACCCTGGCCAACATAGCCAAGGCCTTGTCCCGCGCCTCATTATTGCCCAATCCAAGCTGATGCCGGAGCGGTTCCACCAACTGATAGCCGATCTTGAACGACGGGTCCAGGTTGGACATGGGCTCCTGCGGGATGTACGCAATGCTTTTGCCCAGCATGCCCCGGCGCTCTCTGGCCGACAAAGTACTCATATCACGGCCAGAAACAGTGATGCTCCCATCGGCTTGCTGCCCACCCGCCGGCAGCAAGCCCAGGCATGCCCAGGCCGTCTGGGTCTTGCCGGAGCCGGATTCGCCCACCAGTCCAAGGATTTCTCCCCGCCGGACTCCGAACGAAACCCCTTTAACCACTAGCTTGTGGCCGTCGCCAGAAGGATAGCCGACGTTGAGATTCCGCACCGCCAACACAGCCTCATCAGGGACGAACTCACAGCCGGCAACTCCGACGACGGCGGTTCCGGCTCCGGCACGGGTGTCCCCGTCGAGGGCCTCAACAGTTGTATCAGCCTGTGAAGTGGCCGGGTCCCGCGGCTTAGCGGTTGTGGACTTTCCACGACAACGGGATCTGGTCTTTACCCGCTTACTGTCTTCGAGGGCATCGCGAAGACCATTTCCGAAGAGGATCAGAGCTGCGTTGACAACGCCAAGCACCAGGCCCGGCCACAGCATCAGCCCGGGCGCAATATAGAGGTTGACCATCGCTTCGTTAAGCATGTTTCCCCAAGTGGGAACCGTGGCATCACCAAGTCCAAGGAAGTCCAACCCGGCTTGGACTCCGATGACAACGACAGCCGATAGGGCCGCGAAAATGATGATGGGAGCACGGATCGCGATGAGGATGTGCCGCCCTAGGATCCGGGGCAGCGAAAGTCCGGAGACGCGTGCTGCATCCACATACAGTTCGTTGCGGACTCCGCTGACAATACCGCGCACCAAACGGTGGTATCCGGGGGCCATTAGGACCCCAAAAACAGTCATGCTGAGCCAGATGTTGCTCCCCCAAGCCGCACGCACAGCCAAGAGCACCATGATGTGGGGCACCGCAATGACCAGGTTGGTATACCAGTCAAGGCCCGTATCCACTTTCCCGCCGTGATATCCGGCAATGAGACCGGTTGTCACGCCCAGGACACTGGCTACGGCAAGTGCCAGGGCTGCGCCACCCAGAGTGTTCCGACCGCCATGAAGGATGCGTGCGAAGACGTCGCGTCCTGAGCTATCTGTCCCCAGCCAATGTTCAGGGCCGGGGCCCAACAAGGCCTGGCCGATGTCCCCCGTGTTTGGATCAAAGGGCGTCAACAGTGGTGCCGAGATCACAGCCCCGATCAGGATCAACAATGTCCCCAACGAAACGAAGGCCACGGGGGACCCCAGGATGCGCGACAACAGGCTTTGTCGCGCGGTCAGTTTGTTCAGGTTTGCCAGGGCGCGGGAATCTGCAACGTTGCTCATGCGAGACGGACTTTCGGGTTGAGCCAGCCATTGAACAGGTCAATGAGGAGGTTGACGGTAACCACGATGATCACGGCGATCACCACAGCACCCAAAACTATGGGGATATCGCCCACCCCTGTAGCGTCCACCGCGATACTCCCCAAACCGGGCAACGCAAATACTCGTTCAATCATGACCGCGCCCGACATAAGAGCGATGAAATTCAAAGAAACGACGGTCAACGTTGGCGGGGCCGCGTTCCGTAATACGTGCCTAAACAACACGCTGCCTTCAGATAGGCCCCTGCTGCGCAGGGTCCGCACGAAGTCCTTTTCCAGGGTTGAAATCGTTGCACTGCGGACCTGTTGCGAGAGGCCTGCCACAGCACCGATTGCAAGTGAAAATACGGGCAGCGTCAAGCTCTGGAACCAACCCGTGAAGGACTGCGCCAACGGGACATAGCCCGTGGCGGGTACCAGCTGCCACTCGATGGAAAACTTTGCCACCAAGACCAAAGCTAGCCAAAAACCGGGAAATACGAGTCCGGCGATGGAAATTAGCTGCAGGGCCCGGTCTGTCCAACCGCGATAAAGTGCGGCCGTAATCCCGACCGCTACCGACACCAGGGTGGACATAACGACGGTACCAATAGCGATGGACAACGTGACCGGGACCCTGCTGAGCAAGAGATAGCTGACAGATTCCGCGTTGAACCAGGAATTCCCGAGGTTGCCTCCGGCGGCGCCCACAAGCCATCGGAAGTACTGGATGATCACGGGATCCTTCAGACCCAGATCGGCCTGTTTTGTTACGCGTCGCAGTGTTTGGCGGTAGGGGCGTCTCTGGCGGTGACGATGCAGGTTTTTGCCGCGGGGTCTTGATTTAGCTTCGTCGGCGGCGTCAGGCTGACGACGTCCGGATAAGGCGAACGGCCGGCGTGAGAGTTTCGAAGCAGCACGCCGGCCGTTCTGACGCGTAAGGCCGCGCCGATGCTCACGGTAAATCATGAGGCTGTCTCTGTCGAGTCGGATCTGGCCGGCGGGCGGTTGGCGTGTCCGGGGTGCAGGGGCAGGCTGCGTCCGTGGGGCTGGGCGCGGGAACGGGTGATCCGCCATGGCACCGGCGCGGATCTGGCCCTGGTGCGCGGGCGTCCGCGCCGGGGGCGATGCGCGGATTGTTCGGCCACGCATGTGCTGTTGGGCGTGGATCTGGCGGCCCGGCGGGCCGATACGGCCGAAGTGATCGCCTCCGCCATCGAGGCCAAGGCTGCCGGCGGGGCAGGGCACCGGGTGATCGCCGCGTGGCTGGGCCGGCCTGCGTCCACGGTGCGCGGCTGGCTGCGGGCGTTCGCCACTTCCGCCGGCCCGATCGCCGAAGTGTTCACCGCTCTTTCCCACCGTGACGGGGCGGACGCGGCCGGACTCTGGCCTGCCCCGGCCCCGGCACAGGCCGGCCGGGCGCTGTCCGCGGTAACGGCGTATGCGGGTGTGCTGGCGGCCCGGTTCGGCGTCGCCACCCTGGCGTGGCAATCGGCAGGGCTCGCCGTCGCGGGTCCGTTCTTCTTCAGCGCCGGCCGATGGCAGGACCGGGAGCAACACGAGCTGGCCCTTATGCCTGATACCCCGGGCGGCAAGGGTGGAGGGAGCGCCGGCTGATCCTGCCGGGGCCACCGTTTCCTGACCTCTTGAAAAGGACAATGACCCATGACGGAATTTGAGCCGCACCGCGGACCCCTGGCCCGCAAGGACCGGGCGGAAAAGACCGCTTTGTTCCGCTACCAGCTCATCCGCGAGGCCGCGGACACGTCGCTGACCTCCCGCCAGCGCGGGCCCATGGTCCGCGCCCTGGCCGCCGTAGAGCACACCGGCCCTTCCGGGCAGAGTGTCCGCTACTCCCGGGAGACCCTGGACCGGTGGATCAGCGCCTGGCAACGGGAGGGATTCGACGGGCTCAAGCCGAGGGAAAGGGCCGCCGGCCCCGTGACCCCGGAGACCGTGCTGTCCCTGGCAGCGACGCTGAAGCTGGAGCGTCCGCACCGCACCGCGGCGCAGGTGCGGCGGATCATGGCCGAGACCCTCGGCGACGCGCCGTCCGAATCCACGCTGCTGCGCCACTTCCGCACCCTGGACATCCCCACCGGCACGGCCGCGCAGGCCACCGGCCGGTTCGAAGCGGCCCGGCCGAACGAGATCTGGGTCGGCGACGGGCTCCACGGGCCCCGGATCGGCGGCCGGAAAACCTACCTCTTCGCGTTCCTGGATGATCATTCCCGCCTGGTGACCGCGGCCCGCTGGGCGTTCGCCGAAGACGCCGTGAGGCTTTCGGCCGCGCTCCGCCCGGCCCTGCAGACCCACGGAATCCCCGACGCCGCCTACGTCGACAACGGCTCTGCCTTTGTCGATTCGTCCCTGGCAAGGATCTGCGCGCGGCTGGGCATCAGACTGATCCATTCCCGGCCATACCGGCCCCAGGGCAGGGGCAAGATCGAACGCTTCTTCAACACCGTGACATCCCAGTTCCTCTCCGAGATCACCGTGCTCGACGCCCCGGTCCAGAGGACCGTTCCGGGCACCGGGGAGGATCCTGCCGGGACCGCGGTCGCCAGCCTGGAGGAACTGAACGCCTTGTTCACGTCCTGGGTGCAGATGGTCTACCACCGCACCGTTCACTCCACCACGTCGATGACGCCGCTGGCCCGCTGGGACGCGGGCTGGGAAAACCGGCGCCCGGACCGCCGGGATCCGGACGTGATCGCCGAAGCGTTCCGCTGGTCCGTGACCCGCAAGGTCACCAAGACCGCGACGGTGTCCCTGCAGGGCAACACCTACCAGGTCGACCCGATGCTGGCCGGCACCCGCATCGAGCTGGTCTATGACCCGTTCGATCTGACCGGGCCCGTCGCCGTGTCCGCCGCCGGCGGCGTCCCGGCAGGGGAAGCGGTCCTGCTCGAGATCCGCCGGCACGTCCACCCCAAGGCCGCCAACGCCGCCAAAGACGCCGACGCCGGGGCGAAGAACGCCGCCTCCGGGATCGATTACCTGCGCCTGGTCGAAACCCGCCACAAAACCGCGATGACCGGCGCCCCGATCAGCTTCGAGAAGATGGCCACCGGCGCCGGCGCGACCGGAACCAATGGAGGACCCCAATGAGCATCTCAAACCTGCAATCCCACTACGGCTTCACAGCCATGCCCTTCGGCCGCTCCATCCCGGTCCAGGCCCTGCACCCGCACCCCGGGCACCGTGAGGCGGTCGCCCGGATCCAATGGTGCGTCGCGCAGCGCCAGATGGGCGTGGTCACCGGCGAGGTCGGCGCCGGCAAGACCGTCGCCGTCCGCGCCGCACTGGCCCAACTCGAAGCATCCCGCCACCAGGTCATCTACATCGCGGACCCCACGATCGGCATGCGCGGGATCCAGTCCCAGATCGTGACCGCCCTCGGCGGACAGCCAGCGTTCTACTCCGGGGTCCTGGCGCACCAGACCGCGTCCCTGCTCGCCGGGGAACTGGACGA
>NZ_JBEPNK010000045.1:0-9966 GCF_040546245.1 Arthrobacter sp. UYEF3
AGTGGCTCCCAACCACACCACCACTGGCTCTCTTCCGCACGATCGCTGGCTCTGAACCGCACGATCGGGTGGCTCTCAAGGCATCAAATACTCAGCTGTGCCCGACGGAGCCGGGGCAACCCGAAGGGCAGGCGGCGGAGGGGTTGTGGGAGGAAATAAGCGCAGCGCCGAGCGCGATCCGTTGGGTGCGCGGCCGTCCGCAGGACGGTTGAGCCGGTGGAGCGGGCACGTAGGATCCAACGGACAGCAGCAAAAAAGGAAAGAAGAATGTTTGTACTGCCCGAGCACAGCGAGGCCCTGTTGATTCTGTTGCGCCACTCAGATTTGTAATGTTCGGCGTCATGGCAGTCGCTCTTTTGACAGCCCTCTTTGTGGAGCGATGGGTGAAACGGCGAGACGGGAAACTGGAAGCACTGGCCGGGGAGCTGTTGGCCCCGGGTAGTGCCTTCGCGTTTTTGGCTAAAACCGGAGCCGGTTGTTTCCGGATTCGATGATGGAGGACCTTTTCAGGTCATCGAGGGGGCGTCCGTCGATCCCGGCGTCGGTGATCGGTTCGGTACTGGTTCTTCAGGCGTTGGAAGGACTCTCGGACCGGGTAACGGCCGAGGCGCTGACCTTTGATCTGCGGTGGAAGGCTGCGTGCGGGTACGGGCTCAACGATGCCGCTTTCCATCCCTCGACGTTGACGTATTGGCGGAAGCGGTTGGCCGTGAGTGACCGTCCGCACCGGATCACCGAAGCCGTCTTTGAGGTCATCACGGCGACCGGGGTGTTAAATGGCAGGCACCGGCGGGCCGTGGATTCCACGGGTGCTCACCCCGCAGCGGGACGTCCCGGTCCGCCCGCGGAGGGCGGCAGTGAATCAACGAACGGCTGTCCTGTATTCGATGCATGATCCCTGCGACGGCAGTGCGCCCAGCGACTTTAAAGGCCCTTGTATTCCTTGGGCCGGGAAGGATCTCAAACGGTGTCCTGCGAACGATCGTTACCCGACATCCAATGCTGCAGCTTCGGAGCCGGACGCGTATCGCACCGCGTCCAGACAGATTGTCGTGTATCGCTCGGCCACGTCGACAGCTGAGAGCGGGCCGTCGACCTTGAACCATGACGCGACGGAAGTACACATCGTCACTACCGCCCTCGCTGACTCACGTGGATATGGCGTACGAAAGATTCTTTGTTCATGTCCACGCTGAACAGCCTGTGTGAAAATGCCCTGGATCTGATCGCGAAGTTGAATGATCTGCTCCCGGTTTTCCGGCTCCAAACTTCGAAGTTCGTTGTCCACAACAAAACTGGGCACCTGGTGCGTGGCGTGCTGGTAGACGTGTGATCTTACGGCGGCCACCAGTTGGGAATAGGGGTCTTCGCCCGCCGCCGCGCATGCGTCGATCGTCGTCTGTAAGGACCAGCGCATGAAACGGTCCATGATTTCGCGAAGGATTTCCTGTTTGGAATCGTAATGATAGTATGGCGCGCCGACCGTCACTCCGGCCCCTGAGCTTATGCTTCTCATGGTGGTGCCGTGATATCCGTTCTTATAGAACGCATTCTCTGCCGCGGTAATCACGGCTTGTCGCACGGGCTCTTTGAATAGGGGAAGTTGGCTCGCTCGGACAACGCTGAACGGATCGTGACTTGGTGCCATGGATGTCATCCTACTTGGCCGTTCTTGTTGGAAAGTGAGCTTCTGTCTGCTCGGGGCCAAGCTTTGCGGGCTCGAGCGCTGGGTACTGAGATAGCCGTTCAAACTCGATCGGGAGATGGTGTTGCTGTGTCGAGGTTCATCCGTTCCAGCTCATCCAGCGTCTTTCCGGCCGCGTTCTTCCATGAGGTCCTGCCGTTTAGTGATCGACCCACCAGAGTCACGCCGGCGGCGGTAGGGCTATTGAACAAATGGTCCTTCAACAAGGTCAGCCGGTCACTCGTAATTTCTACGACTCCCTGCTCCTTAAGCTTTCGCCGCAAATTTACGATCCAAGCCTGGCATCCGTTCGATTCCAGGGGACGGCCGTATGATCCGGCCTGCACGACCAGCCCCTCCGGGGTTAGCGTTCCCCTTCCCTCACATCCTTGACTGGTGAAGGAAAGGTAGTGCGCCGAGGAAACGGCTGATTGCAGCGGCACGAGGTTTGACTCATGCTTTTGGAGCGGCTCCATCACGGGGAACCCGAGCGTCGTTAGGAGCACGGAAATGGTGTCCAGGTATTCGTTGCAATCAGCCTCCAGCGGGGCGGGGGTGTGCCGGTTGGAGGCCCCGTTCCCGTTCATGAGCTTGAACCTATCGGACCGGAGCGATTTGTCGATGGCCTGCCATTCCATGTACCCCACATGGGTGTCGGTCCATGTATTGGTCAATGAGACGGCGACCAAGGCCCGCTCCCAATAGTCTTTGGTCACCGTGTGCTGCTTCAACCGACCGCCGACGTTTCCTGTTTGGCCGATGTAGCAAACCTCAGAGGCGTCCTCCGAGGCGCCGAAGAGAAAGTAGAGACCGACTTGGGAGGCCTCGGGCATTTTGAGGAATTCGGTCAGTAGCGTTCGTGGGACGTCAAAGACGCGCACCGTGCGCGTGGTGATTTCAGCCATTCGGATGCCGGCTGGATCACCCTGGGGCAGATAGATCTGTATGGTTTGGGGACGGCTGATCAAGATAGTTTCTTCTCATTTCGTATCTTGATGTAGGAGGGGCAGCGGGGCAACCTTGTACCGCGGCCTAAGCATGGAAAACCGTCAACTGGTTTGACGAGCATCCACCCTCTGAGCGGTGCAGTGGCAGGCGGGATCCGGCGGACCAACCAGGGGGTGTCTTTGCCCAGTCGTCGTCAGGTCGCCTCGCCGGGGAGCGTCCAGTCGAAGTCACGGGGAAGGAGTTGCCCGTCGTCTGGATTGAAGGGAAGAACCCTGAAGACCCCTGCCCCAGGATCTACCACCCCGTCCGTCATCCGCATCCCGGACCACACGCCCATCATGCAGAGTCCCGGATACTGGCGGGCGTGATCGACCTCATTGCGCGTGACGATGACCGAATCCCCTCTGCTCTGGGTGCCTTTCGCTTCAAGGTAGATCCGCTCAGCACCCCTGGCCGCTTCAGCGTCGTAGGGACGATTATGCCGGGTATCTGTAACCGTCCAGCCAAGGTCTCGTTAATACCGCATCAAACGATCCTGTGCCGCGTTCTCAATCGCCCTGCGGACTTCGGCGTCCATTTGCAGCCCTTGGCCCACAGCACCTGGTAGATCCCACGCCTCAGGTAGGTCCGCGTCTACCGCGCCGGCCATCTCAGGGTCCGGGCCATACATAATTGAGTTCCTGCTGCCAGGCGCGTATTCGACCTGCGTTCCGATCAGGGCTTCGTGAATGGAGTGTCCGGCCGGCAGGACGCGGCCTCTGAGAGCCTTCTTTGGCGCCCGTGTGTTACCTACCAGGATCACGTGATCCGGGTCCTTGAGTTCCGCGACCAGCACGACCCGACCTTGGTAGTTGAGTGCTGCCCAACGCTCATCTGAGATACTCTTCGCGCTCAGGAACCAGTCTCCCCGATTGTTAGCCCAGAGCTGCTCCGGTGTTGCGTCAGGGTCGTAGCCGTACCAATCACGTCCAAGCGGATCATCGCCCTCTGCAGTCGTTCGGTCGCTGAGCCTGATGTTGATAACCATGAATCGAGTATCGCCGATCGATGTCAGCGAACCGTACACGACGGCGGTGGTACCTGGTGCCTTCCGCTCGACTGACCCCGGCCGGCGTCACGTCAGGGGATCCTTTATCAAGACGGACGGTCTGGCCGTCCCGGGGCTGGTCGAGTCGCCCCATTTGTCATTTTCGGAAGTCGTCTGAACCGTTTCAAGCCGCAGAATTACTCCAGTGCAGGGCTGTTGGCATCGGTTTGTCAGAAGTCCTTTGCACCAACGGCATTTTCTTCAGAAGCCGGCTGCACGAGCTTGAACCATCGTCAAGAGCCGACTGCACCACCCGCTTCAGCCGTGACATCGCCTTGCGGCGCCGCGTTTACTTCGCTGCCCGCGGCGGTGCGATGAGGCTGTCGAGCATTTGTTGTTCGGCAATGTTTAGGCGCTGGGCGAGATGTTCTTTTGCCTGTTTGATTTCGCGGGCCAGGATCAGGTCGCTGAACTCCTGGTGCTGTGCGAGACCCTCCGAGGTGGCTCCGCCGTCGGCCTCCAGATGTGTCATTGCCAGGCGGAGCCGGCCCATCAGTGAGGTGTGGGCTTCTGAAAGGATGTGGGAGTTCAGGAAGGCCACCGTCTGTGCGTGGCATTGTGTATCGGCCTCTACAAACCCGGGGATGTCCCCCTTTTCCACCGCTTCACGCATCTGCGCCACTGCTTGTTTCAGTCCCAGTAACGCCTCATCGGAGGCATCGGCGGACGCCTCCACACCGGCAAGTTCGAGCACCCGGCGGGCCTGATAAATTTCGGCCACGTCGGCGGCATCGAGGCTCAGGACTTCCAGTACCCGGGTTGCGGGATTGCGGACGAGGAGCCCTTCCAGGACCAGTGAATTCAGCGCCTGACGGACCGTGGCGCGCGAAATGCCCAGTTCGCGCGCCATGGCGTCTTCGGTGATTCGTGATCCAGGCAGGATCTTCCGGCTAAGAATCTGCTCCCGGAGTGCGGCGGTGCTGAGCTCTGCCGTCGTCATGCGGTGGATCTTGTTCACGGGTGGGCTCCTACTGTTGTGGCGGTACTTCTTTATATCGGGGCTGGCGCCGCCAATGCCTGATTCACGATCCTAGGCGGCCGCCCGGAATCCGCGGCTATCGGGTTTACTGCTGTCCGGGCTTCCGAGGGGCCGCCAGCTGTACGGCGAGGGCGTTGTCGAGAAGGCGATCCGGTCGGAAATCCGCAAATAGGGGTTCCGTTTCCCCCATGATTTCTGCCGTTACGCTCACTCCGAGGAAAGGCGCGAGGGTGACACCGCTGTGGGTGGCGACCAGGTAGAGCCAGGATGCGGACGGGACCGCGCCGATAATACTGCGGCCATCTGCCGGCATGGCGCGTTCTCCGACCCGCAACTCGGTGATGGATGCGTTCTCGGTATTTCTCAGCACGCCCCGGAGTCTGCAGAGGAATTCGTGGGTGAGGGATGGGTCCGTGCGCAGTTCAGTGCCGGGCGTTGCCGTCGCGTCCAGGTCCAGGGCCTGGAGCAGGAGACGGCCGCCGCCGTCGGGCCGGATGTTCAGTGAGGGGGTGGTGAGGAGGCGGTCTATCGAGGTGGGCAGGGGGTTTGTGACGGCGAGGTAGCCCACGGTAACGTCGCCGGGCTCCTGGTAGTCCGTCATGACCGGTCCAAGTCCGGCTGCGGCCGTAATCGTGTTGGTCCAGCGGCCGGCAGCGCTGATGACCTTGTCGGCGAGGATGGTGGATCCGTCGCTGAGGCCCAGTCGCACGCCACCGGGTGCTTCACGGAAGTTCTCCACCGCGACACCGGACAGGATTTTTACCCCTGATTCTTGGACGCGGCGAAGCTGATGGCGGATGTACAGGCTGGGATAGCAGTGGGCTTCCCGGGGAAAGTATGCCGCCACCCCGGCGCTGTCGGGGATGAGCAGGTCAGGGACGAGTTCGCGGGCGTAGGACGGGGTGATTTTATCGGCCGGGTACCCGAGTTCGCCGAGGCGTTCCAGGCGGCCCTGGAGCTCGACTACGTGCTCCGGGTCGGTGGCGAACTCGATATGGCCGGTGGGACGCAGCCAGTCGGCGCCGGAAGCGGCGAGCCGGTGGTGTGCCTCCAGCCCGGCCAGGTTCAGTTCGTAGTAGCTCTCCGGCTCCTTGTTGTTGGAATTGACCCATGCGTAGGACACGGCGGAGGTGCCTGCGCCGGGCGCCTCCTGGTCGATCAGCGTGACCTGGGCGCCGCGGGCGGCCGCTTCAGCGGCGATCGACACGCCGATCATTCCGGCACCGATGACGGCTATTCTCATTGTTTGTTCCTTAAAAGAAGGGGTCACAGGACTTTGCTCAGGAACGCCTGGGTGCGTTCTTCTCGTGGGTTGCCCAGCACGTCGCCTGGCGTGCCTGCTTCGACGACGACTCCGCCGTCCATGAAGACCACGGTGTCCGCGACTTCCCGGGCGAAACCCATCTCGTGGGTCACGACGATCATCGTCATGCCCGTCGATGCCAGGTCTTTCATGACGTCCAGGACTTCACCGACCAGTTCCGGGTCGAGGGCCGAGGTCGGTTCGTCGAAGAGCATGAGTTTGGGTTCCATGGCCAGGGCCCGGGCAATCGCGATCCGCTGTTGCTGGCCGCCGGAGAGGGAACCGGGGTAGGCGTTGCGCTTGTCGGAAAGACCAACCCGTGCAAGGAGACGTTCGGCACGTTCCTGCACCCTTGCCTTGGGTTCATTCTTGACCCCGATCGGCGCTTCCATAATGTTCTGCAGCACGGTCATGTGGGGGAAGAGATTGAACTGCTGGAACACCATGCCCACCTCCGAACGCATCCGGGCGATGTCTTTGGGGCGAAGTTCGTGAAGGGCCCCGGCGTGTTCGCGGTACCCGACGAGGTCGCCGTCAACCGCGATCCGCCCTGCCGATACGGTATCCAGGTGGTTAATGAGGCGCAGAAAGGTTGATTTGCCTGATCCGGACGGGCCCAGCAGCGTCATCACTTCGCCTCGCCGGACTTCCAGGTTGATGCCTTTGAGGACTTCGTTGTGGCCGAACGACTTCCAGACGTTGGTGGCGGTGACCATCATTTCGGGTGTGTGGGTCATCAGATTCTCCTCCCGGCGGCCGCGTCAGTGGTGCCGCGTCGTTTTTGCAGCTCCAGGATGCGTCGAAGCATGCCGTTGCTTTGGTCCCGGGTGCTTCTGCCGTAGTGGCGTTCGGTGTAGTACTGGCCAACAGTCATCACCGAGGTGACAATCAGATACCAGATGGAGGCCGTGATCAGCAGCGGAATGGTTTGGAAGTTCTCGGCGTAAATCAACTGGGTGGCGTAGAGCAGTTCCGGGAAGGACAGCACACTCACCAGGGACGTTGTCTTGAGCATCGAAATCGCGTTGTTTGCCGTCGGCGGCACAATCACGCTCATCGCCTGCGGAAGAACGATGCGCCGCAACGCGCGCATGTTCGACATGCCAAGGGCATGGGCGGCCTCCGTCTGTCCTTTACCGACGGAGACGATGCCGGCACGGACGATTTCCGCCATGTAGGCGGCCTCGTTCAATCCGAGGCCCAGAATCGCCGCAACCACCGGGGTGATCAGCGAGTTGGTGTCCATGGCGAACAACGTAGGTCCGCCCGGCACTCCCAGGCTGAGCAGCGGGTAAAGCGCGGAAATGTAGCCCCAGAACAGCAGCTGGACGAAAATGGGCGTCCCGCGGAAGAACCAGATGTACAGGCCCGCGGCGCCTTGGAGGGCCGGATTGGTACTCAACCGCATCACGGCCAGAACGATGCCGAGCACGACGCCCAGGAGCATGGCAACGACGGTCAACTGCAGGGTGTTCACCAGACCCGCCAGCACCCGCGGTGACATGAAGTACTCGCCGACGACGGGCCAACCGAAGTTCGGATTGGTCGCCACAGACTGGATCGCCAGCGCAGCAAAAATGAGGATCAGAACATAGGAGGCCCAGCGACCTGGCCGTTTAAGCTTGATGACCCGTTCGGGTTCGTGCTGCCGCCCCGGAACCCGTGCCGCCTGGCCCGGCAGTAGCGGTTCAGTGCCGGTCTTCACGATCGGGCACCGTTAATTTCGGATTTATCGATCTTGATGGCATCCAGATTCCACTTGCTCAGCAATGAACCGTACGTGCCGTTCTGGATCAACTCATTGATGGCGGCGTTGACAGCAGCCGTCAGCTTGCTGTCCTTGGGCAGGGCGGCGCCGCCCGGGTTCGGGTTTTTCAGCAGTGGACCGACGGCTTCGAACTTCTCCGGGTTCTTTTTCGCAGCGTCGGCCAGCGGCGGTGCGTCGAGCATGACCCCGTCGATACGGCCGCTCTGCAGGGCCAGCTCCGCCTGGGGTGCGTTCTGGTAGACCTCGGCAGTTGGCGCCGGCTTGTTGGCCGACGTGCACGCACTCTCCTGGCCGGGGAGGAACGTCGTCTGTTGCAGTGAACCGCGGATTACGCCGATGCGGGCCCCGCAGGTCTGGTCAGCGGCGAGGGACTTCGGATTGCCCTTGCCGACCAGCA
Source organism: Arthrobacter sp. UYEF3 (assembly GCF_040546245.1). Taxonomy (NCBI): domain Bacteria; kingdom Bacillati; phylum Actinomycetota; class Actinomycetes; order Micrococcales; family Micrococcaceae; genus Arthrobacter; species Arthrobacter sp. UYEF3. The sequence continues at coordinate 8,167 of NZ_JBEPNK010000045.1, forward strand.
GCAACGTGCCGTTCCAGTAATACGTGGCGAAGTCCACGGTCTTCTCGCGTTCCTTGGTGTCCCCAATGGATGACATCGCCAGATCGACCTTGCTGGCGGCCAGTGAGGGAATCAGCGCATCGAAAGATGTCGGGACGAATTCGACCTTCAGGCCCAGCAGATCACCGACCGCGGTGGCCAAGTCGGGGTCCAGTCCAACAATGGTCTTCCCGTCCGTATCCATTGATTCAAATGGAGCATACGTAGGGTCAGTGGCGACCCGCATTTTCCCTGCCTGCCGGATGTTTTCCGGCACGAGAGCCGCGAGCCTGGCGTCGGCGGCCGCAGACGGAGTCGGAGATGCAGCCGGTGCACCTGATGAGACACCGCCGCAGCCAGTCAGCGCCAGCACGCCGATAACGGCGGTGAGGCCGGTGTGACCCAGAAATTTCGGTTGCAAGCTCATGCTATCCCTCCTAGTATCAGACTGTCTGACAGTCTAAGTGTCATACTTCACATCCAAGCCGTCAAGAGGCGGCCCCAAGCTTCAATGCAGAAAGTTCACAAATGAAAAAGGAAATTCAAACCCCGCTCGCCCCTGTGCCCGTCGGCCCCTATTCCCAGGCGGTCCGCGTCGGTCCCTTCATATACCTCGCAGGCCAGGGCGGCTTTACTGCCGCCCGTGAGCTCGTCGCCGAAGATGTCGGGGCCCAGACAAAACAGGCCTTCACCAACCTGAGAAACGTGCTGGAAGCCGGTGGCGGATCCCTGAAAGACCTCGTCTCGGTCCGTGTTTACCTCAGTGACGACTCGGAATTCGCGGGCATGAACGACGCCTACGCCCAGTTCTTCGAAGCCCCGTTCCCCGTGCGGACCACTGTCTCCGCAGGACTCGGACCCGGCATGAAAGTGGAAATCGACGCCGTAGCCATCATTGACGCATGACCACCCGGACCATTAGCCTCGAACGCCCTCCCGCCAGCGCAGCTGGCGTCACTGTCATGGACACTCAGGCCCCAGCCCTTGCGTCCGAGCCGGAACGCGGGCCACTGATGTGGATCGTCACAGGCTCGGACCCTCAATCCCTTCAGGACAACATCACTATCGCCGTCCGGAAGGCGGCAGATCACGCAATCCTGGCCGGAGAGGGAGGGATCCTGGTCACCCAACACGGATATGGCGACTTTACCGTTCAAGTTGACATCACCGTCCCGTACGGACAGACCATGGAGCGACGCGTCTGCTGAGAACCCAATCCGTCCACGGGGCAACCCCCGCGGACGCGAGGACGCAAGGCGCCGGACAGCCATAGCAGCCCGGCTCCCTCAAAATCCGAAGCACTTCAAACCAGGCAACCTGCGACACGGCGGGCGGATGTTCGATATATCGACGCCGAGCTCAGGCTGACATGGGGAGTGCCCTATGCGCATTTACCGGAACGGGACCGACCGGACTCGTTAGGCGTTCGCCGGGGCCTCGGCGGTCAGCGACTCGGGAGGCCGTGGCGGCAGATGGCGGTAGAGACAGGAACGGATGATCCCGGTGGCCTGCACAATCTCCGAGACGGAGAGCGGCGCCACGTCGACCTGCACTTCCGGGACCACGGCGTTGCCCCCCGCATCGCGGTTGAGCCGACCCCATCAGCGCGATCGTGGAAGTCATCCGCCGCGGCCAACTCGCCACCGTGCTGCCCGAAGCCATCACCCGAGAACAGCTCGAGCCCCACCTAGATGATTAATTCCTATTGATTTTGGGGTTTTAGTGGTCGTAGGCGGTGAGTGAGCGTTTGCGGGGTGTGTTGGTGTGCCAGTTGTGCCAGAT
>NZ_JBEPNK010000046.1:0-8396 GCF_040546245.1 Arthrobacter sp. UYEF3
CGACTCGCTCCCTTCGGTGGCCCCGGGGGGGGGCCCGCCGCCCCCAAGCCCCCCCCGCGCCCCCGGCGCGGTATAAAACCCCCGCCCGCCCGCGCGCCCCCCCCCGGGGGGGGGGGCCCCCCCCCGCCGTCGTCGTAGCAGCGATGCGAAGGGCGCTACTTCTTGCCCTGGTTTGCGACTGCCTTGATGGACTCGGCCGCGGCCTCGGGGTCGAGGTAGGTACCGCCCGGGTTCAGCGGCTTGAATTCCTCGTCCAGTTCGTAGACGAGCGGGATACCGGTGGGGATGTTCAGGCCGGCGATGTCCGCGTCGCTGATGCCGTCGAGGTGCTTGACCAGCGCCCGCAGCGAGTTGCCGTGCGCAGTGACCAGCACGGTCTTGCCGGACTTAAGGTCTTCCTTGATGTCGGACTCCCAGTAGGGCAGCAGCCGGACCAGGACGTCCTTGAGGCACTCGGTGCGCGGCATTGCGTCGCCGAGGTCTCGGTAGCGGGGATCCCCCGCCTGGGAGAACTCGGAGTTGTCCGCGAGGGGCGGCGGCGGGGTGTCGTAGGACCGGCGCCAGGTCATGAACTGCTCCTCACCGTATTCGGCCAGGGTCTGGGCCTTGTCCTTGCCCTGGAGCGCGCCATAGTGGCGTTCGTTGAGGCGCCAGTCGCGCTTGACGTCGATCCAGCCCCGGTCCGCCTTCTCCAGGGTGAGGTTCGCGGTGTTGATGGCCCGCTTCAGCCGCGACGTGTAGACGATGTCCGGAAGGGCGTCGTTCTCCACCAGCAACTCGCCGCCGCGCACTGCCTCGGCACGGCCCTGCTCATTCAGGTCGACGTCCACCCAGCCGGTGAACAGGTTCTTGGCGTTCCATTCGCTGTGGCCGTGGCGCAGCAGAATCAGCTTGTAAGTCATGTTTTTTATCCTAGCCGAGCACCCGCGAACCTTGCCCTGCGTTACAGGGCGGGGTCCACACCGTTGAGAGTCCGGGCCGAAGGATAGGGTTGGCGTGTGGTGCAGAAGGCGAAGCGGGTGCTGTCCCCCCGGACCCAGGGCGGGGCGCAGGGCGTCTCCGCCAGTACGTCGCGCGCAGACCGCCCGGTGGGCAATGTGACCCGCGGAACCACCAACCCCAACCGGATGCGGCGGGTGGATCGGTGGCTCACCGGCCCCCAGGCCTGGCGGCTGCGGATCGCCGAAGATCCGCTGGTGGTGGACCTCGGCTACGGCGCGTCCCCGGCCACCGCCGTCGAACTTTTCGACCGGCTCTCAGGCATCCGGGCCGACGTGCACGTGGTGGGGATCGAGATCGAACCGGAGCGGGTCCGGCAGGCCAAGCCGCTGGAGCATCCAGGACTGAGTTTCCAGCTGGGCGGCTTCGAGCTTCCGGTACAGGGCCGGCCGTTGCTGGTGCGGGCCTTCAACGTGCTGCGTCAGTACGAGGAAGCGGACGTCCCCGCCATCTGGCGGCTGGTGCGGGGCCGGCTGGCTCCCGGCGGGCTATTCATCGACGGTACCTGCGACGAGATCGGACGCCGGGTCACGTGGGTGGCGCTCGACGCCGGGGGGCCGCTCAGCCTGAGCCTTTCCATGCGCTTCGGCGGCTTCGAGCTGCCGTCCGAGATCGCCGAACGGCTGCCCAAGGCGCTCATCCACCGGAACGTCCCCGGGGAGAAGATTCATACCTACCTGCAGGCCCTGGACCAGGCCTGGCTGGAGGCGGCGCCGCTGGCCTCGTTCGGGAACCGGCAGCGTTGGACGGCCATGTGCCAGGCGCTGCGCGACGGTGGCTGGCCCGTGCAGGACGGTCCGGCGCGCTGGCGCCTGGGTGAGCTGACCGTCGCCTGGCAAGCCGTCGCGCCGGGCAGCTAGGTCACCAGGGGCCGTAGGGGCCCATGTTGCGGCTGCCGCCGCGGCCGGCGTCCTTGACTGCGGGGCGGACGTCGGCGAGATAGACGGATGCCGCAGTGACGGCTGCGAGGCCGAAGAGCCCCAGCGCGTTGACCGGGCTGCCGCCACGGTAGGTTAGGACGGCGAGGGCCCCGACGGCGAGGGCCCCACCGGTCAGCGCCAGCCAGAAGGTCTTCGTCCGCTTGGAAACAGCCTCGAAGGCGTTGGCCTTGTGGCGCAAACAATCGGAGAACGCCCAGATCTCCAGGCCAAGGGAAATGAGCAAGATGACCACGCTGATGCCGAAGTCGGCGAACACAACCAGATTTCTTCCGTCCATGCCCCCAGCCTAGCCGTCCAGCGTTTCCAACGCCTGCTGCAAATCGGCCCACAGGTCCTCCACGTTTTCAATCCCGACGCTGAGGCGGACCAAGTTCTCCGGCACACTGGCCGGCTCTGCCGTGTGCCTACGGCGCCGCTCGATCAGCGATTCCACCCCGCCCAGGGAGGTGGCCGGCAGCCACAGCTGCAGGGCTTGGATCATCCGGTCGGCGGCGTCCGCACCGTTTAGGCCGCCTGACGGCGCCATTTCGATGCACAGCACGGACCCGAAGCCCTTCATCTGCGCCTTGGCCCGCTCGTGTCCCGGGTCCGAGTCGAGTCCCGGGTACCGGATGCTGCCGACCCGCGGGTGCCGGCTGAGCCGTTCCGCGAGCACCGCTGCGGAGGCCTGCGAACGCTCAATCCGCAGGGCAAGGGTGCGCAGCCCGCGCAACGCGAGCCATGCCTCGAACGGGCCGGCGATGCCGCCGTGGATGGTGCGGTGGTGCAGCAAGCTGGCGTGCAGCTCGGCGTCGGACGTCACCAGGGCGCCCAGCACGACGTCGGAGTGGCCGGACAGGTACTTCGTCACAGAGTGGAGGACGACGTCGGAGCCCAGGCTGAGGGGTTGCTGAACGAGCGGGGTGGAGAAGGTGTTGTCGGTGACCACCAGGGCTCCGGCCGAGTGTGCCGCCGTGGTGAGCGCCCGGATGTCCGCGACGCCAAGCATCGGGTTGGTGGGGCTCTCCAGCCACAGCATGCTGGCGGGCCTTCCGTCGGCGGGGGCCAGTTGCGCCAGCACGGCGTCGGTGTCCGTGATGTCCACGGTGCGCAATTCCAGCGCGCCCTTCTGCGCCAGTTCCGTCGCCATTACCAGCGAGCCGGCGTAGCTGTGCGACGGCATCACCAGGACCCCCTGGGCCGGCAACAGGGACAGCGCAGAACTGACGGCGGCGAGGCCCGAGGCGTACAGCAGGCCGGGCAGCGCGGCGCCTTCGAGTTGCGCCAAGGCCTGCTCGAACGGGTCCCAGGTGGGGTTGGCATACCGGCCGTAGCCGCGGTCGCCGGGACCCAGCGGGCCGGTGCCGAAATAGGTCGAGGACAGCACGATCGGCGGGTTGACCGGGGCGTCGCGGTCACGCGACGGACGGCCCGCGGCCACCACCACGGTTTCGGCGGAGAGCGAGGCTGCCTGTTCTTCGGAAAGACTCATGGTGACAGGGTACTTCGGCAGCCCGGCCGGGCCCGTGCGGCGTTACGGGCAGACCCCATTGTGTCCGTGATTGTCGGTAGGCTAGAGCAGTGACTACCCAGACTCCCGGACCGTTCCGCGGCCTGTTCATTGCCTTTGAGGGCGGCGACGGTGCCGGCAAGTCCACCCAGGCGGCGGAACTCGCCGGGGCACTCGAGTCGCGCGGGCTAACGGTGTTGCGGACCAGGGAACCGGGCGGCACGCCGATCGGCGAGAAACTGCGGTCCCTGGTGCTGGACCATGGCCACGGCCACATCGACGCCCACACCGAGGCCCTGATCTTTGCGGCATCCCGCGCCGCCCACGCCACCCAGGTCCTCCGTCCCGCACTGGAGCGGGGAGAGGTGGTCCTCACCGACCGTTACGTCGATTCTTCGGTGGCCTATCAGGGTGCCGGCCGGCACCTCGGCACGGAAGCTGTGGCCGGGATCAATGACTGGGCCACCTCCGGCCTGCAGCCGGACCTCACGGTGCTGCTCGACGTCGACCCCGCCGACGGCCGGCGACGGCGGACCACGGGGAACGCCGCGGAGGACCGGCTCGAATCCGAGGCCGACGAATTCCATGCCAGGATCCGCGCCGCTTTCCTGGCGCTGGCCGCGGCCCGGCCGCAGAAGTACCTGGTCCTCGCGGCGGACCTGCCCGTGCAGGAGCTGGCCGTCCAGATCCTGGAGCGGGTCGCGGCACTGCTCGCGCTCCGCCAGGGCAGCTCGGCATGAGTGTCTGGGACGATCTTCAGGGCCAGGCCGCCGTCGTTGCCCAACTGCGCGAGGCCGCGGAGGGCGACGGGCTCACGCATGCGTGGCTGTTCACCGGCCCGCCGGGTTCCGGCCGGTCCAACGCCGCGAAGGCCTTCGCCGCAGCGTTGAACTGCGACCAGGACGACGTGGCCAGGCGGGGCTGCGGCGAATGCGCGGCCTGCCAGACCATCGTGGGCGAGACGCACTCCGACGTCACGTTCGTGCGGACTGAAAAGGTCACGATCACCATCGATGAGGCGCGCGAGTTGGTCTCGACCGCGGGCAACCGGCCGTCCTCCGCCCGGTGGAGGATCATCGTCGTCGAGGACGCGGACCGCATGGCGGAGCGCACAACCAACGTGCTGCTCAAGGCCATCGAGGAACCCACCCCGCGCACCATCTGGATGTTGTGCGCCCCGTCCCCGGCGGACGTACTGGTCACCATCCGCTCGCGCTGCCGTCCGGTGGCGCTGCGGCTCCCGCCGGCCGCCGACGTCGCGGCGCTGCTGGTCAAGCGCGACGGCGTCGCCCCGGACGTCGCCGAACGCGCCGCCCGGGCCGCGCAAAGCCACGTCGGGATCGCCCGCCGGCTGGCCCGGGACCCGGAGGCCCGGGAGCGCCGGCTGGAGACTGTGCGGTTCCCGCTGCAGCTGCGCGGCGTCACCGCGGCCGTGATGATGGCGGACAAGCTGGTCAAGATCGCCACCGAGGAGGCCAACAGCTCCAATGACGAGCGCGACGCCGCGGAGAAGGCCTCACTACTGGCCACCCTCGGTGCCCCCGAAAGCGGTCCGCTCCCGCCTGCCATGCGCGGCCAGGTCAAACAGCTCGAGGACGACCAGAAGCGGCGCGCCAAGCGCTCCGTGACCGACTCCCTTGACCGCACGCTGACCGACCTGTTGTCCTTTTACCGGGATGTGCTGATCATTCAGATGGGGAACGCCGTTGAACTGGTCAACATAGAGCTCAGGAACGAACTCCAGGAATTTGCCGGACGTTCCGCCGCCGAGGTGACCCTTGCCCGCATGGACGCGATTAATAAGGCCCGCACCCGGATCACCAGCTCCAACGTCGCCCCGCTGCTGGCGATAGAGTCCATGGCCACCAGCCTGGTCTGACTCGACAGCAAACGCTCGACCCGCCTCGACCCGCAGAATTTCAGCTCGCAAGGAGATCCTCATGACGCCAGCACCGCCACGGCCCGCAGGCCGCCGACCCGTGGGGCGCCGACCCGTGGGGCGCAGGGTGCGGGCGGCCGCCGCCCCGGCGCTGGGCCTGGCGGTGGCCCTGGCACTGTCTTCTTGCACAGTTTTCGGTTCCGGTGACGGGGGCTCGAAGGGCGCGGCCGCCCAGCCGGACCCGTCGATCGCCGCCGCGGCGCCCGCCGAGCTGCGGAGCTTCTACTCCCAGCAGCTCAGCTGGTCGCCCTGCGAAGGGGACTTCCAGTGCGCCAAGGTTAAAGTTCCGCTGGACTACAGCAAGCCCGACGGCGGCACGATCGAACTCGCTGCCCTCAAGCTGGCCGCGAAGGGCGGCAACAAGAAGGGCAGCCTGTTGGTCAACCCCGGCGGCCCCGGGGGCTCCGGCTACGACTTTGTCAGGGACGCAGGCGCCTCGAACATTTCGCAGAAGGTGCGCACGAACTACGACGTCGTCGGCTTCGATCCGCGGGGAGTGAAGCGCTCGGCGCCCGTTACGTGCCTCACCGACCAGGAACGCGACGCGTCCCGCGCCAAGATCTATAACCTGGACACCGACGCCGGACTGGCCGAAGCCTTTGCGGACAACAAGGCGATTGCGGCCAAGTGCGCCGAGAAAACCGGTCCCGTTCTGGCCCACGTGGACACCGTCAGCGCAGCGAAGGATCTGGACGTCCTCCGCGGCGTCCTGAACGACACGAAGCTCAACTACCTCGGCTACTCCTACGGAACGTTCCTGGGTTCCACCTATGCCTCGCTGTTTCCGGACAATGTGGGCCGGATGGTGCTGGACGGGGCCCTCGACCCCTCGCTGAGCAACCAGGAACTGACCAGCGGCCAGGCGAAGGCCTTCGAGAAGGCGATCCGGGCCTATGTAACCAAATGCCTCCAGGGCAGCGGCTGCCCGTTCACCGGGACCCCGGACGACGCCGTCAAACAGATCCAGGACATCATCGCGGCGGTGGAGGCAACGCCGGAGACCGCCAAAGACGGCCGGCTGGTCAACGCTTCCATGTTCGTTAGCGGCTTTATCCTGCCGTTCTACAACGATACGAACTGGCCCGTGCTCAGCCAGGCCCTGGCCAGCGCGATGAAGGGCGATGTGTCGCCCATGCTCCGACTGTCCGACTTCGGCGCGGACCGGGAGCCGAACGGGACGTACTCGGCGAACTCCACGTTCGCTTTCACCGCCATCAACTGCCTCGACTACCCGATGTCCGCGGACCCGGCCGCTATGCGCGCCGAGGAGCAGCAACTTCGGCAGGACTCCCCCACGCTGGGCTATTACTTCGCCTACGGAGGAACGAGCTGCCGGGACTGGCCCTACAAAAACATCCGCACGCCCGCACCGGTCGAGTACAAGGGTTCGGCAAACATCGTCGTCGTGGGCACCACCGGGGACCCCGCGACGCCGGTAGAGTGGGCCAGCGCCCTGCGCAAGCAGCTGGGCACCGCCTCACTGCTGACCTGGAAGGGCGAGGGCCACACCGCCTACGGACGTTCCAACAGCTGCATTGAGAACGCCGTGGACGGATACCTCGTGGACGGCAAGACGCCGGCGGACAACACCATCTGTTAATCCCTGCGGGCTCCCGCTCGGCTCATTTTGACCCGGGCGCGGGGACTCCATTACAGTTATCTCTTGCATGATCCGCCCGGTTCGCCGAGTTTTCACGCGGTTGCTTCCTTAGCTCAGTTGGTAGAGCGTCTCACTCGTAATGAGAAGGTCGCCAGTTCGATTCTGGCAGGAAGCTCGGTAAGAACCCGTGGTTTCGCTGCTTCAGCGGGCCGCGGGGTTTTGTGTTGGTTGAGGCGAGCTGTCCGGGAGGCAAGGGCACACCTATGGCACACCCTGGCGTTCTCACACTTTGCCGTGGCACACTTCGACGTTGGCGCTCGTCCCGGTCACGGACGGATTCTAGGACTCCGGGCATTAGCGCGCCGCAGCACCTGTCCGTGTAGGCATTCTCGTTTGTTCAAAGCGGGCTGCCTCAGGCTGACCGCAGGCCGCGTTGCGGCGGGCATCCGCGGCCAGGGTGACTGCGATAATTCGCCGACTCGATCCCTGCTCGTTTCTCGCCTGCGCCACCCCGAGGTGCGCCACGGCTCGGAATACAGCTCCCGCAGGCTCCATGCTTTCCTCCCCCTAGTAGCGTCGACGGGGCAATCCGCAGCTCTCTGCAGATCGGCTCGACCAAGTATTCGTCCTTATGATCGTCGATGTAAGTGATCATCGTCGATCAGGGGCGGTCGAGCTCCGCCGCGAAGAAAGCGGATGCTGATTTCAAGATCGCATTGGACCGGCGCAACTCAACAACTTCACGTTCAAGCCCGGCCAGGCGAGTCGCGTCATCGGTGGTGGTGCCAGGGCGCATGCCCTGATCGGTCTCCACGATACGCACCCAGCCACGGATGGTGTCTGCCGGGATGCCCAGCTGCGCACCTATCCGGGTGCAGGCACCCTTCCGGTCTTTGGGATCCTCCTGCGCGTCCATAACGAGGCGGACCGTCCTCTGGCGAAGCTCGTCGGGATACTTTTTTGGGGCTGGCATGGTGCTCATCCTTTCAAGGACTCAACACCCTCCACTACACCCGGGGCGATTCAGTTTGAGCCGCAACGCTCCGGCGCCTGGACTTAAACCGGCTAGCGCTCACAGGTCGGCCCTCGCGGGCTTTTCCGTTTCTCCTTACGAAACGCCGTGCTCGGCAGATAGTCCTTAGGGACCCTTGAGCCCGTCATCTGGACAGAATCGAATCCGCAAACTTGATTTGTGGCCTGAAATTGTCAGTGGCCGCCCGTGAGTCTCACCTTGTCCGGTTTCCGGGACCTCATGTCATCAACAGGAGAATCAATGAAAATTCGCAGCATCGCAGCGCCGCTGCTCCTGCCCTCGTCACGTTCGGTATTTACGCCCTAGTCCGAAAATGAGGTGACCTGCCCGTGGTAGGTGCGTGGGTGGATATCCGGAGGCGACATGGAGCCTCCGGTGGTTTTGAAAATAGAAGT
>NZ_JBEPNK010000047.1:0-7407 GCF_040546245.1 Arthrobacter sp. UYEF3
GCATCCATGTGGCCAGATTAACTGAGACAAACCCCAGAAACCCGTAGGTGGCCAGGTAAGTTGCGAAAATGGCCAACTAAATTGAGACAGGACATCGAGGATTTCCCGGCGGGTTGACTCCCGACGCTCCATTCGCCTATCTCTGTTAGGAACATCTAACATAGTTAGGATTATTCGCCCCCGGGAGCGCCCGGTCAATAGCCGTCGGACTGCGGCAGCGTCATCGTAATGACTGTTCCTGCGGTGCCGGTCCGGGCCACTTCCACCGCGCCGCCGGCGGCCATGGCAATCTCTCGGACCAGGGACAGCCCGATGCCGAAGCTCCGCTGTCCGCGTGCACCGTCCGGGCTGGCCGTCCTGACAAAGCGGTCGAAGATCCGGTCCTGGTCGACGCCGGTGATCCCCGCCCCCGTGTCCGCCACCGTGATGACCGCGTGGTTTTGCCGGGCAGCCGTTGAAATCGTGACGCGGCCGCCGGACGGGGTATGGGCCAAGGCGTTGTCCGCCAGCGCCAGCACCGCGCGCCGCAGCGCGTTGGGTTCGATCCTGGCCCGCGGTCGCTGGTCGGCAGCGAAGTCCAGGCGGACATCCTTTGCCGCCGCCAGCTGCTGGAGGCTTTCAGCGACAGACGCGGCGACCTCGGCCAGGTCCACGGGCTCGGACCCGGGATCGGGGGCGACCGCGGTGGCGGCCAGCAACAGCTCGTTGACGATTCCCGTCATCGTGGCGGCGTCCTCGCGGATTCGGGCCAATGCCCTGCCCGGCTCTGAGTCCGGTGCGGCCTCGCGCTGCGCGAGCTGGATCCGGGTGTCCAGGATGGCCAGCGGCGTCCGGAGCTCGTGGCTGGCATCCTGGACAAACCGGCGCTGCCGGGCCAGCGCCTCTCCCAGCGGACGGATGGCGCTGCGGGCACTAAGCCAGCCCACAAGGCCGGCCAAGGCAATGCCCGCCACCCCGGCGATGATCATCGCCTCCAGCAGGTCCTTGGAATCAAGGTAAGCGTAAGTGGTTCCCGCCGACGCCGAGGGCGGCAGTTCCGGATGGGCCAGCTTGTTCATGAGGTAAAGTGCCGCGACGGCGAGGAGACCGAGCACCATGACCGCGCAGACGGCGCTGATCCGCACCGCCACCTTGAGCGAGGCCTTGCGCAGAGTGGACTGGTCCGGGGTTCCACCCGGCAGTTCTTCCATAGTTTTTCGCAGAGTCATTCGTGTCCCCAAGCCATTGCCTCCCCAGTCAGCGCGTCAATCACGGGCGTCGCCAATTTGGTAGCCGACGCCGTGGACGGTGCGGATAACAGACTTGTCGATCTTCCGGCGCAAGTGGTGGACGTAGGTGTCGATCACGCCGGGCTGGTCCGTAGGGTGGAAAAATCCGGCGAGCAACTCGTCGCGGGTGAAGACCCGGCCGGGGTCAGCGCCGAGGGCTGCGAGCACTTCGGACTCCTTCGCCGTGAGGGAAACCAGTCTGCCGTAAAGAGAGCGGACCGAGCGCGACGCCGGGTCGAGCTCCCAGTCGCCGATGGTCACCGTCCCGGCGGGCGGGATGAAGGTGCGCGTCAAGGCGCGCAACCGGGCCGCCAGTTCGCCGGCGTCGAACGGCTTGGTCACGTAGTCGTTGGCGCCGGCGTCCAGGCCCCGGACCTTCTCGCTGGGGTCGCCCAGCGCCGTCAGGATCAGGATCGGCGCGGCGATGCCCTTCGACCGCAGGGCCGCGATCACGGCGATCCCGTCCATGACGGGCAGTCCGCGGTCGATGACCATTACGTCCCATGGCTCCGTCAGGCCCCAGTGCAGGCCATCCTGGCCGTTAGCGACCAGCCGGACCCGGTAGTCCGGCCCGAGCAGTTCGGCGATGAGCGGGCCCAGGACGGGGTCGTCCTCGACGAGCAGCAGGGACGGCCGGTCAGCGGTTGTCATGCGCCTATTCTTTCGCGGCCATTTCCCCGGTCAGCACGCCGTCGGCCGTGTCGTGTGAAGTTTCGTCGGCGCCGGCGGACTCGTCCGCCGGCGCCCCCGCGCTGGCGCGGCGGTGGCGGCGTCGTTGCCTGAGGAGCTGGATTCCCCAGGGCAGGACGGAGGCCAGGACCATGACCACGGCAATCACGTCGATATTCTTGGCGATGATTTCGTAGTGTCCCAGCCAGGTGCCCAGGAGGGTCACCGACGTCGCCCACGCAAGGGCTCCGATGATGTTCCAAAGGGTGAAGGCCCTGTACCCGTAGCGGCCGATGCCGGCGGTCAGCGGCGCAAATGTCCTGACTATGGGCACGAAGCGTGCCAGCACGACAGCGGCGCCGCCGTGGCGGCGGAAGAAGTCCTCCGTGCTGGTCAGGTATGACGTCTTCAACACCTTGGCGTCATCTTTGAACCAGCGCCGCCCAAAGGTGCGACCCAGCATGTAGCCGACCTGGTCGCCGGCGACGGCGGCAGCGGTGACGACGCCGATTAGGACGGGTAGCGTCAGTTGCAGCTGCTGGTGCAGTAACCCCGCGGTGAACAGCAAGGAGTCGCCCGGCAGGAATGGAAACAGCACGCCGGACTCGATGAACACCATCACAGCGATCACGCCGAGGGCCGCCGGCCCAAGCCCGGCGAGCAGGCTCGCCGGGTCCAGCAGGGAGGGTGATCCGGCCGCGGCCGTCAGGGACGGAACCAGCCCCGAGAAGTACATGCTGTGCATGGTTAAATCCTTAGCGTCGGCGTGAGTGGGGGAAGGCGGCAGCCGGCAGGCGGTCCACGATCAGGGGAGCGAAGCGGTTCCACAGCCCGGCGAGCAGCACCACCGCAGCGCTTGCGGCCAGGAAAGAGGCCGCAACGTCGGTGGGGTAATGGACACCGATGTAAACCCTGGACCAGGCAACGATGACGGCCATGGCCGCCCCCGCGCCGGCGATGACCTTGGACCAGCGGGTGCCGCGGGCCAGGAAATAGAGTGCGAACGCGAGCGCAACGGCGAACGAAACGTGGCCGCTGGGGAAGCTGTTGGAGCCGGTTTCAGGAGCGAGCGGATCGAAGAGCAGCGCCGGGTTGGGCCGTTGGCGGGCGATGATGAGCTTGAAGGCTTCGCTGGCCACCCAGCCGGAGCACGCCACGAGGCCGAAGCCGACGGCCTTGACCAGGTCACGCCTGACCAGCCAGATGTAGAGGGCGGCGGCTCCGACCACCGCGAGCCCTGCCACCGGGCCGAAAATGAGATTGATTCCCATCGCAAGGGCGGTCAGGACGGCGGCATGGTGCTGGCTGAGTCCCTGGTCCACGCCCAGCTCGGCCGGCGTTTCGCCGGGGACCAGTTTTACCGTCAGGCCCAGCGCTATGACGGCCGCGCACAGCAGGGCGCCCACCAGCAGCCAGTGCCGGGCCTGGGGGAGGGCCCAAAACCGTGGGCCGGAAGCGGGACGCGCGCCGGCAACCCGGTGGGGTGCTGTGCGGTCAATAGGGGCGGGTCCAGTCATCGAATCCTCCGGGTCGGGGCAGCGGCGCGCGGTCACGCGTCCTGTCTGATTCTGTCCCGTGCCGTTTAAGAAACCCTTAAGAACTGCGCGAAGTCCCGGGATGGCGCCGGGCATCGTCGGGGCGGCGAAGCATAACCCCGCCGCACCGACTAGTTCAGCGTCCCGTTTTCAGCTGTCGGAGTTATTGTGCCGGCGGTGGTCAGGGTCAAACCAGCCGCGCCCGGCCCCAAGTGGCACACCTGTTGGCCCGGGATGCAATGATCGCTGCATGAGTACAAACAACAACTCCGGCCGCCAAGGGCTGAACTTCAACACTCCTGCCCATCATTCGCGCCTCAGGGTGGCGGCCATGGTCATTGTCGGGGTGGCCGTGGGCCTGGCCGTCGGGTCCCTGGGGTCATGGGCTTACGCGCCGGCGATAGGGTGGGCGGCAGCATCACTGACCTACCTGATCTGGGTGTGGGCGGTCATCGGGCAATTGCAGTCCGAGGCAACGGCAGCGCACGCCCGGCGCGAGGATCCGGGCCGGGCTGCCTCCGATGGCATGGTCCTGACGGCCACGCTTGCCAGCTTCGCGGGTGTTGCCTTGATCCTCCTGGACGCGTCCAACGCCACGGGCGGCGCGAAAGCCGCCGTCATCGCCATGGCGCTGGGCAGCGTGGCCCTCTCCTGGGTCCTGGTGCACACGCTCTACACCCTGCGTTACGCGTCGATCTATTACCGGGACGCGAACGGCGTCGACTTCAACGAGGACAAACGTCCGCGTTACCTCGATTTTGCCTATCTGGCTTTCACCGTGGGGATGACCTTCCAGGTCTCGGACACCGACCTCAAGACCGATGCCATCCGCACCACCGTGCTGCGCCAGGCGCTGCTGTCCTACCTGTTGGGAGCCATCGTCCTGGCCACCACCATCAATCTGGTGTCCGGACTCATTCACTGACCGCGGGTCACTGCTGGGCCCCGGCGAAGCTCAGCTCGCCGCGGGCCCCGGGCCCTGGCCGTATTCAGCCGAGATGAGTATGGGGAGGTGGTCAGAGGCGCCGCGCGGCAGTGTTTCGACGCTTTCGATCATGAGTCCGTGGGACGTCGCGAAGTCGAAGTGGCCCTTGAAGACCTTGTACCGGGTGTAGGTCCGCCGGTCGCTGAGCGAGAGCTCGTAGCCGGCGTCTTTCATCTGCGCGGTGAGGTACTTGGTGAAGAACGGATAGTTGAAGTCGCCCACCATGAGCGTCATCAGCCCGGCACCCATGCCCAGCAACTCCGCGTGCGCGGCGTGGATCTGGTTCCGGCGCAGCGAGTTCGACGCCGTCAGCGGCGCCGCGTGGAAAGACGCGAGGACCAGGTCGTGTTCGGTTTCGTTGTCCACCACCCGGGTGCCGATAAGCCGCTCGTGCGCTGGTGCCAGCACTCGGTCATGCAGCGACTTCTTCAGCGCAAACGTCTTGGACTCCCCTGCTGTGAAGCGGTCCTTCCGGTAGTAGATCGCCAGGCCCAGCCGGTTGCCTCTGGTGGAGTCTGCGAGGTGCAGGCCCCCGATGCTTTTGGGCAGATCTTCCGTGTCGCACTCCTGGAGGCACAGTCCGTCGATCTCGTAGTCTCGGGCTAAGGCCTCCAGTTCGCCACTGGCCTTGTGCTTGCGGAGGTTGTAGCTGATGACTCTGATCAGTGGAGCACCTCTTCGCAGAATAGTCGGATAAACCTTGATCCAGAGTCTACCCAGTCCCGTGCATCGGATGGGACCCGGGCGCCGCGAAAAGGCACAGGGCAGAGGGCTCAGGGCTTAGGACTCAGGCGATAGGGTAGTGGGGATTCTCTGATTGATGATGCGAAAGGGTCGACGTTGTCTGCTGAACTTCCGGAACTGGCCGAGGGCGATTTCTACTACGAGGCGTTGGGGGGCGGGCGTTTCCGCTCCACCATCCACGCCCAGGGGGCCTGGAACGTGCACGAGCAGCACATGGCGCCGGCGTCCGGCATCATGGCCGACTGCCTCGCCCGGCACGAGCCGCGGGACGACATGCGGATGGCCCGGATCAGCTACGAGATCCTCGGCCTCATCCCGGGCGGCGAGTTCGAGGTCACCGCTACCACGCTGCGCCCCGGGCGGACCATCGAACTGCTCCAGGCCGATCTCGTGGCCGGCGGCCGTGTAGCCATCCGGGCCACGGCCTGGCGGATGATCACCTCCGACACCTCCGCTATTGCCGCGTTTGAGGATCCCCGGATCCCCGCGCCGGAAGATTGCGAGCCGTACGACGCCGCGACGGTCTGGCCGGGCGGCTACATCGCCTCGCTCAAAATGCGCATCGCAGAGGGCCATCGTGCCGGTTCCGGCACGGTCTGGCTGCACACCGACTACCCGCTCACGGACCGGTCGGACAGCAGCGAACTGGCCCGCCTGATCGGCCTGGTAGATACGGCCAACGGGATCGCCGCACGGGTTCCGCCGGGCAAGGACAGCTACGCGTTCCCCAACCTGGACCTGCAGATCCACATGTACCGCCAACCCGAGGGGGAGTGGCTGGGCCTGGACAACGAGGTTAGTTTCGGCACGGACGGCATCGGCCTGACCTCCACCGTGCTGCATGATCTGCAGGGCCCCTTCGGTCGTGCGGAGCAGATTTTGACGCTGCGCAGGTCCTGACGCCGCGTTAAAGCCAGCGCCGCGCAGCCCCGCTAGCGGAAGACGAGCCAGCCGACGATGGTGGCCAGGCCGGTCAGGAACGCGCCCCACAGGATGTCCACCACGATGATCGCGAGCGGCCAGTTCTTTAGCGTCGCGGCATTGGTGAGGTCGTAGGTGGCATACGCGAAACCGCCCAGCGCGGCACCGTAACCCAGCGCGGTCAGCCAACTGCCGCCGTCGAGCGCCGGCCGGAGGGCGAAAAACACGATTCCGGCGATGTACAGCAGGTAGAACACCACGGCGTAGCCTAGATGGGGCTTGTCTGCCATCAGATGGCCGAGGTGCCGTCGGTAGAACTTGCTCATCGACTTGAGCCAGACGGAGTCGATGGCGGCGAACGCCGCGGCTACCACCAGGAATTGCAGAATGACCATAAGGGAGCATAACAACATGCAGCAGGGCGCACCCCGGACCCTGACGGTGTACCGGCAGAAGGACTCCCTTGGAGCGGCAGAGGACCTGGACTTTGCCCTGGCACTGCTGCAACGCGTGAAGACCGGCGCGGCGGGCCCCCTGCTGCGGCTGTACCGGCCCGAGCCCACCGTGGCCTTCGGCCAGCGGGACACGCACCTGCCCGGGTTCGAGGCCGCGGCGAGGGCCTGCCGTCAACTGGGGTTCGAGCCCCTGGTCCGGAAGGCCGGCGGCCGGGCTGCCGCGTACCACCAGGGAACCCTCGTGATCGACCATCTGGAGCCGCACGCCGACGCGATCGCCGGGGCCAAGGGACGCTTTTCGCTCTTCGGCGAACTGCTGGCACAGGCGCTCCGCGACGCCGGGGTGGAGGCCGCCGTCGGGGAGATCCCGGGGGAGTACTGCCCGGGTGAGTTCAGCGTCCACGGCCACGCCCCGCTACTTCCGGAGCGCCGGCTCAAACTCATCGGCACCGCCCAGCGGGTGGTTTCCGGCGGCTGGCTTTTCAGCTCGGTAATCATTGTGGAGAACTCCGCGCCGATCCGGGCCGTGCTCGAGGCCAGCTACGCGGCGCTCAGCCTGGAGTGGGATCCGGCGACGGCGGGAGCGGTCAACGACCTGGTCCCGCGTCTGGACGTGGACGCCATCGAGGCAGCAGTGCTGGGCGCCTACGCCCGTTACGCCGCGCTCAGTTACGGAAACTTTTCCAGCCTGCTCGGATAGGTTCCTTCAGCGCCGCCGCAGGCGGATGTCACCGTGCGAGCAGTGAGCTGGCTTCCTGGCGGGTGCTGCCGGAGCTTTCGATGTGCGCGAGTTGGGCGGGGATTTCCCAGCCTTTCTTGCGCATCGCGGT
>NZ_JBEPNK010000048.1:0-7399 GCF_040546245.1 Arthrobacter sp. UYEF3
ACCACACCAACCGTGGCTCTGAACGACACGATCCGTGGTTTAGGGAGGTGGCTCTGACCCGCACCACACGTGGCCTCCTTGGAAGCCAATATTCAGGAGCCCTGGTACCTGCGGGCACCGGTCTCCCCCCGGGTGGACCGGACGGCCCATAAAACGTCCAAAATAGACACCTCCACTATCCGCATCAACATACAGCGCCCCCTCAGAGGTGGAACGTTGGTGGGCTAGCGTCAGAGCCAAGTACCCCCGGGGACGGCCCCGGGACCGGGCGTTCAGCCGGAACGGTGGGTTCCATAAATGGTGAAAATGATGGATCGGACCTGCGCGTGAACCGACGTACAGGTGACCGGGGCCGCCGGCGGGCTCAGCCTTCACAGTCGGTGCAGTATGCGTGGCCGTCCTTTTGCCGGGCAATCTGTGAGCGGTGCCGCACCAGGAAGCAGGAGTAGCAGGTGAACTCGTCCGCGGCCTGCGGGACGACCTGGACGATCAGCTCTTCAGCGATGAACTCACCGCCCGGGACACCGGCCCCGTCCAAGCCGTCAGTCTCCTCGAGTTCCAGGACGACGCTGCGGGCGTCGGGCGCGTTCGCTGACTGCAGGGCCTCCAAGGAATTCTCCTGGGATTCCTTGACGTCCGAGCGAACTTCGTCGTAATCGGTAGCCATTTAGGTTGTTCTCTTTTCTTGTGTGCCGACGGGCCGGTGCAGCGCACGGCGTGCCGCAGCTGGTCCCCGGTGCAGAGCGCGGGGTGTCGAGGAACTAATACGTCCGGTACGGGGTCGCCCGCGACATCAGGGGGTCCTCTAATTCGATTGGATTCGTGGGGGTGAGGCTGCCGGATCCTCCGCCCCGGGCTCCTTGTGGAGACAAGGCGCTCAGCCGGCCATTTCTTGTGGGGGCAAGACAGGGCGGGGATAGAGGGCTGCGTCGGCGGCGTCCAGCACCTCCAAAGCCGTCAGGTGCGCCGCCGCGGCGACGTCCCTGACGGCTTTGCCATGGCTGACAGCGGCAGCCATGGCAGTGTACAGCCCGGTGATCTCCTGTCCCTCAGGTTTTGCGGACTCAAGCCGTGCCGCAGCTTCTCCGATTTCCCGGATCTCATCGTCGTCCACTGCTTTCCTCCAACATGGTCGGGCTTTTCATGGGCAGGGTCCGGACAAACCGCAGGGAGCAGCGTCCTGCCCTCTGATCGTGGAGGCTTTGGCCACTGTTACTTCCGGGCGCCCCGCGTGGTGGGCGGCTTGACGGCATATTCCGGCGACCGACTTCCAGCGGGCATCCCGGCTGCGCGGCTGGCCATCCACTTTCCCTCTGTGTTGGGGGGCCGCTTGCTGAATGATCATTGCGATTTTCCTTTCCGCGCCGCTAAGAACGGGCCTTCAATACGGTGCCAAAAATATTCCCGCGGCACCGGCCGGTCCGGCGTATGTCCTCACTCTGGGCTCCCTACGACGATGGTTCCCGCTGGAACATCGATCGCAGCAGACCCACGGACCTTCCCGTCCAGAGACAACGACCGGAGCACCCGCCACGGAAAGCCAGCTAAGCGCGCGGTCGTATTCGTTAGAGCAGGCTGGGGCGGTTGGCGAGTATGTAGTCCACCGCGGCCGGGCCGGTCATCCGTAGACCCGGCCGGATATAACGGCGCTTGCTTTTGCGCCGCTGGTGAAATCCCAAACTGGACATCGCCGCCCAGAACGACTTGCAGGTGGCAGGTCGTAGGTGGTGGAGGAAACACCAGCTGAGGTACAGACCATACATTTCATCGTCTGTGAGCCGCTGATCTTCCGTCGTATCGGCGGCGATGCAGTCCTGAACGAAATGCGCGTAGTCCAAGGTCTCCATCTCTGTTCATTCCTGCTTTCCGTCGCTTAGGCATATGTCTGCAGTGGCATTAGTCCACCCCACCAAAGCGGGGAAGAACCTATGGTCTGGCGGTGGTCAGGGATGTCCTGGAGGCCAGGGCAGCGGCGCCTCCGTGGTCGGAGATGAGGGACGCGGCCATTCGTTTGGCCAGCACCGCCGCCTCTTGGTCACCCTCGACCGCTGAGATGATGGAGCCCTTTGTCAGAATGTGGCAGGACCGGGCAAATACGTCCGGTTGGTCAAGTCCCGCCTCCTTGGCCAGCATCTGGATAAACGCCCTTACCTGGGACAAATAATCGACGGAAGCCGCCCCGAGAGGATGAGTAACCCCCATTTCCAGCATCGTGCTCACGAAGGCGCAAGCCTGAAATTCATCCTGATGGAACCATTCGTCCAGAACATCGAAAATAGCCAGCAATCGCCCGATGGGGCCCTCTGTCCGCCTTCTGGTTTCAACGATAATTTGCTCGACGGTCAGTTCCTGATGGCAGCGCTCCAAGAATTCGAGCACCAGATCATCCTTGGAGGCGAAGTGCGCGTAGAACGTCGCCTTGGCTACCCCTGCCTGAGAAATAAGCTCAGCTACGCCGACATCACGGATGCCACGCTGTCCGAACAATTCGCAGGCTGCGACGATTATGCGCTCACGCGCGCCAGCGGGAACCTGCCGCGGATCGGCATAGTCGGCAATTTGCTCAGGTGCAAAACTCGATGCGTGTCCCATCACAGGAACACTACAACAAATCAGACAGACCGGTCAGTACGGCACGACAGATCGTTTTGCATGTGGCCCGCGAAGTTGACTGTGAGTCGGACGCCCGCTGCTGCCCGAGGCAGACTTGCGGCCCGGATTCAGCTCAAAGAAGAAGCAGGTGGCCGGTGAGGCCGTGCATGGATGAGCCGCCGGGGGCACCGCCGGAAGAATCCGTGACTATCGCAAAAAACAATGCTGCTGTTGGTCCTGACCGCTGCAGCCGAGATCGGCAGGCCGTGGCTTCTGTGGCAGGCGGTCCGCGTAGACACAGACCGGTAGTGGTCCGCAACGGGGCCGTGACCCACAACCCTCCGCGACCTCGCTGCCACCCCGCAGCCACCCCGCAGCCCCCAGCGCACTTCGGCCGCATACTCGCCGCCTATGGAGGCGTATTCGTGGCTGGGTCCCCGGCATGGAGATGATTTTCCACGGTTTCCGGCCGTACCGGTGGGACATTACCGACTCGATAATCGGCCTGCCAGGGGTGGCCATAATCATGTTCCCTACCCACAACTCCGGCTGACCCCGGGTCCAGTACACAATCATCACGTGGAAGACGGGCTGGAGGGTTTCCCTCCGCCAGCTGATGCGGGCCGCCGTGCGTGTATTCGGCTCAGACCACTGACGATCGGCGGTCGGGGTGGGGCCCGTCGGGCGGCAGAAGCGTGGTCCAAGCGGACGAAGCGTCTTACTGGGAGCGGGAAAATTCTTGGTCATGTCGCTGGACGATCAGCCAGGGCATTTATTAGAGTTTTAACCTACGGAAACCGGCTGGAGCGCACACAGCGTCCGGGGAGGATGAGCACATCGCCGCTGAGGATTACCGAAGATCACCTTACCAACCCGCTGAAGGCCCCTTCTAAGGGGCTTTCCCTATTTGCCGGCCGAAACGATGCGGACAGGCGCTTGTCTGGGCACTTCCTGCCGGACCGCCCAGGTCCCGCGTTTAGTATGGCGACACCTCACCACATCACGCAGACTCAGATCTACCCATGTCAGTGGAGCTTGTCAGAGGCACCGCCCGCCTGAGCGGATACGACCGGCTCCGATAACCGATGCTCCTCATGCCGGCTGCCCAATGATCATCAAAGGCCAAATTTTCTCTATACTGCGAAGATTCGCAGTGAGACATATTAATGAGACTGCGCATAGTTCCGTGAATCGTCGCGGACACCGGGTGTAATTCTCCGCGGTATTTGGCGTGTATTTCGCGGCGTTATTTGGCGCGGTCACGTGCCGATGAGCAGGGTTTCGCGGGCTGCTTCAACGACTTCCTTGGTGATGCTGTTGAGCTGGTTGATGTCGCGGATGCGCGTGATTTGGGTGAAGAGGCGCTGGATGAGCCGGAAGTTGCCGTTGGTGATGCGGGCGACGGCGGCGACGGCTTCGGCGTCGGTGAAGTCCTGAGGGTCGATACTTAGGCCGAGTTCCTGCCAGCGGTTCGTGAGGACGAAGGTGAGTTCGTCGGTGCTGAGGGTTCGATAGTGGTGGGCGAAGCCGATGCGGCTGTAGAGCTGGGGGTAGCGGGCGAGGCGTTTTTCGATGCCGGGCATGCCGATAAGGATGACGCCCATGGTGTGGCGGTAGTAGTAGTCCCGGACTTGCTCGAGTGCTGGTGGTTTGAGCCGGTCGGCCTCGTCGATGATGAGGAGTTCGGTCAGGCCGGAGGCCCGGGAGTCGCGGTGCTCGAAGACGTCGATGTTGCCTTCCAGTGTGTATTCGGCTGCCCAGGAGATTCTTTGGCAGATCCGGGGTAGTTGCCGGTCGATCTCCCGGGGGCTGATGGTCACGGTGGGGGTCCAGAACGCTGTTCTGGCTTCGAGTACGCGGGCAGGGACGGGCTCGGTGTTGGTTTGCCCGGTCCGTTGCCATTGTTCCCATTCGGTCGCGCCGGCGTAGGCGCGTGCTGAAAGGGTTTTACCGACGCCGGGCGGCCCGTAGCAAACGCCGATGTGGCGGTTGGTGCGCACCGCGGTGGCAAACTTCGTGAAGCGCCGGTGCTCCTTGGTGATAAGAAATGGCGGCGTGTCGGGCGGGACCGGTGGCGGGGCGGCGGAAATCTCGCCGAGGCCGTTGAAGAGGAAGCGGCGTCCGTCGTCATTCTCGTCCTCGGCGGGCATGGGGGTTCCTCTCCTGGGGGTCAGTCTTCGGCGTAGGTGCGAAGCCGATGCTCCTGCACATCCGTACGCTGATGACGGACCCCTGTCGGTTCGGCGGGGGCCGGCGGCGCGTAGCGGTCATCGACCGGGAGGGCATCGGCGAGGCTGAGTTTGGTGCGCAGCTGTTTCTTCAGGTCGTTCCGGCGGGCTGACCTGGCCGCCTTGAGCTGCTTGAAGGTGATGGTTCCTGCGGCGAGTTCCGGGGTGATGGCGCGGCAGAGGAAGGTGTCCTGGTGCCAGACGCGGATCTCGGCCATGTCCCGGGGGTCGTAGCGGATGGTGACGGCCTCGCCGACGAAGGCGGAAAGTGTGAGGTCCAGGTAGCGCAGGCCGTTGAAGTGGATGCCGTCGCGGTGGACGATGCGCTGGTGTGCGACGGTCAGGAGCAGGAGGTCCAGGTCCTCGGGCCGGGCCGGCATTCTGGGGATCCAGCCGCCGGCCTGCCAGCGTGCGTTCGGGACCTCTCCGGTTTCGGAGTGCGTGCGGTGGTTGTATTCCTCAACGATGAACCGCTCGAGCGCGGAGTCGAGCTGCTCGAGGGTCATCGTCGGTGCGGTCACCGGGGTCCCGCGGCTGCCGTGCGGGATGAAGCCGGGCAGGTGCGGCAGGAGCCCGTCGGTGATGGTGCGGTAAAACCGCTCAATCTTCCCGCGGCCCTGCGGCACGCCAGGGACGGAATGGATAAGGCGGATGTGGGTGTCAAGGCAGACCCGTTCAAGGTGGGTGCTGGTGAAATCGGCGCCATGATCGCTGTAGAGGACATCGGGCAGACCCATGACGGGCCAGGCCCGATGCTTCTTGCGCTGCACGGCCTGGTGAAGGGCAAGGGCGGTCTGAAGCGCGGTCGGCGCACCGGTAAAGACGGTGTAGCCGGCGACGGCGCGGGAGTAGTCATCGAGTACCACGGTCAGCCACGGACGCGCCCGGGCACCGGCGGCGTCGACGATCTCGATGTCCACCTCGGTGTGGTCGCACTGCCACTGCTCGTTCGCGTGGCTGGCGGTGCGCCGGTAGACCAGCTCGAACCGGTCCCGGTACGCGGTGTCTCCTTCGAGTGCGATGGTGCGAAGTCCGGGATCGATGGCGGCAACGACCGCCCGGACCGTCGAGTAGCCGGGGGCGGGAATGCCGCGGTCGAGCGCCACGGCCCCGATCCGTCGGTGGATGAACGCGATGGTCGGCGCCGGCCGGCGGAGCGCGAGGCCTTCGATCGCGCCCACGATGTCGGGCGGGAGCGAATGGCTCCCGCGGTCCGAGCGTGGCTGGCGGCCCAAGGCCGCGACCGAGCCGCCGGCGCGGAATCCTGCTGTCCACCGTTGCAGCGTGCGGAGGGGGATGCCGGCCTGACCGGAGATCCTGGCGAGGGGAACACCGTCATCAAGGTGCTGCCGGAGCAGTGCCGCACGGTCTTCGGCCGAGAGCTGATGCTTCATGCCCGGCGGTCTTCGGCCGCCTGCCGGTGGCGGTAGAGCGTCGCGCGGCTCCAGCCGACGAGCCGGGCCGCGTCCTCAGCGGAGCGTCCCTTCGCGCGGGCGTCCGAGGCGATCGCGAGCTTGTCGGCGATGATGAGCGGGTCGGACAGGGGCCGGCCGAAGCGGGTTCCGCCCTGTCTCGCCGCGGCGATGCCCGCGTTTACCCGTTCGACGATCAACTCCCGCTCATACTCGGCCAAAGTCGCGAGCATGTTCAGCATCATCCGCCCGGTCGAGGTCGCCGGGTCGATGCCGTCCGAGATGGACCTCAGGTGCACACCGCGTTCCCGCAGCAGGTTCACCGTGTTCAAAACATCGATCAAGGATCGCCCGAGCCGGTCTACCCGCCATACCACGACGGTGTCACCAGGCTCCACATACCCGAGGAGCTTCTTCATCCCGGGCCGCTCAATAGCGGACTTGCTTCCGGAGGT
The DNA here is from genome assembly GCF_040546245.1 of Arthrobacter sp. UYEF3. NCBI lineage: Bacteria > Bacillati > Actinomycetota > Actinomycetes > Micrococcales > Micrococcaceae > Arthrobacter > Arthrobacter sp. UYEF3. The sequence goes on from NZ_JBEPNK010000048.1 coordinate 6,688, forward strand.
GACATCGGCGAACACGTCCCGTTTCTGCACCCCGGCGTCGACCAATGCATCGAGCTGCAACTTCGCGTCCTGGCCCGACGTACTCACACGCGTGTATCCCAAATGTCTCACCCCGCCATTGTGCCTCAGAAACCCCCGGCCGGCACCCGTCTGAGACGGTTCATGGTGAGACATCTTTCCAAGACACGGGGCGTGTGACTTTCAGCGATACATGGCGGTGTTTTCACAGCGCTATTTGGCGCAGGGGGCAGCCCGCAAGGGGATCCCTCACCGGGACTGTGACTTCCGGCGATAAAAGGCGGCCTTTTCACAGCGCTATTTGGCGCACCGTGCAGCCCGCAAGGGATCGCTTTGTGGCGGCGTTGATGACTGCTCGGTGGCGCACCTGCGCTCCTGTCGGGTGCCCTGCTCTCTGATCAGCCGCGTTCAGAAGGGCCGGCGGCCAAGTCCACGTGTGGGGGTAAGCCCGAACCGGGTAGAGCCGGAATCCCCAGAAATAGCGGGAGTGAGAGGCGCAGTAACCATACCCGGCGTGGCCGGACAGATCGGATCGTTTGACCGTTTCCCGGGACATGCCACAGGGCACCGGGGTGGAGTCGAGAAGGCGCAGGACCTCGTGCCAGGACGGGGTGTCCCGGGCCAGGGCCGTGATGGCCGCGGCGATGAGCGGCCCTGCCGCGCGGACCCGTTTGTTGTAGCCGGACTGGTGCGG
>NZ_JBEPNK010000049.1:0-7077 GCF_040546245.1 Arthrobacter sp. UYEF3
GTCGGTGACCTGGCCGACGCCGGCAGCCACGGCGACGCCACCGTCACCAAAGACAAGCTCGGCCCGTGGCCGGAAAAGAAGAAGAGGGACAACAATATCTAATTCGTCCCCGGAGACGACAAGGGAGGGTCCCCGCCGCGTGAAGCCTGGCGGGGACCCTCCCTTTTTGTCGTGCCTTGTAATGCCTTTTCGGCCGGCGGTCGGCCGGGGGCTTAGTTGACCTGGTTGATGATGGTCTCGGCAACCTCGCGCATGCTCAGGCGGCGGTCCATCGAGGTCTTCTGGATCCAGCGGAACGCCTCCGGCTCCGTCAGGCCCATCTTGGTGGTCAGCAGGCTCTTGGCGCGCTCCACGAGCTTGCGGGTGGCGAACTGCTCCTGCAGGTCACTGACCTCGTTTTCGAGGGCCTTGATTTCCTCATGACGGGACAGCGCGATCTCAATAGCGGGGATCAGGTCTGCCGGGGTGAAAGGCTTTACCACGTACGCCATGGCGCCGGCGTCGCGGGCACGCTCAACGAGTTCCTTCTGGCTGAACGCGGTCAGCAGCACCACGGGGGCGATCCGGGCCTTGACGATTTTCTCGGCGGCGGAAATGCCGTCCATGACAGGCATCTTGACGTCCATCAGGACCAGGTCCGGTTTCAGTTCCTCGGCGAGCTGCACGGCCTTCTCGCCGTTGTCCGCTTCGCCGACGACGTCGTAGCCTTCGCCTCGCAGGATCTCGATGATATCGAGGCGGATGAGGGTCTCATCCTCGGCGACCACGACGCGGCGCGCAGGCTGGGAAGTGGCGGTTGACTCCGTCTGTTCTGACACGGGAACTCCTTGGAAAGGTACGGCGGGAACTGGAGCATCGTAGGTTTGCCCGCTGATGTACTGGGACCGGTTGGGATCGATGCGGCGTCACTGGCGCGATTCTGGAATTCAGCCTATCTGCATGTAGAGTAATTTCGCGCACCGGAACCGATCGCGTTGCTCACAGCAGCGTGATTGGGCGATTTTTTCACCGGTGTCTCCGCGCCCGAGTGGCGGAATTGGCAGACGCGCCGCACTCAAAATGCGGTATCGAAAGGTGTGTGGGTTCGAGTCCCACCTCGGGCACAGTGTTTCCGCAGTTCAGTAGGGTTTCCAGGCCCTGGGTGTGCACAAAAACTCGTTTTCTGTGCACACTAAGCCTAGAATTTTGGGTATGGCCAGCATTTGGGAGCGGAAAAAATCGGACGGATCCACGTCGTTCACGGTCCGCTGGCGGAACCCCGAGTCACGAAAGCAAGAGGGGATTACCCTAGCGACGTCGGCCGAGGCCCAGACGCTGAAGCGCCTCCTTGATGCCAACAACCAATCCTTTGAGATTGCCCAGCATGCGATGGTCGCGAACCAGACCAAAGCGCCCACCGTCGCGGCCGTGATCCAAGAGCACATCGACTTTCTGGTCCGGCCTTCAGTTGGCACAGTCCACACGTATCAGACCATGCTGAAGCTTCACATCGCCGATGTCATCGGGCACATTCCCGTGGACAAGCTTGATTACCGGCATCTGACGTATTGGATCAAGGCCATGCAGACCAAGGGCCGGTCCGCTAAGACCATCAAGAACAACCATGGCCTCATTTTCTCGGCGATGGAGACGGCCGTCCGGCTCGGTTACAGGAAAGATAATCCGTGCCGGGGCGTCCAGTTGCCGTCAGGCGAAAAGGCAGAGGATGAGGCCAGGTTCCTGACGCACGCTGAGTTCGGCCTGATTCTGGAGGGCATGGGGGAGCGGTACAAGGCGTTCACTCAATTCTTGGTCATGACGGGAACGCGGTTCGGCGAAGCTACTGCGGTGACTGTGGCGGACGTGGACCTGATGTCGAAACCGGCAACGATGCGGATCAACAAAGCATGGAAACGCGGTACTGATTCCGAGTATTACGTCGGAGCGACCAAGACCGGTGCCGGCAAGAGGACGGTTTCGCTGAATCCCCATTTAGTGGAAGTGTTGATTCCACTGGTGGCCAGCCGCCCTGGCTCAGAACTCTTGTTCACCACTCCCAAGGGTGAGCGCATTGTTCACAAGCTGTATTGGCACCACTACTGGACGCCCGCCGTGAAAGCAGCCCAGGCCCGTGGACTGAAGAAGTCACCTCGGATCCACGATCTGCGCCATACCCATGCTTCCTGGCTGATCCAGGATGGCGTCTCGCTGTTCACGATCTCCAGGCGACTCGGGCATGCATCTACGCGAACCACTGAGCAGGTGTATGGCCACTTGATGCCGCAGGCGCTCCAGGATGCCGCCGACGCCGTCGAGCGTTCCGCCGACGTGTGGCGTGGATAGCGACTGGGGCCGTTGGTTACCTAAGAGAACTTCTGGCGAGCCTGTGCTCGCGTCCCGATCATTCGGACGGCCGGCGCCGTAGGGCTACAGGACCGGACTTCGCGTAGCTCTGCAATCTCCCGGAGGTGGACCGACGTGAAGACAATCTTCCCCTTGCCCCAGACGGTGTGCGGGAACTCCCCTTTGGCTGCCCCGTCCCTAAGCCATGCCTCTGAACACTTGAGGACGGTGGCAGCCTCGGCTGGTTCGAAGAATTCGAGTTTCATGCCCCTGACCAATCCTTTCGTCGTTATGCGGCGAGGACTGCTTGCGCGAGTCCTGCCCCAGTTCATGTAAGCCGGAAATCACGGCGGCATGATGGTGACCTGAAAACTCGCTTCGAGGGCCGCGGCATTGAGGTGCACCTGCTCGGCGGAAGCACTGAACTGAGTCGATGAGCGCTGCACCAGCCCAGCATCCAGGAGGAGTCCGAGTTGCCTTCGGATGGCTGAAGGCGAGGCGCTGAGTTCCCTGCCGATCTGGCCACAGGTCGAGGGCCCGTTCCTGAGCAGGAATCGGATAATTCGGCTTCGTGTTCGGTTCATCAAAATGCACGACATGGGGGACCACAACCAGGGGAATGGTGAAGGGCTGCTGTAGACGGGTCTACAGCAGCAGGTTACTCCGGTTGAGGTCACGTTGGATAGACCAGAGTGCGTCAATGAATCCTCAACTGGTTGACGCGGTTGATTGCCGCGCCGGACGACTCGGGTAATACTGGGCGAAAGGGGGTCGTAGCGCCTGACCGAGCTGCCGGCCCCGCATCAGATCGAGGGGTGGGCAGCGCGGATGAACGAGGCAGGTGGCGGTGACATGTTGTCTCCCCAGGCCCAGCTGGCTCGTCGTCTGAATCTGCTGCTCGACGTCGTGGTTGCCGAACGTGGGAAGCCCGTGACGTTTCGCGAGGTCCAGGCCGAACTCGAGGCTAGGGGCATCAAGTTGTCCCGCGCGCGCTGGTTCTATATGAAAGAGGGGACCGGTCGTCTGGTCAGCGATCCGGCGCTCTTGGCCGAGCTGTGCAACATCTTCAACGTTGACCCCTCGTACCTGATCGGCGACAGCGCCGACTTGCCCGAGCGGATCGATTCGCAACTCGAGTTTGTGAAGTCGCTCCGCGCGGCCAGGGTGAAGACCTTCGCGGCGCGGACGTTGGGCGACGTCTCTCCGGAGACGCTAAGGGCCATCTCTGAATACCTCAACAAGGACATTGATCGCCATCCTGGGGCGGAAGAGGCAGCCGCTAATCCTCCAGAAGATACTGAAGATGAGCCGCCAGCAACTCCTTGATCCGAGCGGGGTTGGCTGAATAGCGCGGAGAGCGCCCATGCCGTCGGCCCGGCTCAAGGTCCACCGCGATGGCGCCGGTCTCCTCAAGTGCAAGCAGGTGCTTGGCTACGCTCGGCTCACCGGCGCTTACTGCTGCCACGATGTCACCGCGGGTCGCCGGACCGTGCGCGGAAAGGTATCGGAGGATCTCGTTCCGTGATCTGTTGCCAAATGTCGCGACAGCGGCCTCGACGTCGTTCGACCAGGCTTCGTCGTGAGGCTGCGTGATCCTGGGCATGGAACCATTCTCACCGAACGATCCCCAAAAAGTAAGACCAGCAGTCTTGACGATACTTTAATTATCTTTGAAAATAGTTTGTAAAGCTTTCTTTTCCTAGTGGTCGGCCTTGGCTTTCGCTGCCACTCTTAGGGCGCCGGTCGTGCCGGCGCCGGACTTATTGGAATCGTTTAGTCGAAGCGGTGAAGACGATGCGAGTCGAAGCCGGGTTGAATCGGGCCCCACAGGATCATCCAAATGTAGAAAGTATCGACATATCCCTGCGCAGTGCGCCGGAGCCCGCCGGGGTTGTCGTTCCGGTAGATCAAATCATGATCGCCGTCGACGGTGTACAGCGGTACGTGGTTTCGCATCTCTCGCGGATCGGCCGGGCCTGCGACGTGGACGATGTTATGCAGGACATCCGGGTCGCGGTGTGGGATGGGGTGACCCGGGGGCATTACCGCCAGCTTCCCGGTATTCCGTTCGGTGCGTGGGTTCAGGGGGTGTGCGCGAACGTGTGCGCCGCGCACACCCGTCGGGAGCTGAGCCATCAGACACTCCCGATGATCGTGGAACCAGGGAATGCCGACGGGCATACGCCGTTCGTTACTCTGGCGGTGCTGGGCATGGACCGGGGTGGAGGTCAAAGTGCCGAGCAGATTATTGACCAGCAATGGGCACGAATGATCATTGATCTGACCCGGGCCAGCGTGCCAGCAGGAGTTTGGGATCTTGCCGTGGACAGTCTCACCGGGCCGCGACACTACGGTCCGCCGTCGCCACAGGACCGCCGGCGCTGGCACGCGGTGACCGTGGTGCGCAAGACGGCGAAAACCGTTCAAAATGCACTTGAAGTTGAGCAGGCGGCCATTAGCAATATCGGAGACGTATGCCAGCGCGCAGCAGAGTGCCTGCCTACACCGGTACTCCGCAGAACAGCTGAAAGTATCGTTCGCCCCGGACTACGAGGACCCGAACGGAAGAAGGCTCTGGAAGCATTGGCGGCCCAGTTGGGCGTCACCGAGCGCTATCTGGCTGTCCAGATCGGCTTCGCACGCCGTCTCTATCAAACGGCCTGGAGGATTCTCCAGGCCGGGACGCGGACTGCCTACTGAGTCATGTTGTGGACCCGTCCTCTCGCCATGAACAGGCGAGAAGGAGGCCCGAATGCACGTGATGAAGAAGAACGCTCAACCTGGTCTAAGCAGCCGACGTCGATGGTGGATCGCCGCAATCGCCCTCTTGAGCGTGGTCGCGGTGCTTTTTGCTCTCACGCGGCCGTCGCCCGCGCCCGCAGAGGCTCCGTTTGCACCCTCGTCGACGACGCCGATCCCTCAGAGCCCGGCAAACGCTTCCCCCGGGACGCAGGCACAAACTCCGACGGTGGCTCCTGACGTTGTGATTGCCGATGCGGAGGGCGCACCCCGCACTGCTGACTTCCGCCAGCTCGCCGCCGCGGCGGCGACGGCGATCTACACCTGGGACACGCGAACGTCTTCCTACTCGGAGGTCTACTCACGGCTCCGTGACTGGTGGGACGTGCTACCGGACGGCTCCAATCCCTTGGCCGTCCTGGTGCAGGAGTTCGAAGCGACCGGGGTCAACGCGGGAAGCTATGCGACTTTGGCTGATCAGCAGGCGCACCGTTCGGCCGCGGTCGAATCCCTGCACTGCGACAGCGAGCTGGCCAAGGTGCGGGAGCGGCCGGCGCCATGGGAGGGACTGCACGTGTGCACCGCTTCCGTCAGCGTTCTGGATCAATCAATCTCTGCCCGCAACACCTATACGGCACCTGTCAGCGTCACGGTGAACTGTCCGCCGGCTGTTACTGCCCCGACGGACCCTTCTGCGGGTTACGTTGGCCGCGGCCTCAACCTTGATCCTGGTGGGTTCCATTGCGGTTAGCGCAGCCGTGGCGGTGCTCGGCGCGGGTACGGCCGACAACCCGTCCATCTGCTCGCAAGATGGCGTGGCCGGCCAGCCAGCCAGTGAACCCGGCGCTATGAGCATCCGCACAACCAACCGGGCCCCGGTCAACGCGAGCGACAGGCAAATGGCCGTCGCGGGGGACTACGTTTCCATAGGCCAGCAACTGGGGGTCCCCCGGGACGGCCAGATCATCGCAATCATGATGGCGCTGCAGGAATCCAGCCTCAGAGTCCTCGCCAACGTGAACGTACCAGCCTCGCTCCAGTACCCGCATGACGGCCTCGGAAGCGACCACGACTCGCTCGGCACCGCCCAGCAACGTCCCGCGGCCGGCTGGGGGACCGTTGAGCAGTTGATGGATCCCAAGTACAACGTACGAGCCTTCTACGGCGGCCCCGCTGGCCCCAACCGTGGCAGACCGCCCGGGTTGTTGGATATCCGAGGTTGGCAATTCGTGAACAAAGGCCAAGCTGCGCAAGCCGTTCAGCTATCGGCATTTCCGGAGTTGTATGCGCGGTGGGAGGCTGACGCGACGGCCATCGTAGCGGCGCTCGACGGCGGGATAACACCGGCTAGGTGCTCGGATACGCCGCCTTCCTCGACGGACCCGGTCTTGCCCGCGAACCTGAGCGAAATCCGCAAAGTTATCCTGCGGTTCACCCAGGAAGGAGTCGGTGGCGCCTACGTGTGGGGTGGCACGGCGTAGAAGGCGTGGGACTGTTCCGGTTACGTCCAATGGATCTACAGGCAGGCCGGGCTCAATCTGCCGCGAGTGGATCAATGGAGGGTCGGTACGCGGACCGACAGTCCGCAGCCGGGGGACTTGGTGGTCCAGAACGCACAGGGACCAGCCGACTGGGGACACGTTGGCATTTATGCGGGAGACGGAATGATGTACAGCGCGCTAAATCCCGCGGTGGGTACGCTGCTGCATCCCATAGCTTGGAATACGGACACGGCGTATTTTGACCTTTTGACGTGACGTGTAGCTACCTTGGACTCATCAACCCGAATTTAGCTCCTGCGAGCCGGGCGGGAGCGGAAGCGTACGGAGTGGTGGAAGAACGGGATTGTAGGCGCGTGCACTGCTGCATCAAGGATGTGATGAGCTTTTCGCTTCGGTCGCAACGTACTGATCGTGTTGAGAGTGAATACTGGCTTCCAAGGGAGCCACCTGTCGTGCGCTTCAGAGCCACCTGCCCAGATCACGGATCGTGTCGTTCAGAGCCACGATTGGCGTG
>NZ_JBEPNK010000050.1:0-6323 GCF_040546245.1 Arthrobacter sp. UYEF3
AATCCCCGGCGGGGCCGGCGTTTGTCTGTCAGGAGTACTTCGACAACAAACCCGCCCCGGATGGGTTCCCCACATACCGTGATCAATCCGTTACGCCGGTTCCTGTACGTGCGGCGGCATCAGCCGGCGCAGACACTCCCACGCCCACGGCGTCGGGCGGCATTTATGACGGCCCGTCAGGCGATCATGGGTGAAGCATGACCGGCACACATTCCATCAGTGCGCGGCCAACGCCGATGATCACTTATTGACATTCGCTGGGACGTGTCAGCCTGGTTCGCCGCGCAGGGGAGCGGCGGCGAATTCCTGCATGCCGGCGATGAAGCCCACAGCCGGCGCCCAGCCCAGCTCCACCTTGATGCGCTCGGAGGACGCCGTGACGTGGCGGACGTCGCCCAGCCGGTACTCACCGGTCACGACGGGGGCGGGACCGGTGCTGAATCTACTCAGCGCCGCCGCCACGTCACCGATAGTGCGTACCTCGTCCGCGCCGACGTTATAGGCACGAAAGCCAGCGCTTCCTCTGGATGAGAGCGAGTTGACGGCGGCGATGTTCGCGGCGGCGACATCCCGGACGTGAATGAAGCTGCGCCGCTGGGCGCCGTCTTCGAAGACCCGCGGCGCCTCACCCCGGGCCAGGGCCGAGCGGAACAGGGAAGCGACACCGGCGTAGGGCGTATCCCGGGGCATCCTGGGGCCATAAACGTTGTGGTAGCGCAGGGCGACCGCCGCACTGCCAGTGCTGCGTGCCCAGGCGGCGGCAAGGTGCTCCTGGCTGACTTTCGATGCCGCGTAAACGTTCCGCGGATCAAGGGGCGCTTCCTCGGTGACCATCGCGGGGACAAGGACATCTCCTGTTTCCGGGTTGCGGGGATCGTAGATGCCGGCGCGCAGGTCAGCCTCCGCGCGGGGACCGGGCCTGGCGGGCAGGCCGGTCCTAGAGTCCGTGTAGGCGCCCTCGCCGTAGACCACCATCGAGGAGGCCAGGACCAGGCGGGTAATGCTCCGGCGCTCCATGGCGGCCAGAAGGACGGCCGTGGCGTAGTCGTTGTTGCGGATGTAGTCCGGCGCGTCAGCGAAGCTGACCCCCAGCCCGACCTTCGCGCTTTGGTGGCAGACAGTGTCGATACCCTCCAATGCTGAATCGACCGTGGCCGCGTCCGTGACGTCGCCGATCACAAACTCCACCCGCGGGTCAAAGATCGGCGGCCGGGGGTGAAGACCGGGGTCCAGCGAGTCCACGACCCGCACGGTCCAGCCCCGGGCCAGGGCTGCCTCGACGATGTGGGAACCGATGAAGCCGGCTCCGCCGGTGACGAGGAGTCTCATCAGACGGTCGCAGCTTCCCGGATGGCGGGGAGCGCCATGATCCTGCGCACGGCTTCCGGGTCCATCAACGGCCGGGCGGAGTAGTCTTCACCGATCGCGGCGACAGTCGCTTCGAGGACAGCCAGTACATTCTGCTGGGCGTCCTTGAGCCGCGAGAAGACAGCGTTGGCCGTCACCGGATCGGAACCGTCGTGTCCGGTGTCGGAATCGGTGATGAAGGCCAGATTGGCGAAACCCATGTTCAATTCGGCGGCCAGAACGGGTTCGGGGTACTGGGTCATGCTGATGATGTCGGCACCGCCGGTGACGTACCAGGCCGACTCGGCCTTCGTTGAAAAGCGCGGTCCGTTGATCACCACTACTGTTCCTTGCCGGGCGTAGGGAAGGTGATGCGCCGCCAGAGCGGCGTCCAGGTGTGAACGTAGAGTCGGGCAAAACGGTTCTGACGCCGGCAGGTGCTGGACGCCGGCGGGGGCGACGCCGTCGGCGACGGTGCCGTCAAAGAATGTGTCGGCACGTCCCCAGGTACGGTCGATCAGTTGGTCTGTCACGACGAAGGTCTCAGGTCCGAAGCCTTCCCGCAGCCCGCCCACGGCCGAGGACGAGAGCACTGCCTGGACTCCGAGGTTCTTGAGTGCCCAAAGGTTGGCGCGGTTGTTGATCTTCTGGGGCGGGAGCGAATGTTCACCGCCGTGGCGGGGGAGGAACGCTACGGTCCGTCCGGCCACGTCGGCGAGCGTCACGGGCCCCGAGGGCGGACCGTAGGGGGTGTCGACGTCGACGGTGGCGAGGACCGTTGCGCCGGGGAGCCGGTAGGTTCCGGAGCCGCCGATGATGCCGATGCGCGCCTGCGGCGCGTCGGGAAATGGTGTGTCCATGGTGCAATCCTGCCATTCGGGGGAACTGGTGGTGGGGGGACGGGTGCCGTTCACTGGGTTGAAATCACTTGGCCCTGCGATTCGGACCGGAGGCCGTCGACGGCGGCTCGTCGAAGCTCGCCGCGGCGCCGCAGCCAGGCCCCTGCGGCGATGGCTGCGGCCGCCATGAGAAGCACGATCTGATCCAGCGGCCCAGTCAGGGGTGCGACGGTAGGGACCATGTAGATGAAATCCAGGGCAAGGATCACACCCATGTGCTCCCACCGCCGGCTCAGGACGATGAACGGCAACAGCATCAGCGCATACCAAGGGTAGTTCGGGCTGACAATGAGCAACGTCAGCCCGATCATGACGGTCTGCTGCTCCCAGACATTGGCTGCGCGTGTTTGCCGCAGCACGACGAGAGCAACGATGGCCAGTGCGGCGGCGCTGAGGACCGGCGGCCAGGGGCCGGCGGAGATGATCTGCGCGAGGCTGAATCGGACCCCGCCGCTCTGGCTGTAGCCCTCCTCTTTGAGATAGCCGGGCAGGAACCCCAGAACGCCGGCCCCGGCCACTGCCAGATAGGGCACGTAAAGCAGGATGAATGTCAGGACAGCAGCGGCAATGAAGCGGACCGGGCGCCGGAACAACAACGCGGGGGCCGCAATGACCGGAATGAGCTTCGTTGCCACGGCGGCCCCGAAGGCTACTCCCGAGCGGAGAGGCCTGCCGCCAGCCATCAGCATTCCGGCAGCGAGCATCAAGGCGGCGCCCAATACGTCAACGTGGGCGTTGTTGACGGCCTCAAGTTGCACGAACGGGCTCCAGCCCCATACGGCGGCGAGGTGCAACGGCAGGCCGCGTTTGGCCAGAGCGGCGAGCAGCATCACCACGACGGCCGCGCTGATGAGCAGCCCTCCGAGCTGGAAGGGAAGGTAGCCGACCGAGTCCGGGACGGCGGCCCGCACACCAAAAAAGTAGATTTCGGCCGTCGGCGGATAGATGGTGGGCACATGGGGCCGGTTGATGGCGGTGCACAACGGAGTGCCGGACGGATAGCCGAAGGCCGAGACGGACTCCGTGCCGAACAAGTCCTTGGCACATAGTGGCCTGCCATCGGCGCCGGGAGCGCCGGGCGCGAAAAGCCACCCCGGCCGCAGGTTGGCGAGAGTCTCATCGACGGGCACAAACGAATACGGGGAGTTTCCCGCCTTTTGCACGATCCCGTCCCACGCGTACCGGGCAGAGTCGTTGCTGGTCCGGGGAGGGGCGCTCACCGCAACGAGGCCGAGGAGTACCGTGCCTGCGATGATCAGGGCGCCGACCTGCCGCCGAGGCACGTGCCGCAGGAGGCTCAGGGCCGCAACCAGAACCAGCCACGAAAGGCAGGTGCCGACAATCGGTGCGGATTCGAACGGGTTTCCGGGCAGAACCATCCACCACAGCACGGCCGCGGCCACGACGAACAGCGCGGGCAGGACGACGAACAACCGGAGCCGGGTGCCGGCCACACCGGTTGATGAGGGGGGAGCGGCGTTCACCGCATGATCCTGTCAGGCATCCTGGCGGGCGACAGGCGGCAAAAGACGCGGCCCTGAACGCGTTGTATGGAGGTAACGGTCCACCCGCTGCGCTCTGCCCGGGACACGAGCCCCGCGCTGCCCGTCCGGGCCCACCGGAAAGACTCGCTTTGGTTTCCGTTCTGGTCCTCCAGCACGGCGGAATAGACGACGTCCAGGTCCTCGTCGGCTTCCACCTCGGCCAGGACCGTCCCGTAAGGGGAGATGAGCTGGCTGCATCGGCGCAGCAGGGACGTGATGCTTCCGCCGATGCCGATGTTGCCGTCCAGCAGAATGACTGACTGCCACAGACCGGAGTGGGGCACAGGGGCGAAAACTGATTGTTCGAGTGCGCGGGCACCGCGCCCGCGCGCCCGACCGACCGCCTCAGCGCTGGTATCGATGCCCAGGGCTGCCAGACCCATTCGCTGTGCGGCGGCCAGTAACCGTCCCGGTCCGCAGCCGACGTCAAGGACCGGTCCCTGCAGGCTGCGCAGCAGGGAACGCTCCAGCAGGCTGGCCTCCTCGCACCAGCTGCGCACGTCGAAGTCCACCGGGTCGGCCTGGTGATGCCCGCTGTCCGGGCGAAGGGTCAGAGTGCCGGAGCCGTTCGCCAGCGCCCGGGCGTATGGCTCTTCGTGGCCTTGGCCGAAATTGGCGGCAGAAGCGACACCGACGGCAGTCATCGGGCTGCTCCGCCGGTGGGTGAGGAGCCCCGGATCTGGAGTGCGGCTTCATCGACGGCATGCGCGAAGCCGCTGCCGGGAATCTTTGCGGCGATCTCGAGTGCATCACTGAAGTGGTCCATATCGCGCAGTTCGGGAAGCATTCCGATGCTGAGCCCTGCGGCGGACAGGCGCGTCAGCTGGCTGGCACCGGTCCTCCCGGTGGACATCGGCACCCCCCGGATCAGCTCTCCGACGGGGTGCCGCAGCGCGAGAGCCCAGAAACCGCCATCCGTGGCAGGGCCCATCCAGGCGTCGTGGAGAGCTGTTTGTGTTGACCAGTCCCGGAGCAGCGGTGCCACATCGTCAAACGAGAACTGGGGGGTATCCATGCCGATAATAAGAATCGGTCCGGTGGCTGCGTCGCAGATAGCAGCGAGACGTTCGTCCAGGCCGCCGGATGACTGCGGCACAACGGTGAAGTTTTCTGCGTCGGCCGCAGCGGGGGTGCCATCCACAACCAGCAGCCGGTTCCGTACCGGGAGCCCCCGGACCGTTTCCAGGGTGCGGCTGAGGCTTAACTGTGCCAAGGCTGCGGCCTGTTCGGGCGTCAGCGGGGGGCTCAACCGGGTCTTCACTCGCCCAGGAAGGCACTCTTTGGCGATGACCGCTACTGTCAGATCCATGCTGTTCCTCATTTAGTTTCTTCGCTGCTGGCGGGATTCCGGAACGGTCCGGAAGACGAAGCCGCCGCAGCCGCCTTGAGCTGGGCTGACATGTCCTGCACCGCCGTCAGCGTTCCGCGGACCGTTCCGGTGACCTTCGATTTGCCGGTGCGAGGGGCATAGGGCACGGGTATCTCCACGATCCGCCAGTTGCGCAGGCTCGCCTTGAGGAACATCTCCAACGGGTAACCGCTGCGGCGGTCCTCGAGACCAAGGGAAAGCAGATCGGCCCGGCGTCCGGCCCGCATGGGTCCGAGATCAGTCACCCGTTCACCGGTCAGGCGCCTGAGCTGCCACGCCAAGAGAACGTTTGCGACGCGGGCGTGCAGGGGCCAAGATCCGCGCTGCGGCTGACGGCTGCCCAGCACCAGATCCGCAGAGCCCTCCATAACCGGAGCAAATAGCTCCGGCAACCGGGCCGGGTCGAGGGAACCGTCGCAGTCACAGAAAGCCACGAACTCTGAAGTTGCTGCGAGCAGGCCTGCATGGGCGGCTGCCCCGAACCCCCTCCGGTCCTCACGGACCACCACCGCGCCCAGACTCGCCGCGAGTTCAGCGGACCCGTCCGTGGAACCGTTATCGACCACGATGGCCCGGTATCCGTCCGGCATGCGGGATAACACCCACGCCAGGGCTCCCCGCTCGTTCAAACACGGCAGGACGACGTCAACCACGGCTCCGGTCATTTTGGACATCCTTCAACGCTAGGGGCTGTGCGCGGCATCCGGCTCCGGACGCGCCACGATCTAGAAAGACAACAGTGCCGCGGCCCTCCGGTGGGGAGGTGCCGCGGCTCTGCCTGCCGGTGCAGACCATGCCTCCGGCAGGTCTTGGTGGTGGGTGTTACTTGGTGTTGACGGTGATCTTGGCGATGCCGACGAGCATGCCGGCCTTCACGGCGTCGGTCTTGAACGTCTTGTTCAGCAGGCCGGCGGCGGTGTCGGAGATCAGCACGCGGGTGCCTTCCAGGATCGCGGTGTCGCCGGCCTTCGCGAGGGGCTTGAGGGTGGAGCCGTCGAGGTTGAAGATGTAGGCCTGCTTCGCGGCGACCGTGCCGTTGACCGCGACGTCACCGTAGAGCTTGGAGGTACCCGGGTCGATGGTGAAGTTGGTCAGGTCGACCTTGGTGTCCCCGGAGGTGAGGGAGAAGCCGGAGCCGGCGTGGCTGATCAGGCCCTGCACGAA
>NZ_JBEPNK010000051.1:0-5156 GCF_040546245.1 Arthrobacter sp. UYEF3
GCGAGGCCGGGAATCCGCCATGCCCGAAACCAAGAACCGCGGCCGCCCCTGACAAACAGTCAGGACCAACCGCGGATCGGTGGATCAAGGCTAAGCCGCGCCTTATTATGAACAGCTAAAAATAAGTGCTTGAATGTACCCATGACGGATTCCCTGGGCAGCAGCGAGGCATGGGCCGCGGCCCTGCGCGCCCACGGCCGCCGGGTGACCAAGCAGCGGCTGGCCGTATTGACCGCCGTCGAACGCCACCCGCATTCGCCGGCGGAAGGCATCCTTGCCGCCGCCCGCGAGGAACTGCCCGAGCTCACGGCGCAGTCCGTCTATGTGGTCCTGGGTGACTTGACCGAACTGCAGATGCTTCGCCGCTTCGAACCGCCGCATTCCCCCGCACTGTATGAGACGCGGGTGGGCGACAACCACCACCACGCCGTCTGCATCAGCTGCGGCCGCGTCGAGGACGTCGACTGCGCCGTCGGCCATGCGCCGTGCCTCACCCCGCATTGGAACGCCGGTTCCCGGCCCATGACCATCCAGATCGCCGACGTCCTGTACCAGGGCATCTGCGAGGACTGCCAGCGCAGCCAAAAACTTCCCGCCGACCGAAACTAAGTTAGAAACAGAAATAGGAGAACGATGACTCAGAACATCTCTGCGCCCGCAGTATCCACGACACAGTCCGGTGCCCCCGTCACTTCCGACGCCCACTCCCAGACCGTCGGCGCCGACGGCGCGATCATTCTGACCGATCACTACCTGATCGAGAAGCTCGCCCAGTTCAACCGCGAGCGCGTTCCGGAGCGTGTGGTGCATGCCAAGGGCGGCGGCGCCTTTGGCACGTTCACGACCACGGACGATGTCTCGAAGTACACCAAGGCCGCGCTGTTCCAGCCGGGCACCGAGACGGACATGCTCATCCGTTTCTCCTCGGTTGCCGGCGAAGCAGGCTCCCCCGACACCTGGCGCGACCCCCGCGGTTTCGCCGTGAAGTTCTACACCACCGAGGGCAACTACGACCTCGTCGGCAACAACACCCCGGTGTTCTTCATCCGCGACGGCATCAAGTTCCCGGACTTCATCCACAGCCAGAAGCGACTCCCGGGCACCCACCTGCGCGACGCCGACATGCAGTGGGACTTCTGGACCCTCTCCCCCGAGTCCGCCCACCAGGTCACCTGGCTCATGGGCGACCGCGGCCTGCCCGCCTCCTGGCGTGAAATGCAGGGCTACGGCTCGCACACCTACCAGTGGATCAACGCCGCGGGCGAGCGCTTCTGGGTCAAGTACCACTTCAAGTCCAATCAGGGCGTCAAGTCCATGACGGGCGACGAGGCCGAAGCACTGGCCGGCGCAGACGGGGACTTCTACATCCGCGACCTGCAGGAGAACATCGCTGCGGGCAACTTCCCGTCCTGGGACCTGCACGTCCAGGTGATGCCGTACGAGGACGCCAAGACCTACCGCTTCAACCCGTTTGACCTGACCAAGGTGTGGCCGCACAGCGACTACCCGCTGGTGAAGGTCGGCACCATGGAGCTGAACAAGAACCCGGAGAACTACTTCTCCCAGATCGAGCAGGCCACCTTTGCGCCGTCAAACTTCGTGCCCGGCATCGCCGCGTCGCCGGACAAGATGCTGCAGGCCCGCATCTTCTCCTACGCCGACGCACACCGCTACCGCGTGGGCACCAACCACGCCCAGCTCCCGGTGAACCTGCCCAAGAGCCAGGTCAACAACTACAGCCAGGACGGTCAGGGTCGTTTCCACTTCAACGCCCCGTCGGTTCCGGTCTACGCGCCGAACTCCGTCGGCGGTCCTGCCGCCGTGGAGCCGTCCGTTGCGGGCGGCGGCTGGGAGAACGACGGCGCGCTGACGCTCTCCGCGCACTCCCTGCGCGCTGAGGATGGCGACTTCGGCCAGGCCGGCACGCTGTACCGCGAGGTCTTCAACGACGGCGAAAAGGCCCGCCTGCTGGAGACCATCACCGGCGCCGTCAGCGGCGTCAAGAACGCCGGCATCAAGGAACGCGCCATCCAGTACTGGACCAACGTCGACGCCGAGCTCGGCGCCAAACTGCGCGCCAACCTGGGTGCCGCAGCCGGTGTCGGTACCTCCGACGCCGAGGCTGCCAACAAGGTCGGCTGATACGTCGCTTCCGCTCCCTGGGAGCAACGAAACACCTCGCCGCGGTTTGTCCGTGGCGGGGTGTTTTGTTTGCTTCCGGAGGCTAAACCGGCGTCGAGCTGGCGGTAGAACCGGCCGCCGCCGGGCGGTGGCCCTTCTTGGCGAGCTGGATCTGCTCGTAGACATGGTGCCGGAGTTCCGTGAACCGCGGAAGGGACCGGGTCTCCAACTGGTCACGCTCAACCGGGAGGTCGATCAGGATGTCCTCCTGGACGACTGTCGGGGAGCTGGACGGGATGATGACCCGTTCGCCGAGGTAGACGGACTATCCGGCCAGCCGCTCCTGGATCCCGCTGAGGGCACACGGCGGGTGGCCTAGTGGCTGTTCCGTCCGAGGGCGCTGCCGAGGATGCGGGCGCCGGCGGCGAAGGCGGCCGGGTTTGGGCCTGAGTAGTTGAGCCTGATGAACGATCCAGTAGGTTCCGCGGGGAACCATTCGGCGCCGTCGGCGATGATCACGCCGGCGTTTTCGCAGTCCCGGATGAGCCGTGCGACGTCCGTCCCGTCGGGCAGGCGTGCCCACAGATTCAGCCCTCCAGCGGGGACGTGGGTGAGGTGGGCCAGCGGTGCGTGTTCCCGCATACTGGCGACGAGCAGGTCACGGCGGGATTGAAGCTGGTGGCGGAGGCCGCGTAGATGCGTCTGCCAGGCTGGCTGCGTGACCACGTCGAGTGCTGCGGCCTGGAGGAGGCCGCTGACGTACATTGATTCGGCTACCCGGTCGGCCGCGATGCGTTCGCGGGCCGGGCCCCGGGCGATGACCGCGGCAACGCGGATGGCCGGGGACACGCTCTTGGTCAACGAGCGGAGATAGACCACATGCCCCGAATCGTCCTGCGCGGCGACGGGCACAGCGCTGGTGGTAATACCGAAGTCGTGCGCCCAGTCGTCCTCGACGAGGAACGCGCCGTACCGGCGCACGACGTCCAGCACCTCGTCGCGGCGTTCAGCGCTCCATTGCGCGCCCGTGGGGTTCGCGTAGTTCGGTTGGGCATACAACAGGCGCGCGCCTGTCTCCTCGAAGGCGCGCGCCAGTTCGTCGGTATCGGGACCCTTTGCGCCGCTGGGCACAGGGATGGCCCGGACGCCGGCTTGGCCGGCAGCGAGGATGGCGCCCCAGTAGGTGGGAGACTCCATGAGCAGGGGCTGCCCGTTGCCCGCCAGGGCACGGAAGATGGAGCTGAGTCCGCTCTGGGATCCGGGCAGGACGATCACGTCGCCCGGCATTGGCGGGGTGACACCTGCAGGTGTGGAGGCCCGGAGTTCCTGCGCGAACCAGGACTGGAGTTCCGGCAGGCCTGTCGCAGGCGGACGCGATACGGCTGCGTCCCCTCGTGAGGCGCGGGTGAGGGCTGCCCGCACCAGTCGCTCGGGCAGGAGTTCCCGGTCCGGATAGCCGGAGTGGAAGGCGATGACGTCATTCGGCGTGTCCCGCATCGCGGCCGGGGCCGGGCGGGCCGGTGCCTGCGGTGAACGCAGTGCCGCCGACTGCCACCCGTAATCGGAGGGCCGAGCGGTCCGGATGGCCCGGACAAACGTGCCAACTCCGGGCCGGCTCTCAATCAACCCCTGCGCGGCGAGGGCCCTGAGCGCGTGCTGGACGGTCACCGGGCTGGCCTGATACTGAGCCACGAGTGAACGGGTCGACGGCAGTTTCGCTCCTGCCGGCGCAGTCGCAATCCACTCCCTGAGTCGAAGCGCAATCCTCGAACTGCTATCGTTTGTCATGAGAGACAATAGTAGCGCTACTGCGGTTATTGCCCCAATGATACTGCCGCCCCGGCGGCCAACGGGTCTCTGGTGGGGCCTCCTAGGTGTCGTTGCCTTCTCCTTTACTGTTCCGTTCACCCGCGTGGCAGTGGACGGGCTGACGCCGTTGTTCCTCGGATCCGGACGGGCTGTGATAGCGGGCATCCTTGCGATATTGGCCTTGACTCTCACGCGGCAACGCTTTCCCCGCGGCCTGCAATGGGGACGCATTGCGGTGGTGGCCGGCGGAATCGTCATCGGATTCCCGCTACTGACGTCCTTCGCCCTCACCTCGGCGCCCGCCAGTCACGGCGCCGTCGTCATCGCCCTCCTCCCTGCAGCGACAGCAACCATGGCCGTCCTGCGAACCCGCGAACGCCCCCGGGCAGTTTTCTGGATCCTGACAGTGGCAGGCGCGGCGGCGGCCATCACTTTCGCTTCCATGCAGTCCGGCGGCGTCGGGCAGCTGCACTGGGCGGACCTGCTGTTCTTCGGTGCTGTCGCCGCCGCGGCCATCGGCTACGCGGAGGGCGGCCTGCTGGCACGCGAACTCGGAGCATGGCAGACGGTCTCCTGGGCCCTCGTTCTGGCATTTCCTGTGATGGTGTTCCTGACCGTCAGCGCAATCGCTGAGCAGCCGCCGGCCGGCACGCCCGCCCAATGGGCTGCCTTTGCCTACCTCGGGGTGGTCAGCATGTTCCTCGGATTCTTCGCGTGGTACCGCGGCCTTGCCATCGGTCCAATGGCCCAGGTCAGCCAGGTCCAACTGGTACAGCCGGTCCTGAGTATCTGCTGGGCCGGCCTGCTGCTGGGCGAGAGCCTGACCTGGACCACCATCGTCGGAGGAGTGGCGGTGATTCTCTGCGCCGGAATTGCCGTCCGCGCCCGCCTGAACCCCGCTGAAAGTGCGCGTCCCATAAAGTACGGCGATTCCGCTTAGCGCCGTGGTGCCGTTGCGAAACCGCCACGCTTTGTGGAGTGTAAATCAGCTGCAGTTGGGCAAAGAGTTGTAAATCTCGTGGGCCAGGGTCGCGGACGCAGGAACTCGACGGTCGGGACCCGGAATACGGCCGGAGCGAAGTCCTGCACCAGGGCCGGGATCACGTCGACGGCCGGCGTCGGTGCCGGGCTTGAATATTGGCTTCCAAGGAGGCCACGTGTGGTGCGGGTCAGAGCCACCTCCCTAAACCACGGATCGTGTCGTTCAGAGCCACGGTTGGTGTGGT
>NZ_JBEPNK010000052.1:0-5037 GCF_040546245.1 Arthrobacter sp. UYEF3
ATGTCCTGTCTCAATTTAGTTGGCCATTTTCGCAACTTACCTGGCCACCTACGGGTTTCTGGGGTTTGTCTCAGTTAATCTGGCCACATGGATGCTGCTCGCGCGCTGAGGTCGCTGCCTTCGAACATGACCGATGAGACCCGTGTGCTGGCGCGCCTGGACGGGCGGATGGCGAATGCGCCGCTTTCTGCGGCTCTGGCATCGCTCGGGCTTGAGTCGGCGCTTCCGGTGCGGGCGTTCTTCTCGTGGCAGGGCAAGCGGAACTACGAGGGCAGGTGGTGGTCCAGCACGGTCCGGTCCCATGTGGGGTTCGAGAGCTTGCTGGAGCGCGACTTCCTGCTCTCGGCGGACCATGACCGGGATGTCGTGGGGGTCGCGTCCCAGCCGTTCGCGTTCCTGTGGCCGCGCGGGACCGAGGGCTCCCGGGGGCACGTGCCGGACTTCTTCGTCCGGCTGCGGGATGGCACGGGCCGGGTCGTCGACGTCAAGCCTGCAGGCCGTGTCCGGTCCGCGGAGCGCCAGTTCGGCCTGACCCGTGAGGCCTGCGAAGTGGCCGGGTGGGAGTACGAGGTCTTCACCGGTCCGGCGGAGCCGCTGATGTCGAATCTGCGGTGGCTCGCCGGCTACCGCCAGGACCGCTTCGCCCCCGACGGCACCGCGGCGGCCGTGCTGGTCGACTCGTTCGCCCCGGAGACCTCGCTGGCCGGAGGCGTCCGGCGGGCGGCCAGGGCGCTGGGCGCCGACGAGGGCATCGTCCGCGCGCACGTGCTCCACCTGCTGTTCACCGGGGCGCTGGCCGTCGACCTCGACGCCCCGCTCACGCAGGACACGCCGGTGTCCCCGGGTGTTGCACCGAAGGCGTGCTCCGCCTGGAACGCTGGGTCGCGGGAGGCGGCGTCGTGAAGTCGGTTCGTCTGTTTGACTTCATTCAGTTCGACGGCGCCTCCTGGCAGGTGGCTGCCCATGACGGTGCCGAGTTGGCTTTGAAGAATCTCGCCACCGGCCGGATCCGCCGGGTGCCGGTCGCCGAGCTGCTTGCCGACGACTCGTACCTGCCTGACGCGCCCGCTCCCCTGCCGTCCCTGGCCGGTGTCGCGCTGCTTGAAACCCTCGAGCCTGCTGCCCGGGCGCAGGCCGAGCTGCTGCACCGTCACGTCTACGAGCTCGTCAACGGGACCCCGCCGGACGCTGCCCCCGGGACGGCGCCCAAGCCGGAGTACGACCTGGCCAACCCGCTGCTGCATCGCATCGGGGCCAAGGCAGCCGAGCTCGCCGCCGCGGGCACGCCGATCTCGGCCCGTACGTTGCGCCGCCACGTCGCCGCCTACCGCAAGCAGGGTATCGCCGGACTTGCCGACGGGCGCAACACCCGTCAGAGCACCCTGGCTGGCTGGGCTGCCCCGGAGCTCGTGGCGCTGCTTGAGGCCGAGATCTCAGGGCAGACCAACACGTCCACCGGGACACGGTCCCGCGCCGTCACCCGAGTCCGCGCCCTCGCCGGGCAGCAGGGCCTGACGGTCCCGTCCCGCGCCACTCTCTACCGGATCCTGGCCAAACTGGAGAAGTCCCGGCACCCCTTCGGCAACGCCACGACCCGCAGGACCCAGGCCAGCCGACCCGACCGGACATGGGGCAGGCAGGCGCCCCTGCGACCTGGGGAACTCGTGGAGATCGATTCCAGCCCCTTGGACCTGATGCTCATCTACCCCGACGGGTCCACGGGCAAGGCCGACCTCACCGTCGCCCTCGACATCGCGACCCGGACGCCGCTGGGCGCGATCCTGCGCCCCGTGGCAACGAAGGCCGTCGACGCCGCGGTCCTGCTGGCCAGGGCCATGACCCCGCTGCCGATGCAGCCCGGCTGGGACGCGGCCCTAAGCTACTCCCGATCGGTCCTGCCCCAGGGCATGATCCCCGGCGGCGAGGACGTCCGCTCCGCGATCGCTGCCAAGCCCGTCATCGTGCCTGAGTCGATCACCGTGGACCGGGGCAAGGTCTACATCGGCGCCACGTTCACCGCCGCGTGCGAACGGCTCCAGATCAGCCTGACCAAGGCCGCCCCGCGGACCGGGACCGACAAGCCCCACATCGAGCGCTTCTTCGCCGGGGTCAACTCGGGCTTCACCCAGTACCTCGCCGGCTACACCGGCCCGAACGTCGTCCGCCGCGGCAAGGACCCCGCCGCCGAGGCACGGTTCAGCCTCGCCGACGTCCAGAGCCTGCTTGACTGGTGGCTCGTCGCCGTCTGGCAGAACCGCCCGCACCCGGGCCTGAGGCACCCTGCCATGCCGAAGAAGGACCTCACCCCGAACGAGGCCTTCGCAGCCCTCGCGAGCGTCGCACCCCAGATCCCCGTGACGCTGACCAGAGAGGACTACATCGCCCTGCTCCCGCTGGAGTGGCGCTCAATCCAGCCCTATGGAATCAACTTCCACGGTCTCCACTACGACGCCAAGGCACTCCACGAGTACCGGGGCGTCTCCTCCGGGCTCCCCTCTCCCGCGAAAGGCCGATGGGAGATCCGCTACGACCCCTACCGGCTCCAGTCCATCCACGTCCGCGACCACCGCAAGGGCAGATGGATCGAAGCCGACTGGACCATGGCACGCCAGCTCGCCGGCCCGTTCTCCCTCGACGTCCTCGCCGCCGCGAAGAAGGCCCTGGACAGACGCTCCGGCAGCATCCCCGGCGCGGACCTGCTCGCAGAGGTCAACCGCATCATGACCGCCCCGGCAGGCCGGGCCGAGGCCCGGGCCGCCATACGGGCTGGCGCCGCGCCGTCGAGCGTTCCGGATCCAGCGCCGCGGCTGCGCCTTGCCCCTGTCCACGAAGAAGAACCTGACTCCGAACCCGGCGCCGCCCCGTCCGCGGCGACTGCGACCGCGCCTGTTAGTCCGCGTCCGCGTCGTCATGCCCGCCGCATCGACCTTCTGGAGGACTGAGCCATCGCGACCCCCGACTCCCTGACCGCCTGGCGCCAGTTCGTCGACCACGCCCCGATCGAGCCGGAACGGCTCTCCCCCAAGGAGCTCAAAGCCCTCAATCCCGAGGAGAAGGACGCTTACGACCGGGAACGCTTCGCCTGGCTCGCCGCCGACACCGTGCTGGAGACCACGGACACGCAGGCCCTTGCCCGGCAGGCAAGAATCGCCCTTGCGCGCAACGCCGCCACCACCGCCACGGCGCGGCGGGGGCTCGCGGTCTCCGGGGCCGCCGGAACGGGTAAGTCCACGGCCGCGCTGCTGATCGGCAAGCGCCATGAGAAGGCCGAGCGCAGGCGTCTCGGGCGCACCGACGACACCACTTTCGCCCCGGTCGTCTATACCGTGGTCCCGCCCGCAACGACGCCGAGGATGCTCATGCAGGCCTTCGCGAACTGGCTCGGCCTCCCGGTGCCCCAGAGGGCGACGGCCCAGATGGTCACCGAGCGCGTCGTGGGCGTAATTCGCACCCTTGGCGTATCGCTGGTGATCCTCGATGAGGTCCATAACCTGACGACGAGCAGGCTGGCCGGGGCCGAGGCGGCCAGCACTCTCAAGCAGTTCGCCGACCGGCTGGACGCGACCTTCCTCTACGCGGGCATTGACTTGCCCGAAACGGACCTGTTCGCCGGGGACATGGGGAGACAGATCAAGGCCAGGATGATCGTGCACCGGATGCGTCCCTACGGGATCGGATCCACGGCGGACCGCGAGGCCTGGACCGAGCTGGTCCTCGGGGTCGAGGACCTCCTGCCCCTTGCCGCGCACGTGCCCGAGTCCCTCGCCGGGCAGGCCGCCTACCTGTGGGACCGCACAGGCGGGAGCATCGGGGCCTTGCGCGCCCTGCTCTCGGACGCCGCCATCGGAGCGATCATCGACGGGACCGAGAAGATCGACCGTCCCCGGCTCGAGGCCACAGCCACCGACTACGCCGCCGAAGAGCACCACCACACCCGCGCAGTCCAGCCCGCCGGCCCCCGCAAGCGCGGACTGAAACGGGCTCAGTGACGATCCAGCCGCTCCCCGTCCCCACCAGGATCTTCAACGGCGAAGGCCTGATCAGCTACGCCTCCCGCCACGCAGCCCGCAACGGAACCACCGTCGAGGAGATCGAACGGGCCCTCTTTGAGGGCGGAGCCATCCCCAAGCCCAGCCACCGCCGCACCCCCGAGCGGCTGCAGGCCTGGCGCGACCTCGGTGACCTGCACGAGAGCGCCTTCACTACCCCGGCCAAGATCGACGGCTCAGAAGTCATCGACCGTGAACTCTGCCTACGCTGCACCCAGGGATCGGGAGGAACCGCCCGGCTGCCCCGCATCGGATGGGTCTGCGCAAGACACTGCCGATGGCTCGGCACCACACAGCACGACATCCGCGCCCTGCCCGAGCTCATCGCCGCCGAACGCCACTACCGCCGGGACCTCGCCCCGCGCGGCGTCCTCGTCGACTCCCCCATCATGCTGTGGGCCCGCGAATGCGCGACCACTGTCCTCAGATCAAGCACAGTCGTCTTCAGGCAAAGCACCGTCCGGGAACGGTCCCGGCGCGGATCAACCTCCGACCTCGACCTGCTCGCCTACCCGGAGACCGTGAACGTCGCGCGCCTCGCCACCAGCCCCGGATTCAATACCCGGATGCTCCAACCCGGCCTCTGGCACCGAGACCGCTACGACCTGAGCATCAAGGCAGTCGCCGGTTTCTTCCCCGCAGCACACGAGGACGAATCCCTGCGCGCCGCCCACCGCATCACGGCCTTCTTCGACGCCATCGCCTGGAACATCAAGAGAAATCCGCCGCCCTCGCCGGCCGACGCCGGCCCCGGCACGCCACTGGGCCAAGCCTGGAGCACCCGGGGCAGATAGCTCACCGGGGCATGGCACGCCGTTTAGCGCCGCAGGGGCTCAGTCCGTCGCCCCGGAACTCAGCCCCTGTGGGATAAGGAGGCAGGCTTTCCATACGGAATGGCCAACTAAATTGAGACGGTTCCTACCCGATCTGTCTCAATTTAGATGTCCTTTTCCCACGTCACCATGGCCAACTAAATTGAGACAGGACA
>NZ_JBEPNK010000053.1:0-3809 GCF_040546245.1 Arthrobacter sp. UYEF3
GGGGGTGGGAAATTTGTGTGGTTACAACGTCCTGGACCGGGTGGGTCCAGGGGTGGTGTTGTTATGTAGTTGTGGGTTTCCGTGCAACGTTTCCCGCTGGTGGCGGGGTTGTTGGTTGGGAACCACATAGTGGACGCAAGCAGTCTTGTTTCTTTGTACCCTTCTTCATGGTGTGAACGTCTTTTGATTCCGTTCACGAAGGAGGGTGTGTGGTGTAAGTTATCGGCCTATTAGTACCGGTCAGCTTCACGAGTCGTTAGTCCTCGCTTCCACATCCGGCCTATCAACCCAGTGGTCTGGCTGGGGGCCTCTCACACACAAGGTGTATGGAAATCTCATCTCGAAGCGAGCTTCCCGCTTAGATGCTTTCAGCGGTTATCCCATCCGAACGTAGCTAATCAGCGGTGCACTTGGCAGTACAACTGACACACCAGAGGTTCGTCCGTCCCGGTCCTCTCGTACTAAGGACAGCCCTTCTCAAATTTCCTGCGCGCGCAGCGGATAGGGACCGAACTGTCTCACGACGTTCTAAACCCAGCTCGCGTACCGCTTTAATGGGCGAACAGCCCAACCCTTGGGACCTACTCCAGCCCCAGGATGCGACGAGCCGACATCGAGGTGCCAAACCATGCCGTCGATATGGACTCTTGGGCAAGATCAGCCTGTTATCCCCGAGGTACCTTTTATCCGTTGAGCGACGGCCATTCCACAATGTACCGCCGGATCACTAGTCCCGACTTTCGTCCCTGCTCGAGATGTCTCTCTCACAGTCAAGCTCCCTTGTGCACTTACACTCGACACCTGATTGCCAACCAGGCTGAGGGAACCTTTGGGCGCCTCCGTTACTTTTTAGGAGGCAACCGCCCCAGTTAAACTACCCATCAGGCACTGTCCCTGACCCGGATTACGGGCCGAAGTTAGATGTCCAAAGTGACCAGAGTGGTATTTCAACGATGACTCCACCCGAACTGGCGTCCGGGTTTCAACGTCTCCCACCTATCCTACACAAGCCACTCCGAACACCAATACCAAACTATAGTAAAGGTCTCGGGGTCTTTCCGTCCTGCTGCGCGTAACGAGCATCTTTACTCGTACTGCAATTTCGCCGAGTTTATGGTTGAGACAGCGGGGAAGTCGTTACTCCATTCGTGCAGGTCGGAACTTACCCGACAAGGAATTTCGCTACCTTAGGATGGTTATAGTTACCACCGCCGTTTACTGGGGCTTAAATTCTCAGCTTCGCCTTGCGGCTAACCGGTCCTCTTAACCTTCCAGCACCGGGCAGGAGTCAGTCCGTATACATCGTCTTGCGACTTCGCACGGACCTGTGTTTTTAGTAAACAGTCGCTTCCCCCTGGTCTCTGCGGCCCCTGCACGCTCCCCGCAGCAAGTGCGGATCACGATGGGGGCCCCCCTTCTCCCGAAGTTACGGGGGCATTTTGCCGAGTTCCTTAACCATAATTCTCTCGATCGCCTTAGTATTCTCTACCTGATCACCTGTGTCGGTTTGGGGTACGGGCGGCTAAAACCTCGCGTCGATGCTTTTCTTGGCAGCATAGGATCACCGGATCCCCCCTGACGGGGGT
The DNA here is from genome assembly GCF_040546245.1 of Arthrobacter sp. UYEF3. NCBI lineage: Bacteria > Bacillati > Actinomycetota > Actinomycetes > Micrococcales > Micrococcaceae > Arthrobacter > Arthrobacter sp. UYEF3. The sequence continues at coordinate 1,587 of NZ_JBEPNK010000053.1, forward strand.
CCCATCGGGTCTCAGGCATCATGAACGGCGGATTTGCCTACCGTTCGCCCTACATCCTTAGACCGGGGCAACCATCGCCCGGCCCGGCTACCTTCCTGCGTCACACCTGTTAATACGCTTGCCTCCCGGGATCAGGTCCCGCGCTCCACCAAAACCCTTCCACCACAAGGGCGGTCAGGCAGGTCTCGGGCGGTTAGTATCCCCCGTTCAACATGGACGGTTTTTCGCCGGTACGGGAATATCAACCCGTTGTCCATCGACTACGCCTGTCGGCCTCGCCTTAGGTCCCGACTTACCCAGGGCAGATTAGCTTGACCCTGGAACCCTTGATCATTCGGCGGACGGGTTTCTCACCCGTCTTTCGCTACTCATGCCTGCATTCTCACTCGTGTAGGCTCCACCGCTGGTTTACACCGCGACTTCACCGCCCACACGACGCTCCCCTACCACTCCGGACACCTGAACCACGAAGGCTAGGTTATTATCCGAAATCCACAACTTCGGCGGTGTACTTGAGCCCCGCTACATTGTCGGCGCGGAATCACTTGACCAGTGAGCTATTACGCACTCTTTTAAGGATGGCTGCTTCTAAGCCAACCTCCTGGTTGTCTTCGCAACTCCACATCCTTTCCCACTTAGCACACGCTTAGGGGCCTTAGTTGGTGGTCTGGGCTGTTTCCCTCTCGACTATGAAGCTTATCCCCCACAGTCTCACTGCTGCGCTCTCACTTACCGGCATTCGGAGTTTGGCTGACGTCAGTAACCTTGTAGGGCCCATTAGCCATCCAGTAGCTCTACCTCCGGTAAGAAACACGCAACGCTGCACCTAAATGCATTTCGGGGAGAACCAGCTATCACGAAGTTTGATTGGCCTTTCACCCCTACCCACAGCTCATCCCCTCCATTTTCAACTGAAGTGGGTTCGGTCCTCCACGACGTCTTACCGTCGCTTCAACCTGGCCATGGGTAGATCACTTCGCTTCGGGTCTAGATCACGCCACTGCAACGCCCTGTTCAGACTCGCTTTCGCTACGGCTTCCCCACACGGGTTAACCTCGCGACGTAACACTAACTCGCAGGCTCATTCTTCAAAAGGCACGCCGTCACAACTACACAGCAAGCTGCGGTTGCTCCGACGGATTGTAAGCACACGGTTTCAGGTACTGTTTCACTCCCCTCCCGGGGTACTTTTCACCTTTCCCTCACGGTACTGGTCCGCTATCGGTCATTAGGGAGTATTTAGGCTTATCAGGTGGTCCTGACAGATTCACACGGGATTTCTCGGGCCCCGTGCTACTTGGGATACTCTCCAGGCGGCACACTACATTTCGGTTACGGGGCTCACACCCTCTCTGGCCGGCCTTTCAAGACCGTTCACCTATGCACATGCTCTCACCCCACTGTCCCGGCAGAGACAGAACGGAAAGTCCCACAACCCCGACCATGCAACGCCCGCCGGCTATCACACATGGAACGGTTTAGCCTGATCCGCGTTCGCTCGCCACTACTAACGGAATCACTATTGTTTTCTCTTCCTGCGGGTACTGAGATGTTTCACTTCCCCGCGTTCCCTCCACGCACCCTATGTGTTCAGATGCGGGTCACCAGGTCACTCGCGCGCCTGGCGGGGTTTCCCCATTCGGACACCCTGGGATCACAGTCCGGTTATCGACTCCCCCAGGCTTATCGCAGATTCCTACGTCCTTCTTCGGCTCCTAATGCCAAGGCATCCACCGTGTGCTCTTAAAAACTTGACCACAAAAGATCAAAAACGCTAATTTTCGAGAGAACCACGAAAACCACCCGGACACCACAACCCGCAAGCAGGCCACAGCACCCGGACAGATCCAGGTTCATATTCTTGGAAATTGCTTCTTATAAAAGATGCTCGCGTCCACTATGTAGTTCTCAAACAACAACCCCAGACCACACACCCCACACACACCCCCCGAAGAAGGCAACCATGCATGATCGATGCAGCCGGGAAACCAGAAACAAACAAAACCCACACCCCGCACCCCCTCCCGAAGGAAAGACCGCGGACCATGGCCCTGTTGCCTCAGGACCCAACAGTGTGCCAAACACTACCCGGCGCTGACATCCCGGCCGCGTTCCAGAACCCCTTGCCCGAAGGAAGGAATCCGTACTTGCTGCCGGCACGTGCCGCCAGGCACCTATTCGTTGATATTCCACCCGTGAGCACCCGCCGCAGAACAAACGTCT
>NZ_JBEPNK010000054.1:0-2880 GCF_040546245.1 Arthrobacter sp. UYEF3
TTTGAACGCCTTCGCCATCACTTTCAGCGACCGATTCCCGGCAGCTGAAAGCTACTAAATGAAAACGCCGGATACACCGTTAATGAGATAGTCCCTGACGCTGGGATGCCGTTCCACGACAGTCGGATCCATGTCGATGATCAGGTGTTGGCGTCGTCCGGTTGGCTTGACACGGCCCGGGTGTTGTCAGGGGTAGGGATCTGGGGGTGTAGCTTGGCGAGGATTTCACGGAGCAAATCTGGTGGGGGCTCAGCGTCCAGGGATCCGTAGGCCAACGTCAGGGCTTCGCGCGTTTGCAATACTCGGAGGGAAAATTGCCCGCGCAGCGATGCGCGCGCGGATCGGAGAAACTGATCGACTGCGGATTCACCTTGGGTTCCGAGGGTGCCCACCGCATACAGCTCGGCGAGATCCAGGAGCCGACCGCAGGCCAGGTCCTGGATGATGTCTTCGCTCAGTCCCTCCGGTCGGTCAGCCTCGGTCATTGTTTGCCGCCCGGATGGAATTCTGTTATCCCGGGCGGAGACCATGTGCGGTTACGCGAAAAGAGGGCCCGGCTGTTTGCTGCGTCCGGAGAACTGGATTGTAGGGTGACCAGGAGTGTGGCCATGTGCCGCGTCCCGCCGTCCCGTTGGTGTTTCGTGAGCCCGGTGGTTATTCGGAGGCTGCCGGAGTTCGGATGGGTGCCGGGGCGATGTCACGTGAAGCGTCGTTGGCCGTGCTGACCGGTAAATCGGCTGGTGCCGGGATGAGATTTTTTGGCTGGGAATCTGAGCGCGGCGGATCAGTGGCGGGCGTCAGCGACTTGCATGAATCCTTGTCTTCCGGCGCTCCGCAACCCGGGTTGTGGCAGCCGGGTCCCGGCGGCCGGCTGGACGGTGACGTTGGTGAAGCGCGTTCAGGACCGGGTCTTCTGCCGGTTGTCAGCATTGGTTGGACCTGCGATTCCGGACCGTTCGCAGGCGTAGATAGCGGCCGCTGCGGCGAGGGCTAGAATCGTCCAGAACCAGAGGAGGTGCCCGGCGTAGTCGGCCTCCAGGACGCTGGTGATGCGGGCCTCGGACTGGGCCTTGAGCAGGATTCCGGTGATCAGGGTGACTAGGGCACCTGTCATGAGGGCCCCGCGCAGCACCGCGGCGGAAGCGGGGCGCAAACGGGAGCCCAGGCGGGTCAGTCCGGCACCGGCCAGGGTGGACAGCGGCACGATGACGCCGTCGTGCAGCACGATGGCGACGGCCAGCCACGTCAGCAGCCCCACCAGCTGGGCGGGGCCCAGCTGGGTGGGGAGCCCCAGCAGCCCGTAGCCGATGAGTCCGGCACCTGCCACGCCGAGGGTTATCCTGACTGCCCTGACGGATGGGACTGCCTTCACGGATCTGACTGCCTTGACGGGTGGGTTTGTCTTGGGCTGGTTCACAGGACCTCCACGGACTGGAGCCATTTGGTTTGAAGGACCCCGGGGCGACCGGGGGCAATGATCCTCGCGGGATAGCCGTGGTCGAGGTCCAGGACGGTGCCGTTGAGTTCCAGTGCCACAAGTGTCCGCTCGTCCCGGGTGTATTCCGCCGGCATGGACATGAGTCTGTACGCCCCTTCGGGTTCAAGGCTGGTCACGCGCAGGGCCGAATCCGGCGGTGCCCCGACAGCACCGAGTAGGTCCCTCATCGGCACGCCGCGCCATCGGGCCGTCTGGCTCCAGCCCTCGACGCAGGCGATCGGGAGCTCCTGACTGGACTGCGGGAACGCCCGCAGTTCGTTCAGGCTGAACTTCCTGCTGGTTCCGTGGTGGGTGACGGTCAGGGACCAGTCCACGGCGCGGGCAAATCCGGCCACTTTCGCGTCGGCTGCGGTCCGGTTGACCGGGACGGATTGCGGGCCGGTGCCCATTTTGCGGGGGGCGAACAGGTTGAGGGGGCCGAGCCAGGAAAAGGACTGTCCGGCGGTGGTGACTACGAGCGCTGCTGTACTCACGCCTACCCCGGTAATAAAGGCCCGCCGTGACCACCGGCCCGGGGCTGCCGCGGGCGTGCTGTGTTTGGCGTCTACACCGGCGCCAGCCGCAGGGCCCGCCGGTGCGGGTTCCTCGATGGCACGCCGTCGCCAGTGAGCCATGATGGCCGGAAGTTTCACGGCGATGTGCAGCAGCAGGGAGCCCCAGATGACCCAGGCCATCCAGAAATGGGTCTCGCGGAAAGGGAAGGGCCACGGGTACCACTTGTAGGTATTGATCAGCCCCGTTGTCAGCTGCACTAGTGAGGCCGCGATGAACAGGGCAATGGAGGCCCGCTCCAGAGCATGGGCGACCGATTTGACCGGCGGCCATTTGAGCAGCTCCGGGTAGACGGACCACAGCTTGGCCAGCAGCAAAGGGATCGCGGCGATCCCGGCCGTGACGTGCAGTCCCTGGGTCAGCTGGTAAATCCAGACGGGACTGGTGGGGAAGAACATCCAGGAGGGCGGATTCTGTAGGCCGTGACTGAAGAGCCCGGTCAGGAAACAGACGGTGAAGCTGAGCCCGAGCCAACGGCCCAAGACGACCGTGAGCCTGGTGCTCCGCGTCGGTGAGGCGAACCGGGCGGCCAGCGCGTCAGTCAGTTTCTGCGGGTCGGGTCTTTGCATTCCTACATCACACCACTGTTCAGGGTCAGGGGGGGCTTGAATATCACCGAATACCGCAAGCCGCCGGGAGGTGCTGCTTTAGCAGGGGCCGCGGCTGCAAGCGGGCGGGGCCGCGGTGTCGATACCGCCCCGGCGCCATCAATGAGCCGGCCCCCGGAGTTAAGGGACAGTGCCGCGGCCCTCCGGTGGGGAGGTGCCGCGGCTCTGCCTGCCGGTGCAGACCATGCCTCCGGCAGGTCTTGGTGGTGGGTGTTACTTGGT
>NZ_JBEPNK010000055.1:0-2568 GCF_040546245.1 Arthrobacter sp. UYEF3
TGAATATTGGCTTCCAAGGAGGCCACGTGTGGTGCGGGTCAGAGCCACCTCCCTAAACCACGGATCGTGTCGTTCAGAGCCACGGTTGGTGTGGTTGAGAGCCACCTGTAAAGCTCCTTCCACCATGTGATGGCCACGTGGTGGAAGGAGTACCGGTAATGGTACGGAAGATCAAGGCGAAACTGGTCTTGCAGTTACGAAATCAGGGGTTGTCGGGCAGGGCGATCGCCTCGGCGCAGGGCATCGCCCGCAATAGCATTCAGGCGGTCCTCGATGCGGCGGAGCTGGCAGGTCTCGGTTGGGATGATGTCGCGGAGCTGTCGGAGGCCGAGGTGTATGCGGTGTTGTTTCCGGGCCGCGGGGTGCACGAGAGCGTGTTCGCGCAGCCGGACTGGGTTCGAATTCACACCGAGCTGGCCCGGGTCGGGGTGACGTTGAAGCTCCTCCATCAGGAGTATGTTGACGCGACTTCAATGGCGGCGCAGGCAACGATGAGTTATGACCGGTTCTGCCGGCTCTATGGCGACTACGCCGCGGTGTCGGGGGCGACGTCGCGGGTCGGGCATAAGGCCGGCCGCAGTATCGAGGTCGACTGGTCCGGGCCCACGATGCAGCTGCTGGATCTCACCACGGGCGAGATCTCGAAGGTGTATCTGTTCGTCGCCTGCCTGCCCTTCAGCCGGTATGCGTTCGTGGAAGCCTGCCTTGATATGCGGCAGGAGTCGTGGCTACGCGCCCACACATCGATGTTCACCTTCTTCGGCGGCAGCGTCCCGCGCCTGGTGCCCGACAACCTGAAGACCGGGGTCATCTCCCACCCGAAGGAGGGCGAAGTCGTCCTGAATGACGCTTACCGGGAGATGGCGGCGCACTACTCGGCCGCCGTACTCCCCGGCAGAGTGAGACACCCTCGAGACAAGAGCAGTGCCGAGAACACGGTCTCCCACGTCGCGACCTGGGTCATCGCGGGCTTGCGGCATGAGCAGTTTACGTCGCTGCCGCAGTTGCGCACCCGGATTTATGAGCAGATCGATTCCTATAACCGGCAGCCGTTCCAAAAACGCGACGGGTCCCGGCTGAGCGTCTTCACCACGGAGGAGAAACCGCTGCTGCAACCGCTGCCGGCGGCGCCGTTCGAGATCAGCACGTGGTCCTACAAGCGCAAGGTGAACAAGAACGCTCACGTGGTCTGGGCGAAGAACTTCTACTCCGTCCCCTTCAGCCACATCGGCGCCCTGGTGGACCTTCGCGTCACCGAGACGATGCTGGAGGTCTATCGGCGTGATGAGCGCCTGACTAGCCACCTGCTGCTGCCGGTAAGCACGGTGAATCAGTATCAGACGAACGACGCGGACCTGCCCGAGGGACGCAGTTGGCAGGCCTGGGATCGGGCCCGGATCGAGGAGTGGGCGGCGCGGATGGGCCCGGCGACCGTCACAGTGATCGGGAAGATCTTCGAGACCGTATTCATCGACGAGGCCGGCATCGACGCGGCGCTGGCCGTATTGCGCCTGTCGCGCCGGTTCTCACCGGCCCGGGTCGAAGCCGCTTGTCAGCTCGCGCTGCGGGGCCGGGTCCGCTCTCCGCGCTACGCCCATTTGCGGCCGATCCTCGACACCGGGCAGGACAAAACCGGACACACACCCGAACCGGAACCGGATGATGGCGGCTATGTCCGCGGCGGCGCCTACTACGCCGGAGGCACCCGATGAGCGCGCTGGATGGAGAGACCAAACGCAAGCTCCGGGAGATGAACGCCGGCGAGCTGCTGGAGGCGATCGATACCCAGGACGAGACCTTGTCGATCAGTTTGACGTTCGAGGAGCGGGTGAGGTTGGTCGTCGATGACGCCTACTCGACCTTCATGCATTCCAAGGTCGCCGGGTTGATCCGGCGGGCGGGGCTGCGTTATCCGAACGCGGATTTGCGCCGCATCGACCTGCTCGACGAGCGCGGCCTGAACCGGCAAGTGCTGACCCAGCTCGGCACCTGCTCGTTCGTGACCCGGCAGCAGAACGTCGTCTTCCAGGGCTTCACCGGGTCGGGGAAGTCGTATCTGGGATGCGCGATCGCCAAACGCGCCTGCGAGCACCGCATCCGCGCCCACTACGTCCGGATGCCCGACCTCGAGGAAGCCTGGGCCGCCGCCCAGGACACCCCCGGCGGCGCCGGGAAGTTCCTGCGCAAATATGCCGCCTTCACGCTTTTGGTGATCGACGAGTGGTTGCTGGACCGGCCGACGGAATCGATGCGGACAATGCTGCTGGAGTTGATGGAGCGCCGTTACGGCGAGACATCGACGGTGTTCTGCACCCAGTACCAGCAGAAGGACTGGCACCAGCGCCTCGGCTCCGGTGTTCACGCCGACGCGATCATGGACCGCATCATCCACAACACCGTCTGGGTCGAGACCGGCACCCACAACATGAGGGAGCAGACCGCCCTCACCAGCGCTTAAGGTCGGGCCGAGGGCCAGTGGCTCCCAACCACACCACCACTGGCTCTCTTCCGCACGATCGCTGGCTCTGAACCGCACGATCGGGTGGCTCTCAAGGCATCAAATACTCA
>NZ_JBEPNK010000056.1:0-2520 GCF_040546245.1 Arthrobacter sp. UYEF3
CAGTGGCTCCCAACCACACCACCACTGGCTCTCTTCCGCACGATCGCTGGCTCTGAACCGCACGATCGGGTGGCTCTCAAGGCATCAAATACTCACTCCTGACATGGGGGTTTCGGGGGCTGGCCGGGTTTCCCGGATTGGCGGGGATTTTGCGGGTCCAGGGTCTTTTAATCCTGCCCGCAGTGTCATATAATTAGGGGGAGATTCTATTGGGTTCCGGGAGGTGGGAAGATGGGCTGGATGACCGCGCAGCCGCCCCTTCCCCTGTGTCCGCCCGAGGCGGTGGAGCTTGGGGCCGCCGCCGTCCTGGAAGACGAAACCGGCGGCCGGGTCTACCTCTTCGGGGTACTGTCCTTCCAGTGGGACGCCGGGGACGAGACGGGGAAGCGGCTGGCCGCGGTACAGCTGCTCAGGCTCAAGGCCGCCCCGGTGGCGCAGGTCGCCGCGGCGTTCGGCGCCGCCCCGGGCACCGCGTGGCGGTGGCGGAAGGACTACCAGGCCGGCGGGACCGCGGCCCTGGTCCCGGAGAAACCCGGCCCGAGGGGCCCCTCCCGGCTCACGGACACCGTGGTCGCCGAGATCCTCCGGCGCCGGGCGGACGGGCAGTCCCTGCGCGCGATCGGCGCCGCGACCGGGCTGTCCACGACCACCGTGATGCGCGCCCTAGAACCCGCGGAAACCGCCGCCGGGCAGGCCGTGCCGGAGGCAGAACAGCCGCAGTACCCCGTGCACGGTGGGCAGCTTCCGGGGCAGGAGGCCCTGGATCTGCCGGTGCTCCCGGCGCCGGCGGACCGCATGGGTGAGCGCGCCGCAGCCCGGACCGGACTGATGTCCCATGCGGAGCCGGTGTTCGCCCCGGCCGCCCGGGTCCCGCTGGCCGGACTGTTCCTGGCCCTGCCGGCCCTGGCGTCGACCGGGCTCCTCCCCTGCGCGAACGAGGTTTACCGGCAGTTGGCCCCGGGGTTCTACGGGCTGGAGACAGTGCTGCTGGATGCGGTGTTCCGCGCCCTGGCCGGCGAACCCCGCGCCGGGGGCGGGACCCGGTTCGACCCGCACGCCCTGGGCCGGATCCTGGGGATGGACCGCGCCCCGGAGGTCAAAACCATCCGCCGCAAATTCGCTGCCCTCGCCGAAACGGGGAAAGCCGCTGAGCTGATCACGGCGATGGCCTCCCGCCACCTCTCCGGCAGCGGCCCGGACGGGGAGGACCTGGCGGCTTTGCTGTACGTGGACGGGCACGTGCGCGCCTACCATGGCACCCGGAAGATCGCGAAGCAGCATTCCACCCGGTTGAAGTTCCCGGCCCCGGCCACCCTGGAGACCTGGGTCAGTGACGCGGCCGGGGACCCGGTCATGGTCGTCCTGGCCGAACCCGGGGCCTCCCTGGCGATGGAGCTGCGCCGGCTGCTGCCCACCCTGCGGGACATTGTCGGCAATGACAGGCGGGTCCTCGTCGGGTTCGACCGCGGCGGCTGGTCCCCGGCCCTCTTCAAACACATGGCCGACAAAGGCTTCGACACCCTGACCTGGCGCAAGGGAACCGCCGAGGACCTCGGCGCGGAGCTTTTCGGCACTGTGACGTTCACCGATCCGGAGACCGGGCTGGCCCACGCATGGGAGGCCGCCGACGCCCTGGTGGACCTGCCCGTCGGGGAGAAGAAGAACGCTGAAGTCTTCGGCATGCGCCAGATCACCCGGCTGATCGACAACGGTAAGGGTGCCGTGCGCCAGATCCACCTGCTCACCACCCGCACCGACCTCACACCCGGGGAACTGCTGTTCCGGATGGGCTCGCGCTGGCGGCAGGAAAACCACTTCCGCTACGCGCGCCTGCACTTCGACCTGGACTCCCAGGACGCCTACGCCGTCAGTGACGATGACGCCGAACGCATGGTGCCGAACCCGGCGAAGAAGATTGCCCACACCACAGTGGTGTCCGTGACGGCCCGCCATGCCGCGGCGAAGGCCGCCACCGACGCGGCCCTGCTCACCGCCCGCACCCCCGCTACCGGCCAAGGGTCCGTGCTCATCACGAACGAGGCCTACAACCTGCTCACCGCACCACTGCGTCAGGCGGAACAGGACCTGGACAACGCGCAGGCCGCCCACCGGGCCGTGCCGGCCCGGCTTCGGCTCGGGGACATCGCCCCCGCGCAGAAGATCCTGGACACCGAAACCAAGCTGCTCACCCACGCGGTGAAGATCGCCGCGTTCAACACAGTCACCGCCCTCGCCCGCGACGTCCGGATGAACACCGGCTACGCCCGCGCCGCCGACGAGGCCCACGCCCTCATCCGGCAGATGCTTGTCCGGCCCGGCGATATCCGGCCCGCCGGCGGCCACCTCGAGATCACCCTGGACCCGCTGCCAACCGCCCGCGCCACGAAGGCCGCCGCCGAACTCTGCGACCATCTCACCGCCACCGAAACCGTCTACCCCGGCACCAGCCTGGTACTGCAGTTCGGCATCAAAAACCGCCACTGACATCACACCGAATATGTGACCATGTCAGGAGCCCTG
>NZ_JBEPNK010000057.1:0-2103 GCF_040546245.1 Arthrobacter sp. UYEF3
GCCGGTCCCGGACCGTACATACGGTTCAGGCCGTCACGCATGATGACGCCCATCTCATAGCCGTAGGCCGGGTCATAGGTCATCACGGCCGGGTTGGTCGATGCGAGGAGCGGTGAGTGGCCGTCGGCGTGCTGCAGGCCTTCACCGGTCAGCGTGGTCCGGCCCGCGGTCGCGCCGATCACGAAGCCTCGGGTCATCTGGTCAGCGGCGGCCCAGAAGGAGTCGCCGGTGCGCTGGAACCCGAACATCGAGTAGAACACGTAGACCGGGATCAACGGTTCGCCGTGCGTGGCGTAGGAGGTACCCGCGGCGGTGAACGCCGCGACGGCGCCGGCTTCGTTGATGCCGGGGTGGATCAGCTGGCCCTTGTCGGACTCCTTGTAGGCCAGGACGATGTCCCGGTCCACGGACAGGTAGTTCTGCCCGTCGGGGTTGTAGATCTTCGCGGTCGGGAAGAACGCGTCCATCCCGAAGGTCCGGGATTCATCCGGGACGATCGGCACGATCCGGGAACCGAACTCCTTGTCCCGCATCAGGTCCTTCAGCAGCCGGACGAACGCCATGGTGGTCGCTGCCAGCTGCTTGCCGGAGCCGCGGTTGGTGAACTCGTAGGACTTTTCCTGCGGGAGGGTGACCTCGGTGTGCTTGGCGCGGCGTTCCGGGACAAACCCGCCCAGGGCGCGGCGGCGTTCCATCAGGTACTTGATCTCGGGGGAGTCCATCCCGGGGTGGTAGTACGGCGGCTGGTACAGGTCGGCCTCGAGCTGTTCGTCCGTGATCGGGATGCGCAGGTGGTCGCGGAACGCCTTCAGGTCCGTCAGGGTGAGCTTCTTCATCTGGTGCGTGGCGTTACGGCCCTCGAAGTGGGTGCCCAGGCCGTAACCCTTGACCGTGTGCGCCAGGATGACCGTGGGCTTACCCTTGAACTCCGTCGCTGCCTTGTACGCGGCGTAGACCTTGTTGTAATCGTGGCCGCCGCGCTTGAGGTTCCAGATCTGATCGTCGGACAGGTCCTGGACCATTTCCTTGGTCTGCGGGGTCTTACCGAAGAAGTGTTCACGGACGAACCCGCCGGATTCGGCCTTGTAAGTCTGGTAATCGCCGTCGACGGTCTCGTTCATGATCTTCACGAGCGAACCGTCCTCGTCCCGGGCGAGCAGGTCATCCCACTCCCGGCCCCAGACGACCTTGATGACGTTCCAGCCGGCACCCCGGAAGAACGCTTCGAGTTCCTGCATGATCTTGCCGTTGCCGCGGACCGGGCCGTCGAGGCGCTGCAGGTTGCAGTTGATCACGAAGTTGAGGTTATCCAGCTTGTCGTTCGCGGCGAGCTGCAGCAGACCGCGGGACTCCGGTTCGTCCATTTCGCCGTCGCCCAGGAACGCCCAGACCTGCTGGTCCGAGGTGTCCTTGATGCCGCGGTTATGCAGGTAACGGTTCGACTGCGCCTGATAGATGGCGTTCATCGGGCCGATGCCCATCGACACGGTCGGGAATTCCCAGAATTCGGGCATCAGGCGCGGGTGCGGGTAGGAGGACAGGGCATGCCCTTCCTTGGACTTCTCCTGCCGGAACCCGTCCATGTCTTCCTCGGTCAGGCGGCCTTCCATAAACGCCCGGGCGTACATGCCCGGGGACGCGTGGCCCTGGAAGAAGACCTGGTCGCCGCCGCCGGGGTGGTCCTTGCCGCGGAAGAAATGGTTAAAGCCGACCTCGTAGAGGGTAGCCGCGCCGGCGTAGGTGGAGATGTGGCCGCCGACGCCGATGTCCGGGCGCTGCGCCCGGTGCACCATGACCGCAGCATTCCAGCGCAGCCAGGCACGGTACTTGCGTTCAATCTCTTCGTCCCCCGGGAACGGCGCTTCCTGGTCCACCGGAATGGTGTTGACGTAGTCCGTGGTGGTCACCATCGGCACGCCCACACTCTGTGCCCCGGCCCGCTGGAGCAAGCTCCGCATGATGTACTGGGCACGCTCGGTACCCTGTTCCTGAATCAAGGTATCCAGGGACTCCAGCCATTCGGCGGTCTCTTCCGGATCACGATCAGGCAGCTGGTTAGTCAACCCGCTGAGGATATGGGAGGTATCTTCTCCTGCAGCCACG
>NZ_JBEPNK010000058.1:0-2011 GCF_040546245.1 Arthrobacter sp. UYEF3
CAACAAACTTGGCACACTATTGAGTTCTCAAACAACAGACACACCCGGCACCACCACAACCCCACAGGGCCGCAGATCGCTCCGGAGCAACTTTTCAAACTTACCCGAGTCCGGCTTCCGAAGCAAATCCGATTTCCCGGACCTGCATCAGCAGACAAACCAGCCCCACCAGAATTCTTAGCGACTGAAGCGCTAAGAGAACTTGGTTTTTTAATTATTTTGGGGGATTGGCCGCCTGCGGTAGTCCAGCATTTCCGCTGGTCTCCCTCGCGGCGACTTAGAAAACAGTACACCCAGACGGCGTGAATCGCAAACCCGCCCAGACGCTGGCCCCCGGCTTCGCCGAGACCCCTCAAATGCCCGCCAGTCCGGCTCCTAAGGGCCGGCCGAAGCGCCGGGACGGCGCACCGCCGTCGTTGGTCAGTCCTGTATGCTCCATCACTACCTGCCGCTGGGCCGGTTAGCATCTGGGGGGTGAGGGCAGAGAAAAAGCTCCAGAATCCGCGGTCGGCCCATCGACGTGTCTCGGGGCCAGCCGCCAACGGGCTTTCAGGGCACGACGTCGCCGCCCGGATGGAAAGCGGCTTGGACAACCGGGGCCGGGACGAGACCAGCCGGAGCCAGCAGCAGATCTTCCGCGCCAACGTCTTTACCCTCTTCAACGCGATCGTCGTCACGAGCTTCCTCGTACTGCTGCTCCTGGGGCGATGGCAGGACGCGCTGTTTGGGCTGGCGGCCGCGGGCAACGCACTGATTGGTGTCGTCCAGGAATTCCGTGCCAAGAGATCCCTTGACCGTCTTGCCGTCTTGGACGCCCCCCGTGCGCGGGTGATGCGGGACGGCCAGATCCTAGAGATCACGACGGCCGACGTCGTCCGGGACGATGTCCTTGTCCTGCGTGCAGGGGACCAGGTCACGGCGGACGCCTCGGTGCTCCAAAGCGCGGGCCTCGAGGCCGATGAGTCCCTCCTCACCGGCGAATCGGACCCCATTGGCAAGGACCATGGGGTCCGACGTCCTGTCGGGTTCCATCATTGTCGCGGGCCAGGCAAGGAACGGGTGGTGCGGGTGGCTGCCGAATCATTCGCCAGCCGGCTCACGGCGGACGCGCGCCGCTTCTCCCTGGTGAATACAGAGATCCGCAATAGCCTCAACCGGGTGCTTCGATGGATCGCCTGGGCCATCCTGCCGGTCGCAGTTCTTGAGGTCAACGGCGATCTTCAGGCCAGGGGCGGTTGGCACCACGCCATCACCACGGGCACCTGGACCGCGGCCCTGGTGGGCGTCATCGCCAGCGTAATCGCCATGGTCCTGGTTAGGTCTGGTGCTGCTGACGAGCCTGGCGTTTGCCGTCGGAGGACTCCGCCGGGCTAGTCACGGTGTGCTCATCCAAGAACTCGCGGCCGTCGAAGGACTCGCGCGGGTACGTACTCTGCATAGATAAGACCGGCACCATAGATAAGACCGGCACCATGCCAGAGGGCGGGCTCGGGTTCGACGCGGTTCATCAGCACACCCCCGCGCCCGATCCGGGCTGGCGGCAGGCCCTCGGCTGGTTTGCCTCCGCACCCGAGGCGAACGCAACGGCGCGGAGCCTTTGTGCTGCCTTTGCGGACGACGGCGGATTCCAGTCAATCTCATATGTGCCGTTCTCCTCCACCAGGAAATGGAGCTGGGTCACCCTTGGCGGCGGCCACGGAACGTCATCAACCTGGATCCTGGGGGCGCCGGAAATGATTATGGGCCCGGGAAAACGGCACACCGGGAGATCGGGCGCTGCAGGCGGCAGCCGCCCTCTGGGATACACCCGCCCGCGCTGCGGCACCAAGCCATGCCGGCGTCCTCAAGCAAGCCGGGCAACTGGCGGGCGCCGGGCTGCGGACATTGCTCCTCGCCGCCGCTGACGCGATTCCCGGCACTAGTCCGAAAATGAGGTGACCTGCCCGTGGTAGGTGCGTGGGTGGATATCCGGAGGCGACATGGAGCCTCCGGTGGTTTTGAAAATAGAAGT
>NZ_JBEPNK010000059.1:0-1670 GCF_040546245.1 Arthrobacter sp. UYEF3
AGCCTTGATCCACCGATCCGCGGTTGGTCCTGACTGTTTGTCAGGGGCGGCCGCGGTTCTTGGTTTCGGGCATGGCGGATTCCCGGCCTCGCTGCCGGTGTTGTTCCATATGTTCCTGGTGGGGCCGTTGTCCGGCGGGCGGGCGGGGGTGCTATGCCGCTTGCGGTGGGGCGTGGACGGTGGTGAAAAGCTCTTCCCAGGCGGTTTGCCATGGCCAGGCTTCGGGCAGGTGGAGCCGGATCTTCCGGGCGCTGGTGGCGATGCGGGCCGGGACATTGATGAGTTTGCGGCGAACCGTCCCGGTACGGGCCTTCCCGAAAGGCCCTGCGGCAAGGATCCCGGCGGTTCGGGTGAGGTTGTAGGCCATGACCGCGGCAACGAGCCATGCCGAGTTCGCGGCAAAAACACCTGAAGGCAAATGGGCCAGCGCGCTGTCCTTCAGATCGGCGTTGACCTGCTCAATAATGGCGTGTTTGCGGTGGGTTTTGTCCGCCGCGACGGTGTCCAAAACGGCGGCGTCCACGGTGGTGAAGAACGCGTGGTGCCGGTGCGTTTCAAACAAGGCGGGTTGCCCGTCGGTGGCCTTCGGGTTCAGTTCCGGGATGCGGCGCACGACCAGCCGTCCGGTGATCTGCTCGGCCTTTTTGCGGGAAGTGAATGCGGTGAACACGGTTTCGGCGACCTCGGCTTTCGAGACCCAGGTATTGGTGGTTTCGTCGAAGACAGCGTCGGTGTATTCGATGGTTTTCCATGCCGTTTCAGGGATCCCGGCGATGGCCCGTTTCACGGCCGGGTCCATGCGGACGGTCACCGAGACCTGCGCCCCGCCGCCCAGCGCCGCGGCCACCGAATCATGGCTGTAGAAGGCCGAATCGAACCGGCAGAGCACCCGCCCGCCGGCGTGGACGCGTTGGAGGGTGGACAAGGCGTCCGTGACCAGCCGCTTGGCGCCGCGGGCCGAGTTCGCCGCGCCCTTGCGCAGCCGCTGGGCCAGGATCACAGGGGCGGTGCCGTCCGCCGAGGCGGTGGCCAGCAACGCGTTCAGCCCGCGGACTCCGGAGTATCCGTAACCGGAACCCTGCTTGGCGTATCCGTGGACCTCGATGATCGTGTCATCGACATCGACGAACACGAAGTCAGCGGCGGTGGGTGATCCCAGCAGCGGGGCCCGACCGGCCAGGTTTCCCAGGAAGCGGGACGCGACCGCGTCCAGCTGGCGCACGTGCCCGAACGTGAAGGACCGCAGGAACGAACCCAGCGTCGAGGGCGCGTAGCAGGCGTTGAAGAGCCGCTTCATCCCGCCGTGGCGCAACAGGGCCATGTCATCGATCGAGTCCGCGCCCGCCACCATCCCCGCCACCAGGGACGCGATCTTCAGCCCGGCGTTCGCGCCCTTGTCCGTCGGCACTGTGAGCCATTCATCGGCCAGCTCGTGCAGCCCGGCGTCCCGGGCCAAGGTCAGCACCGGAAGCAGCCCGGCCGAGGACACGAGATTCGCCTCGTCGAAGGAAACTGACACCGCTGATGGTTTATGGGAAACTTCCATCTACGAGATGCCTCTCTTTTCAGTGGTCAATGGGTTCTAGACAAGCTCCATTTTCCTTGAAAAGACGGGCATTCTCGGTTTAAATCGCCGTCGGCGCCCCGATCAACATCGGTGGATCAAGGCT
>NZ_JBEPNK010000060.1:0-1625 GCF_040546245.1 Arthrobacter sp. UYEF3
CTAGGTGCGTGGGTCAGTAGTGAGGGTGCCGGTTTTTAAAACGCCGGCGGATTGACCGGGTCCGGATAGGGGTGGCTGGGAGAATCGGGGGTATGGATACCGGTTCTTCCGCGCAGGATGGTTTGTTCGACGAGTCTCTGGTGGAGCGGGTCGAGCAGCCCTCCGATGTGCCCATGGATGCCAACGCCGGGGCCAGGAAACGCTTCAAGGCGTTCGAGCCCGATGCGGTGATGCTGGTCCCGCCGTCGCTGGAGGAATGGTTGCCCCAGGGCCATCTGGCACGGTTCATTGGTGAGCTTGTTGACGGGGAACTGGATCTGACCCGGTTCCATGCCTCCTACGCCAAGGCCAAGGGCCAGCCCCCGTATGACCCGCGGCTGATGCTGCGGATCCTGCTCTACGGGTACTGCGTGGGGGTGCGGTCCTCGCGGGAACTGGAAAAAGCCTGCACGGACGTCGTCGCGTTCCGCTGGCTGGCCGCCCAGCAGGCCCCGGACTTCCGCTCGATCGCC
Organism: Arthrobacter sp. UYEF3; assembly: GCF_040546245.1. NCBI lineage: Bacteria > Bacillati > Actinomycetota > Actinomycetes > Micrococcales > Micrococcaceae > Arthrobacter > Arthrobacter sp. UYEF3. Next base: position 513 of record NZ_JBEPNK010000060.1, read on the forward strand.
CGGTTCCGCGAACGCCACCTCGCGGCCCTGGCCAACGTGTTCCTCCAGGCCCTGGAGCTCTGCCGGGCCGCGGGCATGGTCTCGCTGGGCCACGTGGCACTGGACGGCACGAAGGTACGGGCCAACGCCTCCCGACACAAGGCCATGAGCTATGCCCGGCTGACCGCGAAGCAGAAGGTCCTGGCCGATGAGATCAGCGACCTGATGGCGGAGGCCAAGACCGTGGACGCGGCCGAGGACGCCCGCTTCGGGCCGGGCAAACGCGGTGATGAACTGCCCGCCGAGCTGGCCAACCGGGCCCGGCGCGCCCGGGCCATGAAGACCGCCCGGGCGTCCATCGAGGCCGAAGCCGCGGACAAGGCGCGCCGTGACGCCGAGGCGAAGGCCCGGGCCCGCGGGGACGACGACGATGATGTCTCCGGCAAGGGCGAAGCGGCCGCTGCCGCGGCGGTTCCCAAGCCCACGGCCCAGCGCAACTTCACCGATCCCGACGCGCGGATCATGAAGACCGCGGACGGTTCCTACCACTACTGCTACAACGGCCAGGCCGTCGTTGATAAAGATCATCAGGTCATCGTGGCCACGGAGCTGAACAACACCGCGGTGGACGTGCAGCAACTGGTCCCGATGGTCAAGAACGCCCAGGACACCCTGAAAGCGATGCCCCGGAAGTGGAGCGCCGATGCCGGGTACTGCTCGGCGGCGAACCTGGAACACGTCAGGGACCTTGAATCCGGTGGCGGCACCGAATTCTTCATCTCCACCCGGCGGATGAAACACGGGCGTCCGGTCCCGGAATCGCCCCGGGGCAGGATCCCGGCGGACGCGACACCGGTCGAACGGATGGCCCGGAAACTGAAAACGAAGAAGGGCCAGGCGGTCTACGCCCGGCGCAAAGCCATCGTGGAACCGGTCTTCGGACAGATCAACACCCGGCAAGGCAAGCATGTGCTGTTGCGCGGACTGGAGAAAGCATCCGGGGAGTGGAAGCTGATGGCTGGCTGCCACAACCTGCTCAAACTCTTCAGTTACCGGGCCCAAATCGCCTGAATACCCGGGGACGGTGCCCCGGGATCGAACCTGCAGAACCGAACCGCGGCCCGCAGGAGCCCT
>NZ_JBEPNK010000061.1:0-1583 GCF_040546245.1 Arthrobacter sp. UYEF3
GGGCGCCCGTTCCGGGCTGAAAATGTGCCTGTGGCCGCCTGCCGACGCCGTTCCCCCTATGGTTCTTTCAGGCCGTCATCTAGCCGGGCGCCGGGGATCACGCTGCGGGCCCTTCATTGTTTCTTTGCCGAGAACGAGGACTAGATTCCGTTGTCCCGGTGATCCCCGCGGGTGGCCGCTTTGCAAACAGCGGGTGTGTTTGGGGAGGAGATGAACAGGATCATGCTGGCCGAAACCCAGGATGAGGAACAGATCATTGCCAGGGCCGCCGCCCTGGATATCGGCAAGGCCGAACTCGTGTGTTGTGTCCGGATCCCCGCGGAGGGGAATCCGAAGAAGCGGTTGCAGGAGGTGTCCACGCATTCGACGATGACCCGGTCGCTGGCCGAGCTGGCCAACCATCTGGTGGACCTGCGGATCGAGCGGGTGGTGATGGAGGCAACGTCCGATTACTGGAAGCCGGTGTTCTACCTCCTGGAGGCCCACGGGCTGGAGCCGTGGCTGGTCAACGCCCGCGACGTGAAGCACCTGCCGGGCCGGCCCAAGACCGACGTCCTCGATGCGGTCTGGCTCTGCAAGGTCGCCGAACGCCAGATGCTCCGGCCCAGCTTCGTCCCGCCCGCCCCGATCCGGCGGCTGCGGGACCTGACCCGGTACCGGATCGATCTGGTCGGGGCGCGGACGGCGGAGAAGAACCGGGTCGAAAAACTCCTCGAGGATGCCTGCATCAAACTCTCCGTTGTCGCCTCGGACATTTTCGGGGTGTCCGGCCGGGCGATGATGGCGGCGCTGATCGCCGGCGAACGTAACCCGAAAGTCCTCGCGCAGATGGCACGGTCCAGGATGCGGACGAAGATCAGCGAACTCGAGGAGGCCTTCACGGGCCACTTTGATGACCACCACGCCTTCCTCCTGGCCCGGATGCTGGCCCGGATCGACGGCATCGACGCCGACATCGCCGCGGTCGACGAACAGATCGAGGCGCAGCTGGCCCCTTTCGCGGCCGCGGCGGAACGCCTGGATCAGATCCCGGGCATCGGACCGGTCGCCGCCGCCATTATTCTCGCCGAGATCGGGGCCGACATGTCGCGGTTCCCGACCGCGGGGCACCTGTGTTCCTGGGCGAAGTTCTCCCCGGGCATCAGCTCCTCCGCCGGAAAGACCAAAGGCAACGGCTCCACCGGACACGGCGACCGCTATCTTGCCCGGGTCCTCGGCGAGGCCGCCGTCGGGGTAGGCAGAACCGGCACGTTCCTGGGTGAACGCTACCGAAGGATCGCCCGGCGGCGGGGCAAGAAACGCGCCATCGTCGCCGTCGGACGATCCATTCTCGTCATCGTCTGGCACCTGCTGCAGGACCCGGACGCACGGTTCCGCGACCTCGGCCCCGACCACTTCAGCCGCCGCACCAACCCGGACACCCGGAAACGCGGCCACATCCGCCAGCTCGAAGCACTCGGCTACACCGTCACCCTGACCCCCGCAGCCTGACTTCTATTTTCAAAACCACCGGAGGCTCCATGTCGCCTCCGGATATCCACCCACGCACCTACCACGGGCAGGTCACCTCATTTTCGGACTAG
>NZ_JBEPNK010000062.1:0-1459 GCF_040546245.1 Arthrobacter sp. UYEF3
CAGTGGCTCCCAAGCACACCACCACTGGCTCTCTTCCGCACGATCGGTGGCTCTGAAGCGCAAGATTGGGTGGCTCTCAAGGCATCAAATACTCAAGCAGCGGCACACGGCGAAGAGGATCTTTGACCGGCTCGTGGAAGAGCATGGTTTTACCGGCACCTATTCACCGGTCCAGCGGCACGTGAAGAAATGGTCGGCCGCCAACCGGCAGCCCGGTGAGGGGTTCACCGAACTGGTCTGGCCTGCCGGCACGGTGCAGGTCGACTTCGGGCAGGCAGAGGCCATCATTGCCGGGATCCGGCAGGTCCTGCACATCCTGGTGGTGACCTTCCCGTTCTCGAACATGCGCTTCGTGCAGGCGTATCGGGGAGAGACCGCCGAATGCGTTGCCCACGGGCTGCGGACCGTGTTCGAGCACATCGGGGCTGCGCCGCGGCACATGGTCTTTGATAACGCGACGGGCATCGGAAATCGGGTGGGAACCCGGGTGACCGAGACGAAGCTATTTGGCGCCTTCAAACTCCACTACGGGTCCGAGTCACGCTATTGCAATCCATACTCGGGCCATGAGAAGGGCAACGTGGAGAACGCTGTGGGGTTCCTGCGCCGGAACTTCATGGTCCCCGAGCCGGAGGCCGCCACCTTGGAGGGGCTCAACAAGGTCCTCATGGCGCGCTGCGATGCGTTGGCCACCACCCGTTTCAGCTGCGGATTCCAAAGACGCGGCCTCCTGGGAGGCGAGGGCGCGCCGGACAGTGTCGGTGGAGACCCCGGCCGCGGCCGCCGTTGTCCGCAGGCTCGCCCCGCCGGCGCGGAGGCGGCGGATCTCGGCCGCCTTCGCCCCGGTCAGCACGGTCGGACCCTTGGGGCCCTTCTTCACCGGCGCCAACGCGTGGGAATAGCAAGTTGATTTGGCCCCGGGTTCGCCGTTTGTTTTGGCCCCGCCCTGTTGGTGTTCCGGTCAGTTTTGCCGGGACTTGTTGATGGTCTGCTGGGTGGTTTTCAGCCGGTAGGAATCGGTGCCGGTGTTGATGATGTGGCCGCGGAAGGTCAGCCGGTCCACGACCGCCGCCGCGAGGCGCGGGTCGGTGAACGTCTGGCCCCACTCGCTGAACGGAGCATTGCTTGCGCAGGCGATGGACGCCCGTTCTTCCCTGGCCGTGATGATCTGGAACAAAAGCTCGGCGCCGTGGGTATCGAGCTTGACGTAGCCGACCTCATCGAGGCAAAGGAGGTCCAGGCGCGCGTATTTGCCCACCAGCCTCGATAGCTCCTTGTTATCGGCAGCCTCGACGAGTTCGTTGACCAGCGCGGCCGTGGTGATGTAGCGGACCCGCCGTCCCTGTTCGGCGGCGGCCATGCCCGGGACTGTGGAAATAACGGTGTATCCGGCCCAACACGCCAGGCCGTGAGCCTGGCGGGAAGGAGCCGATATGACGGCGACACTGGATGCTGTGAA
>NZ_JBEPNK010000063.1:0-1448 GCF_040546245.1 Arthrobacter sp. UYEF3
GGCTCTTCAGAATTGAGAGTGTATTCAGCGTTGCCGCGTGAGGAGTCCGGGGCGGGAGGTTGTTTCGGCTGAGGTGAGGGCCTTGGGAGAGAATCGGATTGTCTAGATCGTGATTTTTCTACCGCAAGGCCCTCGTGATCAACGCTACCTTCCAATGCCCTGACCTGACCACATTCTGCCGCCTCGACGGACTCGGACTCGAAGTGACCGGGCAGTATGTGCGCCCGGATCGTGCCGTCCTTGCCTGCCGTGTTGTTGATCCTGATGACTGGTGCCGGAAGTGCGGGTGCCAGGGCGTTCCCCGGGACACGGTGACCCGCCGGCTGGGCCATGAACCGTTCGGGTGGCGCCCCACCACGCTGCTGGTGAGTATCCGCCGATACCGCTGCACGGGGTGCGGGCACGTGTGGCGGCAGGACACTTCCAGGGCTGCCGAGCCGCGGGCGAAACTCTCCCGCCGCGGGCTGCGTTGGGCGTTGGAAGGCATCGTCTGCCAGCACCTCACGGTCGCCCGGATCGCGGAAGGACTCGGCGTCACCTGGAATACCGCGAACAAGGCCGTCCTGGCCGAAGGACGGAGAGTCTTGATCGATGATCCGCACCGCTTCGACGGTGCGAAAGTCATTGGTGTTGATGAACATGTCTGGCGGCACACCCGCCGCGGAGACAAGTACGTCACCGTCATCATTGACCTGACCCCGATCAGGGACGGCACCGGCCCTTCCCGCCTGCTGGACATGGTCGAGGGCCGCTCGAAACAGGTCTTCGCGACCTGGCTGCAGGAACGCCCCCAACACTGGCGGGACGGGGTTGAGGTCGTGGCCATGGACGGGTTCTCCGGGTTCAAGAGCGCTGCTGCCGAGGAACTCCCGGCCGCGGTCCCGGTCATGGACCCGTTCCATGTCATCCGGCTGGCCGGGGATGCCCTGGACAATTGCCGCCGGCGGGTTCAGCAGCAGAGTTGCGGGCACCGCGGACGGGCCGGGGACCCGCTGTATTCGGCCCGCCGGACCCTCCACACAGGCGCTGACCTGCTCACCGAGAAACAACTCACACGCCTGGAAACTCTGTTCTCCACCGAAACCCATATTGAGGTCGAAGCAAGCTGGGGCGCCTACCAGCGCATGGTTGCCGCCTATCGGGAACCAGACCGGACCAAAGGGCGGGTGATGATGCAAGCCGTGATCGACTCCCTCAGCAGCGGCGTCCCGACCGCGTTGACCGAGCTCAGAACCCTCGGGCGCACCCTCAAACGCCGGGCCCAGGACGTGCTGGCCTACTTTGAGCGACCCGGCACTTCGAACGGCCCCACCGAAGCCATTAACGGCCGGCTCGAGCACCTCCGCGGCTCCGCCCTCGGCTTCCGCAACCTCACCAACTACATCGCCAGATCCCTCCTGGAATCCGGAGGATTCAGACCGAAACTACACTCTCAATTCTGAAGAGCC
>NZ_JBEPNK010000064.1:0-1431 GCF_040546245.1 Arthrobacter sp. UYEF3
CAATGCCGTTTACTTTGTGTTTTTTGGTGTTTTCTTGAGTGGCCAGTTGGACATTTTGCGTTTGACGGCGCGGGGGACGGTGCGTTGCCGGCGTGGGGGCAGGAGTTCGTGGAGGATTTCCCGGCAGAAAATGGCGAAGGCTTCAGCCAGCTTCTGAGGGGGAAAAAGCCGGGCGCGCGGCGAGGGATCGGCGAGCTGCCCGGAGGGTCCTTGTGAAAGAGAACTGCAGGGGGTCTTCGTCGAACTCTGCGGCGACGGTGCCGATGAGGGACCGGATCGCGTAGTGGGCGCAGAGGTGGCCGTAGATTTCCTGGAGCACGCCGTCTGGTGTTTTGGAACGCAGCACGATGCCGGGGCCGCGCTGGTGGGTTTTGAGTTCATCGAAGCTGGACTCTATTTCCCATCGCCTGGCGTACAGTCGGGCCAGGTCTTCGGCCGGTGCGGCGGCCGGGTCCAGGATCGTGGTGATCAATAGGAACTTGCTCACTTCATCCCTGGCAACGGCTTCGTTCCCCGGGGTGGCCTTGTTCTCGGTGGTGACTTCGTAGTCGATGACACGGACCGGGATGCCGTTGCTGTCCTTGGCCCGGTCCTTGCTGGAGGGATAGACCTTTGAGAGGTATGAGCCGTCGGCGTAGTCCTCCAGCGACGGCAGGGCACTGTTGGTCCTCATCCGCCACAACAACGCGGCTCCTGTCGCGGCGCTGTCCTTCCACGCCGTATAGGAATAGAACCCGCGGTCGGCCATGGCCAGCATGTCTGTGGCCAGGTCCGCCAGCAGGGCCGGATACAGGTCGTGCTCACTGGTGTCGTAGCGGGAGGCCACCGCGGAGAAGACCGCATGGGTGCCGCATTCCACCAACCCCAGCACCCTCGCCTGGGGGAACGCGCTCTTGAAGTCCGTGTTCGTCCCCGGCCGGCCATAAGCGCGTTCGTTCGCCGGGGTGTCGGCCAGGTCCAGGGTGGTCCCGTCCACGGACACCAGCCGCCACCCCTTGTAGAACCCGGGCCCGTCCGGGGCCGCGAACGGCTTGGCGACCTCGGCGAACAACTCCACCATCACCGCCGAACCCAACCGGTTCCGCGCCTTGTAAATCGCGGCTTTCGTCGGCATCACCCACTCCCGGAACCGGCCGCTCAGCCATTCCATCCCCGCCAGCAACGAGCGCATGACTTCCTCGTAGGATCCGTTGGAGAACAACGCAAGAGCCATCACGTAATAGACCATCAACCGCGAGGGCAGCAAACGGTTCCGCTGCTCCAGTGCCCCGGTACGCCCGATCCCCGCATCCACCACATCCGCCGGGAAAACCCGCGTCAACACACCCAAGGAAATGTGGTCAGTCAACCGTTCAGGACCCTCCGGGGTCACCCATCCGCTTCGCGCCATGCCGAGAGATTAACACAACTGTGCTAAGTAAACGGCATTGG
>NZ_JBEPNK010000065.1:0-1397 GCF_040546245.1 Arthrobacter sp. UYEF3
GCCAACGCTCACGTGGTTTGGGCGAAGAACTTCTATTCCGTCCCTTTTAGCCATATCGGCGCCCTCGTTGACTTGCGCGTGACGGAGACGATGCTGGAGGTTTACCGGCGTGACGAGCGACTGACCAGCCATTTGCTGCTGCCGGCCACGGCCAGCAACCAGTATCGGACGAACGAGGCGGACCTGCCCGAGGGGCGCAGCTTCCAGGCCTGGGACCGGGGCCGGATCGAGGAGTGGGCGGCGCGGGTCGGACCTGCGACGGCGGCAGTGACAGCCAAGATCTTCGAGACCGTGTTCATCGATGAGGCCGGCTTCGACGCGGCGCTGGCGGTGCTGAAACTGTCGCGCCGATTCTCCCCGGCACGCCTCGAAGCGGCCTGCGCGCTGGCGCTGCGGGGCCCGATCCGCTCACCCCGCTATGCGCACCTGCGGCCGATCCTCGACACCGGACAGGACAAAACCGGACACACCCCCGAGCCCGAGCCGGATGATGGCGGTTATGTTCGCGGCGGCGCCTACTACGCCGGAGGCACCCGATGAGCGTCCTGGATGGGGAGACCAAACGCAAGCTCCGCGAGATGAACGCCGGCGAGCTGGTGGAGGCCATCGACCTCCAAGACGACACCCTCAGCATCAGCTTGTCGTTCGAGGAACGGGTCCGCCTGGTCGTCGACGACGCCTACTCCACCTTCATGCACTCGAAAGTGGACGGGCTGATCCGACGGGCGGGGCTTCGTTACCCCAACGCGGACCTGCGGCGCATCGACCTGCTCGACGAGCGCGGCCTCAACCGGCAGCTCCTGACCCAACTCGGGACCTGCTTGTTCGTCACTCGGCAGCAGAACGTCGTCTTCCAGGGGTTCACCGGGTCGGGGAAGTCGTATCTGGGCTGCGCGATCGCGAAACGCGCCTGCGAACATCGGATCCGCGCCCATTATGTTCGGATGCCCGACCTCGAGGAGGCCTGGGTCGCAGCTCAAGACACCCCCGGCGGCGCCGGCAAGTTCCTCCGGAAATACGCTGCCTTCACCCTGCTCGTCATCGACGAGTGGTTACTTGATCGGCCGACGGAATCGATGCGGACGATGTTGCTGGAGTTGATGGAGCGCCGTTACGGCGAGACATCGACCGTGTTCTGCACCCAGTATCAGCAGAAGGACTGGCATCACCGCCTCGGTGCCGGCGTCCACGCCGACGCCATCATGGACCGCATCATCCACAACACCACCTGGGTCGACACCGGCACCTACAACATGAGGGAGCAGACCGCCCTGGCCAGCGCCTAACGATCAGGTCGAGGGCCAGTGGCTCCCAAGCACACCACCACTGGCTCTCTTCCGCACGATCGGTGGCTCTGAAGCGCAAGATTGGGTGGCTCTCAAGGCATCAAATACTCA
>NZ_JBEPNK010000066.1:0-1333 GCF_040546245.1 Arthrobacter sp. UYEF3
TCCCATCCCGAACCCGGAAGCTAAGACCCACAGCGCCGATGGTACTGCACCCGGGAGGGTGTGGGAGAGTAGGTCACCGCCGGAACATCATTAAAGCCAGGCCCCGACACACACTGTCGGGGCCTGAGCTATTTAACGGCACTTGTCGGCCTTTCCCGACTCAGCGGGGAAAGGTCCGGCGGTGAAGCCAGGCGAGGACCTCGATGGCGAGTCCGGCCGCTCCGCCTGCAGCCAGCGCCAGGAACAGGAGGCCATCCTTCGGCCAAGAGAGGATGAAGAAATCCTGACTGAGCCACTGGGAGCTCGAACAAGGCGACGAGCGCGGCACACATGACAGCCAGGATTGCCACCCTGCCGGTGTTGAGCGGCCGCGACACTACCGACAGGATCCAGAGCCCCCGCAATCGACAGCGTGATGACTGACGCGGAACGAACTGTGTCCGGTGCCTGCGTTCCCTCCAGCGTCGCGAGGCCGTTGAGCGCCAGCAAGGACCCGGCGACGATGAGCCCGGCAGGCAGCGAAAACCAGAGCGTACGACGAAGGAAACCCGGTTTGTAGCGGCGGCCGTTGGGCATTAGGGCCAGGATGAACGCAGGGATGCCGATCGTCAGGCCGTCCGTGAAGGACAGCTGGCGTGGGGGGAACGGGGACTGCCTGCAGCAGCCCGAAAGTGATGGCGATGGCTGCGGAATATGCAGCCTTGCTAACGAAGAGGCTCGAGGACCCGTTCTATGTTGGCTATGAGCCGCCGGCCCTCCGCCAGGACTTGCGGAAGCCGGTCGAAGCGGCCGTCGAGGAGGACCAAGCGTGCCACCGTCTCCGTGGCCGGTACGGCGGAATTCATGGCGATGCCGAGGTCGGCCGTCGTCAGGGCGAGGGCGTCGTTGACTCCGTCTCCGGTCATTGCCACGGTATGACCCCGCCGTTGCAGCGCGGCGACCATCTCCATCTTCTGTTGCGAGGTGACGAGTCCGAACACAACATCGGTCTCCATCGCCTCTTCGAGAAGCACCGGGTCCGCCGGCAGCGACCGTGCGTCGACGCCATGCGCGACGTCAAGGCCAACCCGGCGTGCGATGGCCGCGACGGTCCGTGGGTCGTCGCCGGAAATGATTTTCAACTCCACGCCCTCGGTGCGGAAGAATACGAGGGTAGCGCGGGCCTCCGAACGGGGTTGTTCCCTGAAGGTCAGGAGTGCCACCGGCCGGAGTCCGTCGGGCATCGCGTCGGCGTGCCGCTAGTCCGAAAATGAGGTGACCTGCCCGTGGTAGGTGCGTGGGTGGATATCCGGAGGCGACATGGAGCCTCCGGTGGTTTTGAAAATAGAAGTCA
>NZ_JBEPNK010000067.1:0-1171 GCF_040546245.1 Arthrobacter sp. UYEF3
TGTTTCCAGTCCATGTCAAGCCTTGGTAAGGTTCTTCGCGTTGCATCGAATTAATCCGCATGCTCCGCCGCTTGTGCGGGCCCCCGTCAATTCCTTTGAGTTTTAGCCTTGCGGCCGTACTCCCCAGGCGGGGCACTTAATGCGTTAGCTACGGCGCGGAAAACGTGGAATGTCCCCCACACCTAGTGCCCAACGTTTACGGCATGGACTACCAGGGTATCTAATCCTGTTCGCTCCCCATGCTTTCGCTCCTCAGCGTCAGTTAATGCCCAGAGACCTGCCTTCGCCATCGGTGTTCCTCCTGATATCTGCGCATTTCACCGCTACACCAGGAATTCCAGTCTCCCCTACATCACTCTAGTCTGCCCGTACCCACCGCAGATCCGGAGTTGAGCCCCGGACTTTCACGGCAGACGCGACAAACCGCCTACGAGCTCTTTACGCCCAATAATTCCGGATAACGCTTGCGCCCTACGTATTACCGCGGCTGCTGGCACGTAGTTAGCCGGCGCTTCTTCTGCAGGTACCGTCACTTACGCTTCTTCCCTACTGAAAGAGGTTTACAACCCGAAGGCCGTCATCCCTCACGCGGCGTCGCTGCATCAGGCTTCCGCCCATTGTGCAATATTCCCCACTGCTGCCTCCCGTAGGAGTCTGGGCCGTGTCTCAGTCCCAGTGTGGCCGGTCACCCTCTCAGGCCGGCTACCCGTCGTCGCCTTGGTGAGCCATTACCTCACCAACAAGCTGATAGGCCGCGAGTCCATCCAAAACCACAATAAAGCTTTCCACCCCCCACCATGCGATGAGGAGTCATATCCGGTATTAGACCCAGTTTCCCAGGCTTATCCCAGAGTTAAGGGCAGGTTACTCACGTGTTACTCACCCGTTCGCCACTAATCCCCCCACAAGTGAGGTTCATCGTTCGACTTGCATGTGTTAAGCACGCCGCCAGCGTTCATCCTGAGCCAGGATCAAACTCTCCGTTGAAAAACACAGACACAACCAGGAACCACGGGAAAACGCGGACACCCGGCTGCACAAAATTCGAAACCAGCCAAAAACACCAAACCACACCACGGGGTGGCACAGTCCGGCACAATCAACCAATTCAATACAATAAATTGGTATCAACAAACTTGGCACACTATTGAGTTCTCAAACAACAGACACA
>NZ_JBEPNK010000068.1:0-1152 GCF_040546245.1 Arthrobacter sp. UYEF3
GATCGCGTTGGTGCTGCAGATCACGCGCCGGATTTCCACGTCGTAGTCCAGGAACGGGATGAATTCTTCCCATGCGTTCTCCCACAGCCGCACGATGGCCCCGTATTTCTTGCCCCAGCGCTCCGTGAGCTCCTCGAACGCCTCCCGCGCGGCCGCAGCATTCGGGGCGGTGTAGATGGGCTTCACATCGCGTTTGAGGGCGTCCCAGTCCTTCTTCGAGGCCAACCGGAAGGTGTTCCGGATCAAGTGAATGATGCAGGTCTGCACGGTCGTCAGCGGCCAGACATTCGTGACGACTTCGGGCAGGCCTTTGAGTCCGTCGCAGACCAGGAAGAAGGTGTCCTTCACGCCGCGGTTCTTGATGTCGGTGAGCACGCTCATCCAGAACTTCGCGCCCTCTCCGCCGGTGCCGGCCCACAGGCCGAGGATGTCCTTCTCCCCGTCCAGGGTCACGCCGATGGCGGCGTAGATGGGCCGGTTGGCGACCTGCCCGTCCCGGATCTTGACCACGATGGCGTCGATGAAGATCGCCGCGTAGACCTCATCCAGCGGCCGGTTCTGCCACGCCGCCATCTCTTCAAGGACCCTGTCGGTGATCCGCGAAACTGTCTCCTTGGAGACAGAAGCACCGTAGATCTCGGCGAAATGGGCGCTGATCTCCCCGGTCGTCAAGCCCTTGGCATAGAGCGAGAGGACCATCTCATCGACCCCGGTCAGGCGGCGCTGGCGCTTGGCGACGATGACGGGTGTGAACGTGCCGTTCCGGTCCCGCGGTACCTCGATTTCGACGGGGCCGGTTGTTTCCGTGAGGACCGTTTTGCCGCGGGTGCCGTTGCGGGAGTTGGCGGTCTCCTTGGCCGCGGTCTCGTGCTTTCCGTACCCGAGGTGCTCGGTCATTTCCTCGTCCAGGGCCGTCTCGATGACCGTCTTGGTCAGCATTTTCAGCAGCCCATCCGGACCCGTCAGGGACAGCCCCTGCTCCTTGGCCATCCGGACCAGTTCACGGGCTGCATCAGCCTCGGAAGCCTCGTTCTTTTTCGTAGCGGTCGCCGTGTTTTTCACAGCATCCAGTGTCGCCGTCATATCGGCTCCTTCCCGCCAGGCTCACGGCCTGGCGTGTTGGGCCGGATACACCGTTATTTCCACAGTCCC
>NZ_JBEPNK010000069.1:0-1093 GCF_040546245.1 Arthrobacter sp. UYEF3
CGGCGTGAACGCGAGCACGTCGGCGCGGGCGGTTTCGAGGTGGTCCGCTACGTTGGGCAGTTTTTCTTCCAGGGCGCGCAGGACGCGGTCGAACTGGGCGTGCACGGCGTCCGCGTCGGGCTGGTCGTAAACACTGTGCAGCAGGGTTTTCACCCAGGGCCAGGAGGTCTTGGGTGTGAGGGACATGAGATTCGCCGCGTAGTGGGTTCGGCAGCGCTGCCAGGACGCGCCGGGCAGGGTTGCCCCGATCGCCGCGACGAGCCCGGCATGTGCATCGGAGGTCACCAGTTTCACCCCGGTCAGCCCGCGGGCGGTGAGGTCGCGGAAGAAGCCGAGCCAGCCGGCCCCGTCCTCGGACGAGGTGGCCTGGATCCCCAGGACCTCCCGGTGCCCGTCGACGTTCACGCCGGTCGCGACCAGGGCGTGGACGTTGGCGACCCGCCCGCCCTCCCGGACCTTCAACACCAGCGCGTCGGCGGCGACGAACGTGTACGGGCCGGCATCCAGGGGCCTTGTGCGGAACGCTTCGACCTGCTCATCGAGGTCCCGGGCCATGATCGAGACCTGGGACTTGGACAGCCTGGTGATGCCCAGGGATTCGACGAGTTTCTCCATCCGCCGGGTGGAGACCCCGAGCAGGTAGCAGGTCGCCACCACCGAGGTCAGGGCGGCCTCGGCCCGGCGGCGGCGCTCCAGCAGCCAGTCAGGGAAATACGTGCCCTGGCGCAGCTTGGGAATGGCGACATCCAGGCTCCCGGCGCGGGTGTCGAAGTCCCGGTGGCGGTAGCCGTTGCGGGAGTTCACCCGCTCGGTGGACACCTGGCCGTATTCGGCGCCGCAGACGGCGTCGGCCTCGGCTCCCATCAGGGCTGTGATGAAGGTCTGGAGCATCTGGCGCAGCAGATCAGGGGACGCCTGCTCGAGCTGCTCCGACAGGAAACGGGTCGGATCGATAGAATAAGGTGCGGTCATCGCGGAGTTCTCCTTCAGGAAAGACATTGGACTGTCATTTCCAAGGATCACGCGGTGACCGCCTTCGCATCTGGCAAACACGCCCATCAGGGCCGGTTACACCACGCTAATGGACGTAACC
>NZ_JBEPNK010000070.1:0-1042 GCF_040546245.1 Arthrobacter sp. UYEF3
CTAGTACTACAGTCGCGTTTGTTGAGTGTGTCCGCGGGCTTTGTAGTGGTGTTGTTGTGCTCGGTGTTGGTGTTTTCGGCGCCAGAGGGAGCAATGGATCACGTGTCCGGGGTCGTGGTGCCTGGGCCAGGCGATGAGGACGATCAGTCGCCTGATTTCCGGCAGGGAGAGCCTTACCAGGTCGTGGGAGCTTGGATGTGGGCCCCTTTTTTTGAGCGGATGACGCTCAGGAAGGCATGGGCGAACATTGAGAGGGTGATATGCCGGTACCAGCCGGTGTACTGGCGCACCTGGTAGTGGTCCAGTCCGGTCTCGCCTTTCGAGGTTTGGAAGGTTTCCTCGATCGCCCAGCGGGCGCCGGCGACCCGTGCGAGTTCGGCCAGCGTGACGTTTTTCGGGCTGTGGCAGATGAAGTAGGCCAGATCGGCAGGGTCCTTCAGGGATCGGCGGGCCAGCAGCCAGTGTTCGCCGCTTTCGGCCGGTCCGTGGATCCGGGTCCGGGCCCAGTCGTAGAGCCGGTTTCCTTTGCTGCCGGTCCCGGCGGTGCGGGTGCGCCAGGCGCGCCCGTCCAGGGAGGCAAAGAGCTCATCGGCCCGCGACTCGGTCCCCGGCAATCCAGGGCCGGGAGTGGTGACGCGTTGGTTCATGGGCACTGCCATGACGTAATGCATGCCGCGGGCCTCCAGCCGGCGGCGCAGGCCCGGGTGTTGGCCATAGACCGCGTCCCCGGTCGTCCATGCGGCCTCTATCCCGGCGTCCAGGGCGCGCTCGATCATGTCAGCGGCGAGCACCGGTTTCGTGGCCATGGCCCGGTCCTCCGGGATTCCCGCACGGGTGCAGCGTTCCCGGTCCTCGGTCCAGGCTTTGGGCAGGTACAGCTCCCGGTCAAGGAAGGTGCGTCCCAGCGGTGACGCGTAAGTCAGGAATACCCCGATCTGACAGTTCTCCACCCTCCCGGCCGTGCCCGAGTACTGGCGGGCCACCCCGGCCGAAGCGGTGCCCTTCTTCAGGAACCCCGTTTCGTCAATCGCCAGAATCCCTC